>DASPXJ010000032.1:0-57147 GCA_035637355.1 Gemmatimonadales bacterium
GTCGTGACCAGCGATACCGTTGCCGTGCTGGATCTCGGGATGCGGCGCCAGGAGCTGGCGCGACTCGTCGAGTTCGCCCGCGGCGTCCTCACCCCGCGGGGGACCGATTCTCTCTGGCGCGGGCCACTGCGTCGGCTGCACGCGGCGCTGATCGCTCCCGTCGAAGAGACGGGATTGCTCGCCGGGAAGACCCGACTGATCCTCGTCCCGCACGCCGAGCTGCAGTATCTGCCATTCGCCGCGCTGATGGATACCGCCGGGCGGTTTCTCGTCCAGCGGTACGAGTTGGCGATGACTCCATCGGCGTCCGTATGGATCGCTCTGGGTGATCGACCCGCGGGGCCGCCCGGCGCCGGCGTGTTGGCATTCGCGCCGCGGCCCGCGACGCTGCCGGGATCGAGTCAGGAAGTGGCGACGATCCGGCGCCTTGCCGGGACGGATGCGCAGGTCCTGACCGGCAGCGCGGCGACGGAGTCGGCCTTTCGTCGGCTCGCGTCCACGCACCGCGTGCTGCACCTCGCGACCTACGGCGTGCTCAACAAGCAGAACCCGCTGTTCTCGTTCGTGCAGCTCGCGCGCGACGGCGCGGAAGACGGGCGTCTCGAGGTGCACGAAGTGTTCGGTCTCAACCTCGCAGCCGAACTCGTCGTGTTGTCGGCATGCCAGACGGGACTCGGCTCGGGGGCGCTTGCGGATGTACCCGCGGGCGACGACTGGGTTGGGCTCACGCGCGCGTTCTTGCATGCCGGGGCTCGCCGCGTGATGGCGACGCTGTGGCCGGTGGACGACTGGGCGACGGCGGCGTTGATGGAACGCTTCTACGGTGCGGGCGACGTCGCGGCCGACCCGGGGCGGGCGCTGGCCGAGGCGCAGCGCGCGCTGATTGCCGCGCCGGCGACGGCGAATCCGTTTTACTGGGCGGGGTTTGTGACTGTGGGAGGGGCGAGATGAGCAAGTACCGCCCCAGTGTCCGTCGTATGTCGCCGAATGCAGTCAGGCGACGAGCAAGATGAGGTGATATGCGAAGGAGCACGCCAGGGCTGTTGGTGACTGTCGTCTGCGCGACGGGATGTCTCGCCGGCGACCATGTCGCGGGCCCGCAAGCCAGAGAGGCCGCGCCCTGGCCGGGAAGCGTTTCCGACCCCGTCGCTGCGACTGCTGCGGCGACCACCAGTGCAACGTCTTCGCAGTTTGCACAGTTCGCCGCCGAGGTGGTCTTCGTCTCGCTGCCGCCCGGAACCGTTTCCGGAGACGGTGTGGCGAGCATCCGCAATCTGCAGACCGGGTCGACCGTCGCCGCGCCGATGACTGCCGGAGGTTTCGATCCCGTGGCCATCGCTGCCCAAGCTGGTGATACCCTTGCCATCCAGGTCGCCATCGCCGGAACCGAGCGAGTACTCCGCTTTGCCCCTGTCGTAGCGCTCGCGGCACGGCCCATTGTGGTACGCACCGATCCCCCTCCGCGAAAGCGCGATGTGCCCTTGAACTCACAGATGTTCATTGTGTTCAGCGAGCCGATTGACGTGTCCACAGTCTCCAACGCGAGCATACGTCTACTGAAGGACTCGCAGCCCGTCTCAGGGTCGTTCGCGTTTCCCGACACCAATCACCTGACCGCCGCGTTTACCCCGTTGGCAGCGCTCGAGTCGGGGAGCGCGTATTCGCTCGTTATCGGTGAGGGCGTTCTTGACCTGGATGGCGACAGCCTCAGTGCGCCTGTGGTCGTTGACTTCATCACGGAGGCCACGGCTGCAAGTGAGCTGCGCTTCAGTGTGCAACCGAGCGCAACGGGCGTCGGGTTGAAATTGACACCGGGCGTCCGCCTGGTTGCGACCGACGGAGCGGGAAATGCGGTCACGAGTTTCGCCGGCGTCGTCAGCGTGGCGATTGGCGCTGGACCCGCTGGAGCAGTCTTGTCAGGCACGACATCCGTTCAGGCTGTGAATGGTGTTGCCACATTCGGAGACCTCAGCCTCGATCAGAGCGGCAGCGGGTTCACGCTGACCGCCCGATCCGGTGGGCTGAGCGCTGGAAGCAGCGCGGAATTCAGCATTCTCTCGCCAAACTCGAGCGCGAGTTCGATCGTTTTCAACCGGTATCGTGATGGTTTGTTCGTGATGAACATGGACGGCTCGGGGACCGCACGACTGACCAACGGAGCAAGCGGCGCGGATCTCGGCCCCACATGGTCGCCCGACGGTCGCCGTATCGCCTTCGCGAGGTTTACGACCGACGGTCCCAGCAGCGGAACGTACGACATTTACACGATGAACGCCGACGGCTCTGGCGTTACGCGATTGACCGACGTGCTGCCGGTTTCGTCATCCGGAAGCCCTTATCAGGGGGACGACTTCGGCGCGCAATGGTCTCCGGACGGGACCAAGATCGCCTTTTGGGGCGGAAGCATCGATGCCGGGAGCGGCGACCTCTTCGTTGCGAACGCGGATGGGACCGGGGTGACGAGAATCGTCGAGGTCGATTATTTCGGCGTGACCGTACCGCAAAGCGATCGCGTTGCCTGGTCTCCTGATGGGGCGAGGATCGCATTCCCGAATGGCTTTGGTGCGATCGACGTCGTGAACGCGGACGGGTCCGGCGCGGCACACCTCACCTCCGGCTATGACGGCTACGACTCGAGCCCGGCGTGGTCACCCGACGGCACGAAGATCGCCTTTCAGCGGTACACGAGCTGCGTGGCCACGGGAGGCGCGCAGCCTTGTGATATCACAACCCTTCATGTGATGCTCGCTGATGGCTCGGGCGCTACACGATTGACGGAGTATGCGGCCTACTGGCCGGCGTGGTCTCCGGACGGGACCAAACTGGCATTCCACGGCCGGCGCCCCGGCGATGGCGATGGGTGGGACATTTACACGATCAACGCCGACGGGTCCGGTGTCACGCGCCTCACGGTCACGCCTGATGCCGAATCCCAGCCGGCGTGGTCTCCAGCACTGACGAGCCTGACCAGACCTCGAGCACCTCGCCAAGCACCCTGAGCAGTTGCGGGCCGATGTCCGTCTCACTCCACAGCAGTTCGCTGGCACGCCTACGCTGCTCAGGAGGTACTCATGTACGGCGATCGCGCAGGAACGTTGGCTGTTGTGTCCATCGTTTGCTCGCTGTTCGGGTGTCGCGATGCACTGGACGCGGTGAATTCGAGGTCGGCATCACTCCAGCCGAGCATGGCGAGCATATCACAACCCGCAGAATCCAGGTTCTTGCTGGTGCTCGATCCAAACGGGGCGCCATCCGATTTGGGCGGTCGTGTTTCGGCGCTCGGCGGAGTTGTGGACGCCCATCTCGAGAACATCGGTCTCGCGGTGGTGACGGGACTCACGGCGGCAGGGGCTCAAGAGCTGAGATCCGTTCCTGGCATTATCGCTGTAGAGCCGGACTTGATCCTCAGTGCTGCCGCCGACCCCGAGGATCTGGCTATAGACCCGGGTGAAAGCGATGCGACGGCCGTAGCCGTGCAAAGCGCCGCAGCGCCGACCGATGCATCATTCTATGCCCGCCAATGGAATCTCCGAGCGATCCATGCCGATGCCGCGTGGAGCGTGGGCCTTCTTGGCGATCCCGACGTCCGGGTGGCAATCCTTGACACCGGTATTGATTACCTCAACGACGATCTCGCCGGGCATGTGGATCTGAACCGCTCCACATCACTGCTCACTCTATCACAGCACTGCACCGGGACCGAGCCCGGCCGGCTCACCAGCAGTGAAGATGACACAGTGCGGGTCAGATTCCCCGGCCGCGAGTTGTTCAGCGATCTGCACTCGCACGGCACGGCGGTCGCGGCCCTGATCGCCAGCAACGCGCGCTTGCTGGCCGGCGTCACCCAGCGAACGACGCTCTTCAGTGTGAAGGTGCACGATCGGTTCCGCAGCAACTGCATCAGCGTCTATCTGGCCGGCATTGTCTACGCGGCGGATCATGACGCCGATGTCATTCACCTGAGCATCCCTCTGGAGTTCAGCAAAGACTCCTTCCCGGGGATCGTCGCGGCAGTGAACCGCGCGACGAGCTATGCGCACCGCAGAGGCGCGGTCATGGTGGCCGCGGCGGGAAACGACATGGCCGATTTCGACCATGATGGCACCCGCTTCAAGTTCTGCAGCGCCGTACACGTGATTTGCGTCAGCGCTACAGCGCCAACCTCCGCAGCCGGTCTCGACGGGCCGTGGCAGAATGTAGACGCGATAGCGCCATATACCGCGTTTGGTCGCTCCACGATAACCGTTGCCGGCCCCGGGGGGATGGGTACCATGGGAACCGCGACGACCGTCTGGCTTGTCTGCTCAGGGACGACACGGGTCGGTGGGAACCCAGGCCCATGTCGGACCGGGAGCAGGATCTGGTCCAGCACAGGCACGAGCTTCGGCGCGGCCGTCACATCCGGCTTGGCTGCACTGTTGGTGAGCCAACTGGGCAAGGGACAACCAGATCGGATTCAGGCAGCGATCGAGCATTCGGCGGACGACCTGGGCGAACCAGGTGTGGATCCGTATTACGGCAGGGGGCGGATCAACATCGCGCGTGCGCTCGGAGTCATTCCTTGAGACTTCTGGCGGAGGGGTGAGTGAATCGAATTGGCCCCCTAGGATTCGAACCTAGATTGACGGATCCAAAGTCCGCTGTCCTGCCATTGGACGAGGGGCCAGAGGCTTCAGGCGATTGAACTTAATCAGGGGCGAGCGGCCATGCTCGCCCCTTCGTCTTGGCCATCGTAACTTTTCCAGGTGACCGTCCACCGCCATCCCAACAGCCACGTCTTCTACCGCAAGCTGGGATACGAATACCCCAAAATCGTGCGCGGCGAGGGCTGCTGGCTGATCGACGAGCGCGGCAAACGCTACCTCGACGCCGTCGGCGGGGCGTACGTGGCGAACATCGGGCACTCCAACCCCGAGATCGCGCAGTCGGTCGCCGAGCAATGCCGGCAATTCGGATATCTGTCCGGCACCATGTTCACCCACGGGCCGGTCGAGAATCTCGCGGACGAGCTGGCCGAGACGCTGCCCGGTGACCTCTCGAAGCTCTACTTCCTTTGTAGTGGATCCGAGGCGGTCGAGGCCGCGCTGAAGCTAGCGAGACAGTACTGGATCGAACGGGGACGGCCGGGCAAAAATCGGATCATCGCGCTGGGTCCCGGCTACCACGGCAGCACGCTGCTCGCCCTTTCGGCATCGGCCCGCGAAGCCTACAAGGCGATGTTCCGCCCCTGGCTCGTGGACGTGCACCGCATTCCGGCCTCCTATCCCTATCGCTGTGAATGCGGCGGGCAGAATGCGTCGTGTCCCGTCTGTAGCGGCAACGTCCTGGAAGAAGCCATCACCCGGCTCGGCGCCGAAAATGTGGCGGCGTTCATCGCGGAGCCGGTCGGCGGCTCGTCCACCGGCGGCTCGACGCCCCGGCCCGAGTACTTTCGCCGAGTGCGGGAGATCTGCGATCGGCACGACGTGCTGTTCATCGCGGACGAGGTACTGGTCGGCGTCGGACGCACCGGGACGTGGTGGGCGATCGAGCCCTATGGCGTCGCGCCCGACATCATGACGCTGGGGAAAGGGATCTCCGGCGGCTACGCGGCGCTCTCCGCGATCGCGGCGCCCGACAGAATCGTCGACGCCATCGCCAAGGGCTCCGGCAGCTTCATGCACGCGCAGACGTTCTCGCATCACCCCGTCGCGTGCGCCGCCGGCGTCGCCACGATGCGCTACCTCAAGCAGAACAAGCTCGTCGAGCGCTGCGCCAAGATGGGTCGCGTGTTGCACGAGCGGCTGCGGATGTTGGCCGATTTGCCGCACGTTGGGGATGTGCGCGGCCGCGGCTTGCTCGCCGGCATCGAATTCGTCGAGGACAAAGCGAGCCGCGCCCCGTTCCCACGCTCGGCAAAGTTTGCGGAGCGATTTGCCGATGCGGCCCTCGACGCCGGGCTCACGGTGTGGCCGAACGTGGGCCAGGCCGACGGCACGAACGGCGACCTCGTCATGGTCGCGCCGGCGTTCATCGTGACGGAGAGCGAAATAGATGAGATCGTGAACCGCTTTACGCAGGCGCTGGAGACAACGGTGAAGAGTATTCGGTCATCGGTTGTCAGTCATCGGTAAACAAGCTGATGACCGACTACCGACGACTGATAACACGGGAGAGTTCTTGGCGACCGTAGCCGTCCCGCAGTCGAAAATCACCTACACCTCGGCCAACGTCGACTGGGAGCTGTTTCATCGCCAGTTCGACGAGGCACTGGCCCTCGTGCGCTCCAGGTTTGGCCGCGACTATCCGCTCTACATCGGCGGTGAGGCGGTCACTTCGTCTCCCAAGCCGATCGTCGATACCTCACCGATCGACACCAGCGTCGTGCTCGGCACCTTCGCGACGGCAACGGCGGCGCATGTCGACCGCGCCGTGGCCGCGGCGCACGCGGCCCAAGCCGCCTGGGCCCATCGCGACTGGCACGAGCGCGTCGAAGTGCTGCACCGCGCGGCCGCCCTGATCCGCGAACGCAAGTTCGAGCTGGCCGCCGTGATGAGCCTGGAAGTGGGGAAGAGCCGGCTCGAGGCGATGGGCGACGCCGAAGAGTCCGCGGATTTGATCGACTACTACTGCGATCAGGTCAAAGACGCCGGCGGCTTCGTGCGGCAGATGGCCAAGGTCACGCCCGTCGAGCGCAACACCGATGTGCTGCGGCCCTACGGTGTGTTTGCCTGCATCGCGCCGTTCAACTTCCCGCTTGCCCTCTCGACCGGTATGTCATCCGCGGCGCTCGTCGCCGGCAACGCCGTCGTCTACAAGCCGGCCGAAGACGCTCCCTGGACGGGGCTCGAGCTGTACGCGGTGTATCGCGACGCCGGTCTGCCGCCTGGTCTCTTCAATTATCTGTCGGGGCACGGCTCTGAGGCGGGCGAAGCGCTGTGGCGACATCCCCAGATCGACGGCGTCGTGTTCACCGGCTCGAAAGCTGTGGGCATGCACATCTATCACGACCTGTCGAGTCGCTGGATCAAGCCCTGCCTGCTGGAGCTCGGGGGCAAGAACGCCGCGATCGTCATGGATAGTGCCGACCTCGATGCCGCCGCCGAAGGGGTCACGCGTTCCGCGTTCGGGCTCCAGAATCAGAAATGCAGCGCGACATCGCGAGTGTATGTACATGAGAACGTGAGTGGAACGTTCCTGGAACGGTTATTGGCACGCACCCGATCCTTGCAGATCGGTGATCCCACCGAGCGCGAGATCTTCTTTGGCCCCGTCATCAACGCCGAGGCCGTGGCCAAGTTCGAGCGTGCGGTCGCGCAGGCTAGGAAGGAAGGGGAGATACTGCTCGGCGGCGGCCGTCTCACCGGGGAGCGCTTCGATCGCGGCCATTTTGTCGCTCCCACCGTCGCCCGGCTGCCGCTCGAGTCGGCGCTGTTCCGCGAGGAGTTGTTCGTGCCGTTCCTCGCGATTGGCGAGGTCTCGGGGCTGGATCAAGCGATCGCGGAGACCAATAAGGCGGACTACGGGCTCACCGCCGGAATCTTTTCCAAACGGGATGCGGAAATCGCTCGCTTCTTCGACGCAGTGGAGGCCGGGGTGTGTTACGTCAATAAGCGCACGGGCGCGACGACCGGCGCCTGGCCGGGCGCGCAGCCGTTCACCGGATGGAAGGGATCGGGGTCGAGCGGCAAGGGTGGCTGCGGACCCTACTACGTCGCGCAATTCATGCGGGAGCAGAGCCGCACGGTGATCGACACATGAGCCCTGCTCCGACTCGCGACTACCCGCGCATCGTCGTGCCGCCACCGGGTCCCAAGGCCCGGGCCATCGTCGAGCGGCAGGACCGCTTCGCCTCCACGTCGTATCCGAAGGAGTATCCACTCGCGGTCGCCCGCGGCCAGGGCGCGATGGTCGAGGATGTGGACGGCAACCGCTTCCTCGATTTCATGGCGGGAATCGCCGTCGCGTCCACGGGCTACGGGCATCCCAAAGTCGTGAAGGCCGTGCAGGACGCCGCGGCGCGCTTCCTTCATATCTGCGGCAGCGACTTCTACTACGAGAGCTTCGCGGCGTTGTGCGAGCGGCTCGCGCAGCTCGCGCCGGGCCCAAGCAAGAAGCGCGTCTTCCTGTCGAACTCCGGGACCGAAGCCGTCGAAGGCGCGATCAAGCTGGCACGGCACTCGACCGGCCGGCCCGCCATCATTGGGTTCCTCGGCGCATTCCACGGCCGCAGCTACGGCGGGCTGAGCCTCACGGCGAGCAAAGCGGTGCAGCGCTCCGGCTTCGCGCCGTTCGTGCCCGAGATCCACCACGTGCCGTACGGCTATCGCTATCGCTGCGAGTACTGCCGCGGCGAATCGGCGTGTACCAGGCGCTGTACCTCGTGGATCGAAGAGGAGTTGTTCGTCAAGAAGGTGGCGCCCGACAGCGTCGCCGCGATCTTCGTGGAGCCGATCCAGGGGGAGGGCGGCTACGTGGTTCCGCCCGCCGGCTACCTCAAGGACTTGCGCGACATCTGCGATCGCTACGGCATCCTGCTCGTCTGCGACGAGGTCCAGTGCGGGGTGGGACGCACCGGCAGGATGTGGGCGTGCGAATACGAAGGCATCGAGCCCGATATTTTGCTGTCCGCGAAGGGATTGGGAAGTGGAATGCCCATCGGCGCGATCATCGCCAAAGAATCGATCATGAAATGGAAGCCTGGTGCGCACGGCACCACCTTCGGCGGCAACCCGGTGTGCTGCGCGGCGGCGCTGGCCACGCTCGACATCGTCGAGCAGGAGCTGCTCCCCAACGTCATCGCGATGGGCGACCGCCTGATCAGCGGTGCGCACCGCCTGCAGCAGAAGTACGCCGCGATCGGCGACGTGCGCGGCCGCGGCCTGATGGTGGGCGTGGAGTTCGTGAAAGACCGCGCGACGCGCGAGCCGGCGCCCGAGATCCCGCACGAAATCGTGGGCCGCGCGTTCAAGAAGGGCCTGCTGCTGCTCGGTTGCGGCAAGAGCTCGCTGCGGCTCGCGCCGCCACTCGTCGTGGACGAGTACGACGTGGACACCGCCCTCCGGATCATCGACGAGTGCCTGCGCGAGATGTCGGACTAGCGTCAAAAGTGATGTCGATGCAGGACGCCGTCGCGCGCTTCGTGCGTGACGGCGACGTCGTCGTCATCGAAGGCTTCACCCACCTCATCTCGTTCGCCGCGGGACACGAAGTCATCCGCCAGCGGCGGCGCGACCTCACGTTGTGCCGTCTCACGCCCGACCTGATCTACGACCAGATGATCGCCGCCGGCTGCGCCAAGAAGCTCGTGTTCTCATGGGCGGGCAACCCGGGCGTCGGCTCGTTGCACGCGTTTCGCCGAGCGGTGGAGGGCGGGACGCTGGAGATCGAGGAGTATTCGCATTTCGGCATGGTCGCAAGGTTTAGCGCGGGCGCGGCGCGGTTGCCGTTCTGGACGCTGCGCGACTACACGGGCACGGACCTGCCGCGCGCCAATCCCCGCATCAAGTCGGTAACCTGCCCGTATACCGGCGAAGCGCTGGCTACCGTGCCGGCGCTCAATCCCGATGTGACGATCGTGCACGCGCAGCGCGCCGACGCGCAGGGCAACGCGCAGATCTGGGGACTGCTCGGCGTGCAGAAGGAGGCCGCCTTCGCCTCCCAGCGCGTCATCGTCGTGGTGGAGGAATTGGTGGACGAGCGCGTGATCCGCTCCGATCCCAATCGCACGCTGATTCCGGCGGCCATCGTGAGCGCCGTCGTCGTCGAACCGTGGGGCGCGCATCCGTCGTACGCGCAAGGCTACTACGACCGCGACAACGATTTCTACGTCGGCTGGGAGGCGATCTCGCGCGACCGGGCGGAGCTGGCGAGCTACCTCGATGAATTCGTCTACGGCGTGAGCGATCGCGGACAATACATGCAGAAGCAGCCCAGACTCGTAGAGCGGCTCAAGGCAGGGGAGCAACGCTGCGCCGGGGTCAACTACGGCTTCTGACGCCTACACCCCCGACGAGATGATGGCCGCCGTCGCGGCGCGCGAGCTGGCGGACGGCGAGGTGGTGTTCGTGGGGATCGGCCTGCCGAACCTCGCCTGCAACCTGGCGCGGCGGACGCACGCGCCCAATCTCGTGCTCATTTACGAATCGGGCGCCGTCGGCGCCACCCCGTCGCGCCTGCCCGTCTCGATCGGCGATCCGGCGCTCGTCACCGGCTCGCTGATGGTCTGCGGCATGGCGGATGTGTTCCAGTTGTTTCTCCAGAACGGGCGGATCGAAGTCGGGTTCCTCGGCGGCGCGCAGGTCGATCGCCACGGCAACATCAATACGACCGTCATCGGGCCCTACCAGCGGCCCAAGGTGCGGCTCCCGGGCTCGGGCGGCGCAGCCGAAATCGCGATTCACGCGCAACGCATCCTGATCATTTCGAAGCTTTCGCCGCGCACATTCCCTGAGCGCGTGGATTTCATCACGAGTCCGGGGCAGCGGGTGAAGCGGGTGATCACCGACAAGGGTGTGCTCGAGCCCGATGGTGCGGGCGGAGAGCTCTTGCTCGCGGCGCTGTACCCCGGCGTCGCAGCGGGTGACGTGCAGGCAAGCGTTGGGTGGAAGCTTCGTTCCCGCCCGAAGCTCGCGCGGCTCGATCCCCCGACGCGCGTCGAGCTGCAGCTGTTGCGTGAGGTGCTCGACCCTCAGCGATTGTATCTCACGTCGTGACGCTCGCGGTGGCTCGGGTCGTCGCGCTAGGCGTGGTGTTGTTCGTAGGGGCGCAGCCCCTTCAGACCCAGCGCGCGCCAGTTCTTCGGCAGGTCGACCTCCCCCACGCCTACTACTGGCGCGAGATGTACGTCCCGCAGGTGACCAGCGGTCCCAGCGCGGTCACCTGGTCGCCGGATGGGACCGAGCTGATCTACTCGATGCAAGGGACGTTGTGGCGCCAGCGCATCGGCTCGGATACCGTTGCGCAAATCACCGCCGGACCGGCCTACGATTATCAACCTGACTGGTCACCCGACGGCCGGACGGTGGTGTTCTCGCGCTACGCGCATGATGCCATCGAGCTCGAGTCGCTCGACGTGGCCTCCGGCAACGTCACGCCGCTCACCGCCAACGGCGCGGTCAACGTCGAGCCGCGCTGGTCGCCGGACGGATCGCGTATCGCGTTCGTCTCATCGGTCTACAACGGCCGCTGGCACATCCATGTCCTGAGCCACGAAGTGGCGAAGGATCTGCTTTTCGGCGAGCCCGTACGTCTCACTGAAGACAACGATAGCAAACTCCCGCGCTATTACTACAGCACGTGGGACCACTACATCTCGCCGACGTGGTCGCCGGACGGCAAAGAGATCATTCTCGTTTCCAATCGTGACCACATCTACGGCAGCGGCGGATTCTGGCGGATGGA
The DNA here is from genome assembly GCA_035637355.1 of Gemmatimonadales bacterium. Taxonomy (GTDB): domain Bacteria; phylum Gemmatimonadota; class Gemmatimonadetes; order Gemmatimonadales; family GWC2-71-9; genus 20CM-2-65-7. The sequence goes on from DASPXJ010000032.1 coordinate 11,383, forward strand.
GGCGCGTCCCGGCGCACCGGGGGGGCTGCGCGAGCTGCGCTACGAGGAGACGACTTGGAAGGCCCGGCCCGATTGGTCTCCCGACGGCACGCGCGTCGTCTACAGCTCCTACCTCGGCCGGCAATGGAATCAGCTCTGGCTGATGACAAGCGAGGGCGGGGGGGCGGGGGACCCATTTCCACTCACGTACGGCGAGTTCGATGTCACGGCACCGCGCTGGTCGCGCGACGGCAGCCGCATCGCCGCGATCTCAAACGAAGGCGGTAATACGTCGCTGTGGGTGATCGACGTCGTCGGTGGGCGCAAGCAACCAATCCAAGCGCGGGTGCGCAGCTACCGCGGCGCCGTTGGAGCTCTCCATCTGAACATTGTCGACCGTGCAGGCAGGCCGCTCGCCGCTCGCGTCTCAGTCTCGGATTCGTCGGGACGCGGCTATGCGCCCGACGACGCCTGGTGGCATGCCGACGAGGCCTTTGACCGAGCTGAGCGGCAATTCGAGTATCCGTACTTCCACTCGAACGGCTCTGCCGAACTCACGGTACCAGCCGGACGAACGCACGTCGAGGTGTGGCGTGGACCGGAGTATCACGTCTTTCGTGCCGACGTGAACGTGCCGACGGGTGTTCGTGTCACACGCCGTATCACTCTCGAGCGTCTGGACAATCTGCCGGCGCGCGGCTGGTGGAGCGGGGACGTGCATGTCCACATGAACTACGGCGGGACCTACCGCAACACGCCGCCGCATCTTGCGTTTCAGGCGCGCGCCGAGGATCTCCACGTCGTCGAGAATCTGATCGTGAACAAGGAGCAGCGGATTCCGGACATCTCCTACTTCCGGGTTGGTCCCGATCCGGTGTCGAGCGCGACGTTCCTGCTGCTTCACGCGCAGGAATTTCACACCAGCGTCTGGGGTCACATTGGGTTGCTCGGCCTCGGCTCACATTATCTGCTGCCGGAATACGCCGGCTATCCCAATACCGCCGCAGCGAGTCTCGCGCCGACGAACGCCACGATCGCGGATTTGGCGCATCAGCAAGGTGCGCTGGTCGGCTACGTGCATCCGTTCGACACGAAGCCCGATCCCGCCGACAGCACCGCGCTGCTCTCCTACGAGCTCCCCGTCGACGTCGCGCTCGGGAAAGTCGATTATCTCGAGGTCATGGGATACTCCGACCATCTCATCACGTCGGAGATCTGGTACCGTTTGCTCAACTGCGGATTCCGGCTGCCGGTGGCGGCGGGGACGGACGCATTCCCGAATTTCGCGAGCCTGCGGGGACCGCCCGGGCTGGTGCGCGTGTTCGTGCACTCAGGCGCCACGCTCGATCATCGCAGCTGGCTCGCGGCACTCAAGGCCGGGCGCACGTTCGTGACGAACGGGCCGCTGCTCGAGTTTTCGGTTGCCGGGCGCGCGGTCGGCGATGAAATACGGCTGTCAGCCGGCCGCCATCGGCTTACGGCGCGAGTCGCTCTGCGGTCCAATGTTGCGGTGGATCACCTGGAGATCATCGGGAACGGCAAGATCGTGGCTTCGATCGCCCTGCGAGGTGACCGAACAGCGGCGCACGACACGATCTCGATTCCCGTGAGCACGAGCGGCTGGTACGTACTGCGCGCCTACTCCGATCGCGCCGAAATGCCGGTGCTCGATCTGTATCCCTTCGCGTCGACGAGCCCGATCTACGTGCGCGTGGGCGATCAGCCGGTGCGCTCGGCGGAAGACGCGGCGTTCTTTGTGCGGTGGATCGATCGGTTGGACGCGTTTACACGCGCGAGCACCGCGTGGAATACGCCCGCCGAGCAGGCCGGCGCGCTGCGCACGCTGGCCGCTGCCCGGGCGGTGTTTGCTCCGTCAAAAACTCGTCGATGATGCAGGCTGCACCGTGACGCTCTTTGGGAGCGAGTGATGCGCGGGGTCGTTCACCCAGCCAAACACGCGATACGCGCCTGCAGGAACGTTCTGGGTGTCTTGAGCAAACCAGGTCTGTGTGAGCGTTTTGGTTTCCCGGGGAGCGAAGCGTAGCGGGACATACATCGCGATGCACATCCCGGTCTTCGCACCACCCACGACGCGCCCACTCATGTCCTGAACCCAGAAGTAGATCGGGCAACTCGACACTTCTATAGGACGGATCGAAGTGTTAGTGACGGTGAGGAGGACGTCCGCGGCGTTACCTGGGATGACGCTGCTGGGTTGGACGTCCACGCTTATCGCGATCGCGTCGAGATCAGGGTAGAATCCCTAGAGTATACCCTAGGCTGCCTGCGGCGGGTCACTCGCCGCCGACCGGGTCGCGGTCTTGATCAACCGCTGGCTTTTCTCGCCCAGCCGCTGCGCCGCGTCGTCCCGCTCACTCTCCTTCTTATAGACCGCCGCCAGGGCACTGCCCGATCCGCATAGCCGCACCCACACCGGGCCCGTCTCGGCGACGCGCTCGTACAGCGTGCGCAGCTGCGGATGCTTGCCGAACACCACGGTTTCGAAGTCGTTGCCGCCGAGCCGGCCGATGCTTCCCCAGGTGGCGAGCGCTTCGGCATCGAGCGTGACGGGCCCGCGTGAAGTCGGGGAAGGGTTCTGCTCGTCCCACCATTTGTAGGCGTCCGGGGTCGCCACCGCGATCGGCGGCACGGCAATGAGCACCGGCGCGGCAGGGGGAGCCGGCACGCGGAACTGGCGCTCGCCGCGGCCCCAGGCGAGCGCGAGCGGCGCGCCGCTCGCGAAGAACGGCACGTCGGAACCGAGTTTCGCGCCGAAATGGAGCAGCTCGTGCCGCGGCACGGCGTTTCCGGCGAGCGCGTTGACCGCATGCAGCGCGGCGGCGGCGTCGCTCGAGCCTCCGCCCAGCCCGGCGCGCACGGGGATCCGCTTGCTGAGCTCGATCGCCACGCCGAAGCGGTTGCCTGTGGCGTTCAGAACGGCTCGCGCCGCCCGCACGGCCAGATTCTCCTCCGCCGGGCCGAGGTCGGGACCGTCTAGTTGCAACGCCACGCCGGCTGCCGTGCGTCGCACGACCAGCTCGTCGGCAAACTCGAGCAAGGCGAACGCCGTTTCGATCTGATGAAACCCGGACGACTCGCGCGCGTGAACACGCAAGAAGAGATTGACCTTGGCGTGCGCCGCGACGCGCAACGTGTCCGCGGTCATGCCGGCTCTCCCGCAGCGGCGGTCTTGAGATCGCGCAGGTGCAGGTGCAGCCGCGACAGCGACCACAGACCGAGCAGTGTGATCGGCAGAAACGTCGTGAGGTGATAGGTCAATGCGTAGCTCACCGCGAGGTTGGAATTCACGCCGTAGAGCTGCAGCGTCAGCAAGGTGGCGGCCTCGAAGACGCCGATGAAACTCGGCGTCGAAGGTACCGCCACGCCGAAGCCGATGATGCCCTGCAGCAGCAGCGCCGCCTCCAGTGGCACATCGAGGCCGAAGGCCCGAAAGCAGATCGCGAACGCCGCCGCGTTCTTGATCCACAGCACCAGCGACCAGAAAACGACGCCGGCGAAGCGGCCCGGACTCTTGAGGACGGCGAGGCCCGCGAGCAGGCCCTCCGCCCCATGAATCACGCGCTCCGCGGCCCGTGCCGGCAGCAGGCGGCGGGCAATGCGCGCCAGCAGCGCCCGCCAGAGCGCCGGGCGATGCACCATGATGAACGCCATGATCAGCAGGACGCCGAAGAGCGCGGCCGCGGCCGCGGCGATCGCCGACAGCGAGCGCCCGTTGACGACCGCGTGCGCCGGGAAGGACGGCGCGGCGATCGCGACGGCCATCAACCCCAGCATGACGAGCGCGTCGAACACCCGCTCGACGGCGATGGACGCGAGCGCCGTCGAGAAGCGCACCGGTAGCTGACGCGACGCGACGTAGCCCCGCGCGACTTCACCGGCGCGGGCGGGAAGCAGGTTGTTCGCCATGAACCCGATCGTCGTCGCATGCCACAAGGGGAGCCACGGGAAGGGCCGGCCGTCCTGGTCGCGGAGGATCAGCCGCCAGCGAATCGACCGAACCGGGAAGGTGAGGGTGGCGACGACGACGGTGAGGAGCAGCCACAGCGGGTCGGCGTGCTGCGCGTCCGCCCATACTTCGCGGACATTGATCTTGTAGAGGACCCAGCCGAGCAGCGCCACGCTGACGACGAGCCCGATCAGCCAGGCTCGCCTCCAGCGCTGACTCCTACTCGGGTTCGATGGCGAGGACAACGAGGTCGCAGACTTCGTCGATGATCGCGCGCAGGCTTTCGCCGCTCGCGCGCTTAGCCGCCTCGCGTAACTCCTGCGCACGCTGACGGGCACTGGCGCCCTTGTAGAGCAGGGTCCGGATATCTACCGGTTCGCCGCCGTTCGTCGGTTTGCTGGAGGAGCCGCCCGCCAACAACTCTTCGAGCGAGGCCGGTCCCACGCCGGCCGCGACCATCTGTTGATACCGCATCCACGTGCCCGCCAGATCCGGCGAGGACTCGAGGCTCGGCGCCCGGCTCGGACCCGACGGACGCGCGCGATCGGCCGGCGTGGTTGGCGCCGCTGGCGCGGCAGGTTTTGGAGGTGTGACGGCTGTTGGTGGAGGTCGTGAAGGTGCAGGCGTTGGCGCACCACCGAGCCGGCGCACCGCCAGCGTGACGCCCGCGAGCGCCGCCGCCGTCGCCGTTTCGTCACCGCTTCCGGATTCCGTGAGAATCTCGCCTGCCTTGCGAAGCTCGGCGGCGAAGAGCGCCGGCTGGTTCACGGCGATCCCGCTCGTCACCGCCTCGCGCGCGGCCTGCGCGAACTCGGCCACGCGCTCGGCGACGGCGCCGCCGCCGGCGGAGCTGAGAGCGCGGAACGTCCCGGCGAGCGTATGCGCCCGCAGCTCACGTTGCGTGGCGCTCGGCGCGCGCTCGATGGAGTCCGCCGCCTGGCGCAGATGCTCGCCGTGGCTCACCAGCTCGAGCCGGCCGAGGGTCGCGGGACGCGCGCCTTCTCCGCCCGGTGGCGTGCCGCGGTGCACGATCGTGGCGACAGTTTCGATCGGGACGATGTCGGGCTCGCTGTCCATGAATTGCACCAACAGCCCCGCGAACTTCCGGAACTCCGCACTTTCGGGATCGGGCCGGCCGCGCTCGGCGACCTCGCGTGCGGCGTGCGCGATCGAGGTCGCCGCCATCTGGAACAGCTCGGCGACCGTCTCGCCCACGCCGGTGGGTGGTGCGCCTCTGGTCCGGCTCAATTCACCGATCGCCTGCTCGATGCCGTCGAGCAGGTCCGGCAGCGGCGGCAAGTCGTTGAGTGCCGCGAGCCCGCGCAGCGGCTGCAGCGCCTTGAGGACGTGCTGTAGCGGGTCGTGCGCCAGGGGATTGCTGCGCAGGGTGCGGCCCGCACGATCCAAGGCGCTCGCGATCGCCGCGCCCTCACGCGCGACGAACGCGCGCGCGCCCGCGTCGAGGCCCATCGCCTCGGCCGCGCGGACCTGCGCCGAGGGGCGTCCGCCGAGCTGCTCGAGCTGGCCGGCCAGCGCCTCGGCCCTGGCGGTGTCGGCATCGGTCCAGCTGGCCGCCTTGCGGACGAAGATCTTGAGGTCGTCGATCGCCCGGGTGGTGATTTGCTTCGTTGCCGCATCCCAGGGACGGCGGCCCTCGCGCACGCCGCGCGCCAGCGCCTCAAGTCCCATCGCCGCCCGCGCGATCCCCTGCTGGCTCGCCATCAGTGCACTGCCGCGCAACGCGCGCGCCAGGCGCACCAGCTCGTCCGCCGCTGGCGGCGCCGCCGGTTGGAGCAGGGCATCGAGCCGGTCGAGATACTCCCCCGCCTCGAGGGCGAAGAAGTCGCCCATGCCGAGTGGCTGAGGAGGAGGGGAGGGGGCGCCGGGCGTAGTCATCGCGCCTCCAAGCTAGGGATTTCGGGCGGTATTGACCAGCGTTTTCATGCGGCGCACCGCCTCCTCCAGCCCCCAAAAGACCGCGTTACTCACGATCGAATGGCCGATGTTGAGCTCTTCGATCTCTGGGATGGCCGCTACGGGCTGCACGTTCTGATACGTCAGCCCATGCCCCGCGTGGACGGCGAGGCCGATTTGCTTCGCGTGCGCAGCGGCGCGGCGCAGTTCCCTCAGTGCGGCGTCGCCACGCCGCCACGTGTGGGCGTAGCGACCAGTATGCATTTCGATCGCGGGCACGCCGAGTGATTGCGCGATGTCAATCGTCTTGATGGACGGGTCGATGAAGAGACTCACGCGGATCCCGGCATCCTTGAGTCGTGCGATCGCGCCCGAGAGCCGTCGATCACGCTTCCGCAGCGCGAGCCCACCCTCGGTCGTGATCTCCTGGCGCTTCTCCGGCACGAGCGTCGCCTGAAACGGCTTCATGCGCGCCGCGATCCCGACGATTTCCGCGTGCGCGCCGAGCTCCAGATTGAGAACGGTGCGCACACTACGCGCGAGCGCCGTGACGTCGGCGTCCTGAATGTGACGCCGGTCTTCGCGCAAGTGGACGGTGATGCCGTCGGCGCCCGCGCGTTCCGCTGCGGCCGCCGCCTGCACGACGTCGGGCTCGTCGGTCTTGCGCGCTTCACGCAGCGTCGCGACGTGATCGATGTTGACGTAGAGACGCATCGTGTCTTACCTTCGGGTCATCCTGACCACAGGTCGTGCAGCGTGAAGCGACGGCTCGCCCTTTGTCTGCTCCTGGTCACCGGCGGCAGTGCCTGCGGCGGCTCCCGGCCCGGGACCGTGGTTCCGCAGTCGATGAACGAGTCGGTCGCGCAGTTCCTCGCGGCGGTGAAGGCCAACGATCAGAAGCGCATGGGCGACCTGTGGGGCACGGAGCGGGGCCCCGCGTCCACCAGCATGAACGGTGGTGTCCTGCGGCAACGTCTCACCGTGATTCAGAAATACCTCGACCACACCGGCTACCGCATCGTTGAAGGCCCGTTGCTCGTCCCCGGACACGACGACTTGCGGACGTTCCGGGTGGAGCTGCAGCGCGTGAACTGCAATCAGGTGCTGCCGATCGACCTGGTACGAACGCACAGCGGTGGCTGGTTGGTCTACGACGTGCATCTCGAAAGCGCGGGAAGTCCGGGCGGACGCTGCCAGCCGACAGGGACGGGAACCCGTCCGTAAGACGGTGCGTTTCACCTACTCAGTCAGCTCCAACAGAATGCCGTTCGTGGCTTTGGGATGCAGGAACGCGATGCGCCGGCCGCCGGCCCCGCGCCGCGGCGTTTGATCGACCAGCTGGTAGCCCGCAGCGCGGCAGCGTTCGAGAGCGGCATCGAGATCGGGGACGCGGTAGCAGACGTGATGGATGCCCGGGCCGCGTTTCGCAAGGAACTTTGCCACGGGGCTGGACGGATCGGAAGGTTGGAGCAACTCGACGTCCACCTCCCCGAGCCGCAGGCTGACAATCTCGGCGCCGTCCGCCGTTTCGGCCGGCCCGGGAGCAAGACCGAGGACGTCGCGGTAGAAGCACAACGCTTCGCGGATGCTCGTCACGGCGATGCCGATGTGCGCGACCGACGCTTTCATAAAGTCAAACTAACGTGATAGAAGGGGAGTGGGGGACATGGAAGGGACGCATCCGGCGGCCATTACGGACGCCACATTTCAGGCGGAAGTGGAGCAGCACAAGGGGCTCGCGGTCGTTGATTTCTGGGCGACCTGGTGCGGGCCGTGCCACGCGGTCGCGCCGATCATGGACCAGCTGGCGGGGAAGTACAACGGCAAGGTGAAGATCGTGAAGGTGGACGTGGACGCCAATCAGGCCACGGCGATGCGCTTTAACGTTCGCTCGATTCCGAGTATTCTATTCTTCAAGGACGGACGTCACGTGGACACGATCGTCGGCGCATTTCCGTCACTGGCGTTCGAACAAAAGATCGAACAACACCTCTCGTAGCTTCCTCGCCGGAGGACGATGCGCGCGAGCACCGCTCGCCTGACGAATTCGCCGGTTCGCCTCGCGGATCTCCAGTTCCCGCAGGTGAGCCGGCTTATTCATCGCACCCGCCTCGCCTTCATTCATCTCGACAATCTGCTGGCGTACGCCAAGCGCGACCGCGACGGCCGCATCGACGGGTATCTCGCCGCGCACCTGCCCGACGAATGCCTCCTGGTCTTCTTCCGGAAAGGCGAGGCCGTCAACGCCGCCTCGTTGCACGCCGCCGGACGACAGGTCGTCACGATCACCGAAGCGCTGAAGCGCATGCGCGCGGAGGTGGAGCGCAGCGATCTCACCTATTGCGCCGCTCCGATGGAACAGCTCGCCTGGATGTATGCGTCCTGCGCGGGCGGGTATGAGCCCCGCAATATCGACGTCAATCGGCCGGAGAAATTCTTTCCCTTGCTGCAGCAGGAAAAGATCAGCGGCGTGCTCGAGCTGATCTCCAACGGCCGGGTGTCCTACCTCAAGTTCGATCAGGGGAAGTACCTCAGCGGTCACTTCTGCGACAAGCCGGACAACGTGCAGCCGGCGCGCTATCTGGAGTCGCTGTTCGATGCGGCGCCGGACGCCGCAGGCGGGGCGGCCGGGGGGGGCGGGGCGCCGGCGATGTCCGCAGGGACATTCCCGGCCGGCGACGACCTGCCCGCTCAGGCCGCCACGGCGCTGGTCAACACCTATCGCGAGCTGTACTGGCGGATCGTCGACGCCGTCGAGCGCGAATTTCCGGGCGAAGCCAAACGGCGCGCGCAAAAGGTGATGACAGCGATCGTCGACACCCATCAGGCGCTGGCGCTGCTCAGCGTGCCGCGCGGCACCGATACGCCCGACGCCGTGGTGCGGCCAGAAGAGCTGGCCACGGCGCTCACCGACTGGGCCCTGCAGCTGCTCGAGGGGGCGGAAGTCATGATGCCCGGCACGGCCCCGAAGGTGCTGAAGGACGCCACCCGCGAGCATCGCTACGTGTTGCAGGCGGCCGGCTTTTACGGTCGTCTCCCCTGGCGGGTGACGTGGTGACGTGGCCGGCACCCTGTATGTCGTCGCGACGCCTCTCGGTAACCTCGGCGATCTCTCGCCGCGCGCCGCCGACACCCTGAAACGCGTGGCGGCCGTCGCCGCCGAAGACACCCGCCACAGCAAACCGCTCCTCCATCACGCCGGCTCGAAGGCCGAGCTGATCAGCTTTCATGCGCACTCATCGGATCGCGCCCTGGAGCGCATCCTGCGTATCCTGTCTAAAGGAAGGGATGTCGCGCTGATCACCGACGCGGGAACGCCGGCGATCAGTGATCCTGGTGTCGTCCTGGTTGCGGCAGCGCGCGAACGCGGGATTCCCATCGTGACCATCCCCGGACCGACCGCTGTCGCGGCGAGTCTCTCGGTCTCGGGAATCAGTGGTGACCGCTATGTGTTTCTCGGATTCCTGCCCCGCAAAGGGAGCGACCGCCGCCGTTTGCTGATGACCGTCGCTTCTAGTGAGTGGACTGTGGTCCTGTTCGAGGCGCCCAATCGCGTCACGCAGCTCCTCGCCGATCTCGCCGAGGCGTGTGGTCCCGAACGGCAAGCGGTCGTCTCTCGGGAATTGACGAAGGTGTTCGAAGAGACGCGTGCGGGGACGTTGCAGGAATTGTCAGAGCACTATGCAGAGGCCCCGGTGCGGGGAGAGGTTACAGTAGTGGTGGCGGGCACTGGAAAAGCGCGGGTCGAAGAGGAGCCACCGGACCCCACCGAGCGTGCCAAGGCTCTCCTCGCTGAAGGAATGTCACGCAAGGATGTGGCGGATCGTCTGACGGAGGAGACAGGGATTTCCCGGAACGCTGCTTATCGATTGGTCAACGAGCTATGAAATCGTTTCTGCTGGGTCTAGTGCTGTTTTTCGCACCACGCACGACGCACGACGCACCACGCACGGCTTCTCTCACCATCGGCCGCCTGCACTACGATGGCGGCGGCGATTGGTATGCGAACCCCTCGAGCCTGCCCAACCTCCTGACGGCGTTGCGTGAGCGGACGACCTTGCCCGTCGCCGAGCGTGAGCGGGTGGTGACGCTGACGGGGCCGGAGTTGTGGGACGTCCCTTACATCTATATGACGGGGCACGGCAACGTGCATTTCTCCGACATCGAGATCCGCAATCTGCGCCGCTATCTGGAGCAGGGCGGGTTCCTGCACGCCGACGACAACTACGGGATGAACGTCTCGTTCCGGCGCGAGATCGCGCGCGTTTTTCCGGACCATCCGCTGGTGGAAGTCCCGTTGACGCACCCCATTTACAACCTGGTCTACGCCTTCCCGCGGGGCATTCCCAAGATCCACGAGCACGACGGTCTCCCCGCGCAGGGCTTCGGCATTTTTTTGGGAGACCGCCTTGTCGTATACTACTCCTATCAGTCGGACCTCGGGGATGGTTGGGAGGACCCCGACGTCCACCATGATCCTCCCGAGCTGCACGAGGCGGCGTTGCGGATGGGCGTGAACCTCTTCACCTACGCGGTGAGCGCGAGCAAATGACCGAAACGGCCCGCCGGCTGCGGCGCCTGGGGGCGCCCCACGCACGCGCGCGGGCGTTCGCCATGGTGCTCGGCGGCTTCGGCGCGGCACTGGCGGCCGCTGCCCTGGGCCTCGCGCTCGCCCCGGCCGTGCCCGGGATCGCCCTGGCGTGGGCGCTGATCCTGGTAAGCGCCGCGGCTGCGACGAGGGCCGTGCTGCGCACGCGGCGCGAGGCCGCCGCACCGGCGTTGGGGCGACTCGTCGAGTCGGCTGCCGGTGGACGGGCAGGCAGCATCGTTGGGGTCGTCACCCCCACCGCGGGGAAGGGCAGCGGCTCGAGCGCGGCGTTGTTGGTGGCGGCCGATACCCGCGCTGCCGCCGTCGTGTCGTCTGCCGCGCCACAAGTCGATAGCGCGATGCGACGCGCGACGCGTCTGCGCGTCGCCAGCGGTGCCGGTGCGGCGCTCGCCGGGGCGATGCTGCTCGCGGCGAGCGCGCCCAACGCGGGGCAGGCCGCGGCATTCTGGCATCCGATGCGCGCCTGGCGGGATGCGCGGACGCCGATCCGCCTGACAGTCGATCGCACCACCATCCCACGCGGCGGCAACGTCTTCGTAACCGTGATCGCCCCGGCGGCGACGCAGGCGACGCTGTGGTCGCGCGGCGCGGGCGAGCCCTGGAGAGCGATGAAGGTCGGCCTGGACCGCGACGGCAAGGCCGTGCGCGGTTTCATGGAGATCAACGCCGATCTCTACCTGCGCGCGTCGACCGGTGGGCGCCGCAGTGGCGACATCAAAGTCTCCGTCGCGCTCCCCGCTTTCCTCGCGGACCTGGGACTCACCGCGCGCTTTCCTTCATATCTCGGCCGGCCAGACGAGCCGTTGCTCGCCGGTCCCGACGTCATTGCTTTGCCTGCCGGCACGGCCGTCGTGACGAACGGCGCCGCAAGCGTACCGCTCGCCAGTGCTGCCTGGACGCTCGAATCACGTCATGAGCGGCTCCGCGTCGACGGCACGCGCATCGAAGGCCGGTTCACGCCGACCGCCGGCGGCACCTGGCGGCTTGAAGCGCGCAGCGCGGACAACACGCCCCTCGAGGGCGAAGCGCCCGAGCTGCATCTCCTCATCGTCCCCGATTCGGCGCCCGTCGTCACGGTGCCCGTTCCGGGGCGCGATACGACGCTGCCGATCTCGTTGCGCCAGCAGATCGTCGCGGACGTGCGGGACGATCACGGGATTGCGCGTCTCAGCGTCGTGAGCTGGCGGGTGAGCCGCACGGGTCGAGTCGGGGAGCAGGTGCGCGAGTCGCTGGATGTGGCGAGTGTCGGCGATCGCGCCATCGTGCAGGGACAGCTCGATGCGGAGAACCGCGGCTTGTTGCCCGGTGACACGCTGCGCCTGTTCGTCGAAGCGTGGGATAACGCGCCAACTCCACACCGGGGACGCAGCACCGAGATCGCGCTGCGGCTGCCCAGCATGGAAGAGCTGCGCGCCGAGGCCCGCGCCGCGGCGCGCGAGGTGGCGAGCGCCGCGGACTCCGTCTCCGCCGCGCAGCGCGAGTTGAGCGATCGCACGCGTGACCTCGCGCAGGAGCGCAGCCGCAATCCGGATGGCCAGACCGCCGGACGGCCGGACGGCCGATCGGGGGCTCAGCAGAGTGGGTCGATGTCGTTTCAATCGACGCAGCGTGCGGAAGAGATCGCGCGGGACCAAGCCGCGATGTCGCAGCGCGTCCAGGAGCTGGCCCAGGCGGTCGAGGAGATCGCGCGCGCCGCCAAGGCCGCCGGCGTGGATGACACGGCATTTCAGAGGCGATTACAGGAAGTGCAGGAGCTGTTGCAGCGCGCGTTGACGCCGGAGCTCGAGCAGCGGCTGCGCGAGCTGCAGGAAGCGCTCGCGCGGCTCGATCCCGAAGCCACACGCCAGGCATTGCAGCGGCTGGCGGATGCGCAGCAGCAGCTGCGCCGCGAGCTCGAGCGGAGTCAGGAGCTGTTCAAGCGAGCCGCGCTCGAAGGCGAGCTGGCCTCGCTCGCCAAGGACGCCGAAGACCTGCAGCGGCGCCAGACGGAATGGAACAAGGAAGACGCGCCACATGCCGATTCGGCTGCTGCCGCCGCGGAGCGCGATCTCGCCGCGGCCACCGACTCGCTGGCGCGCGGCGTGGATCGCGCGGCCGAGACCGTGCCGTTGCGGCAATCGCAGGCCGCCGCGCGCCGCGCCCACGGTGCGATGCAGGAAGCGGCGAGTTCCGCCGATCAGCGCGATTCCCGCGGCGCGCGGCGCGCGGGCCAGGAAGCGGCCGACTCGCTCGCGCAACTCCCCGATCAGCTGCGCCAGCGGCGCGATTCACTCGCCACCGCCTGGCGGCAGGAGACGCTGGACGCGCTCGATCGCGCGCTCGCGGAAACAGCCGCGCTGGCACAGCGCCAGGAGGAAGTCGCCGACGCGCTGCGGGATGGGGAAGCGGGCGCGCCGACGCGCGCGCGCCAGGCCGCCATCGAAGAGGGAACACACGCCATCGAGCAGCAGATCGGGCAGGCGGCCGGCCGTCATGCGTTGGTGTCACCGCAGCTCGAGGCTGCCCTCGGCTACGCGCAGAACCAGATGCGTCAGGCGCGCGAGCAACTGGAGCAGGGCGATCCCAACGCGGCGGCGGCCGCGCCGTTCGCCGAACAGGCCCTGGACGCGCTGAATGCCACCGCCCACGCGCTGGTGCGTACGGCGCAGCAGGTCGCGGGCGCGCAGTCAGGATCCGGTTTCCAGGAAGCGCTCGAACAGCTCGCGCGCCTGGCGCAGCAGCAGCAGGGGATGAACGGCGACGCGCAGGGGCTGCTTCCGATGATGGCGCCCGGTGGCGACGCCGTGATGCAGCGGCTGCGCGAGCTCGCGGGCCGCCAACGCGCGCTCGCCGAGCAGCTGGAGCGCCTGCAGGCGAGCGGCGATGCGAGCGCCGCGGGTGCACTCGCGCAGGAGGCGCGCGAGCTGGCGCGCCAGCTCGAGGCCGGCCGGCTCGACGCCCGAACCATCGAACGGCAACAGCGGCTGTATCGCAAGCTGCTCGATGCCGGCCGCAGCCTGTCCGGCGATGAGCCGGACGAGCAAAAAGACCGCATCAGCCACGCAGCGATTGGCGACAGCGTCCATACGCCCGCCGCCCTCCTGCCCGGCGCGACCGGCGCCGGCCCCAAAGTCCGCTACCCGACGTGGGACGAGCTGAGCGGTCTCACGCCCGAGCAGCGGCGCATGGTGCTCGAGTACTTCCGCCGGTTGAATGAAGCGAAGCATTAGGCTCGCGCTGGGCGTCGTCCTCGCGCTGCCGCCGCTGGCGAGGGCGCAAGCCATCGGGCCCGGATTCGAATTGGAGCGCTCGGGCCGCTACGCCGATGCCGCGACCATCTATTTCACGACGGTCCGCAGCGATCCGACGAACCTCCCGGCCCTCCTCGGCCTCGAGCGCACGCTCTTCGTCCTGAACCGCATGACCGAGCTGTTGCCGCTCGTGCAAAACGCACGCGCGCGCTTCCCCGAGAGTCCGGCACTGCGCAGTCTCGAGCTGCGCGTTTACGCGGCGCTGAATCAGACCGACTCGCTCGAAGCCATCGCGCGGCGCTGGGCCGCCAGCGTGCCGCGCAGCGACGCTCCATACCGCGAATGGGGGCTGGCACTCGCCGATCGCCGCATGTGGGATGAGGCGCGACGCGCCTATCTCACCGGACGCAAAACATTGGGTGGCGAGGGGACGCTCGCGATCGAGCTGGCGGAGCTGGAGCAGCGCGCCGGCAACTGGGAAGCCTCGGCGGCGGAGTGGGCACGCGCCGTCACGCAGGCCGCGGACGTCGGACCGAACGCTGCGAGCCAGCTCGCGGACGCACCGGCGCCGATGCATGAGCACGTGGCGCGCATCCTGACCGGACCCGACGCCTCCGTGGCCGCGCGGCGCGTAGGCGCGGAACTGCTGCTCGCCTGGGGACAACCCAACGAGGCGTGGGTGGTGATGGAACAGACGCTCGGCCAGGGAGGGGGCGACAGCGATACGCAGGTTGCGCTGCGGCGCTTCGCCGACCTCGCGGGGACGTTGCCCACGCCCGAAGGACATCGCGTCCGCGGGATGGCACTGACCCGCTGGGCCGACCTCGTCCCATCCCCCGTCTCCGAGCGGGCTCGCGCCGAGGCGGTGCACGAGCTGTTGGAGGGCGGCGACCGCGCCGGTGCCCGCCGGGTGCTCGAGGCTCATGCGGACGCGACGGCGTTGGGCCAGGCGTCGTTACTCCAGATACTCATCGCGGATGGCCAGCTCGATGTGGCCGAAGCGCGTCTCGAGACGTCCAAAACCGCACTCACGGCGGACGATCGGGGCGCGCTCAGGTTGGCACTCGCCAAAGCCCGCATCGCGCGCGGCGAGCTCGACCGGGCGGACGCGGCGCTGGGTGATGATTCGAGTGTCGCCGCAATCGCACAGCGCGGCTGGATCGCGCTGTATCGCGGCAATCTGAAGGACGCGATGGAGGCGTTCCGGGTCGCGGGTCCGTACGCGGCCGACCGCGCCGCCGCGACGGAGCGCACCGCGATGATGGCGCTGTTGCAACGGATTCAAGAGGAGTCGAGTCCCGAGCTGGGTGCAGCGCTGCTCACGCTGGCGCGCGGCGACTCGGTGGCCGGTGTCGCAGCGTTGCGTCGCGCGGCATCCCGGCTGCCGGTGCAGGGCGGCCGGCTCGAAGTGCTGCTGCTCGCGGGCCAGGTCGCAGCACAGAAAGGCGGGGAGCAGGAGCCGACGGCAGTCGCGCTGTTCGACGAAATCGTGCACGCCGGTGGTGAGGGTGCGGCGCCTCCCGCCGCCGAGCTCGAATGGGCGCGGCTGCTGGTGCGCACAGGACGGTCGGCGGAGGCCATTCCACACCTCGAGCATCTGATTCTCACCTACCCCAATAGCGCCTTCGTCCCCGAGGCTCGGCGGGTTCTGGAACGCGCACGGGGAGCAATCCCCAAATCATGAAACGCCGAGATTTCGTTCGGACGCTCGGGACGTATGGCCTCGGGGGGCTCTTACCGTCCTTTACCGTCCCTTACCGTCCCTTACCGTCGCTTTTAGTTCCGATGGACGACGCCCAGACCGATCACCTCAAGGCGTACGGTCTCGCCTACCGCGCGATCCAGGCGGGCCTCAAGGCCGAGTGGTTGCTCAATTACCGCGGCGGCTCGTTTCTCATTCCCGATCTCGACGCGCTGCGGCGGGATGCGGCGCTCAACGGCATGCGGTTCGAACCGGTCGACAGCGGCATACCGGCGGTGCGCGGAGAAATCGAAGCCAACAACATGGATGCGGTGCCGCTCGAGAAGGCGCCCAAAGTCGCCGTCTACGCGCCGCCGAACGCCGCACCGTGGGACGACGCCGTCACCATGGCACTGCAGTACGCCGGCATCCCGTTCACCAAGATCTGGGATGCGGAGGTGATGAACGGCGGGCTGCGCGACTTCGACTGGCTGCATCTGCATCACGAAGATTTTACCGGCCAGTACTCGAAGTTCTTCCTGATCTATTCGGGGATGACGTGGCTCGGCGAGATGGTGCAGCGCAACAGCGACATGGCCCGGCGGCTCGGCTTTCAGACGGTTCCGGATCTGAAGAAGGCGGTGGCGCGCGGCATTCACGGGTACGTCGAGAACGGCGGGTTCCTGTTCGCGATGTGTACGGCGACCGAGACGATCGATCTCGCGCTCGCGGCGGAGCACGTGGACATCGCCGCGACGTTCGCCGATGGCACGCCCATCGATCCCGACGCCGACGCGAAGCTCGATTGGTCGAGAAGCTTCGCGTTCACGAACGCGCATGTCGAGCCCAACCCGCTGGTCGCGAGTTTTTCCGACATCGACGGCCATCAGGTGAACGGCGGCGCGCGCCGCCAGCCGCTCGGCGCCTTCACGCTGTTCAACTTCAGCGCCAAAATCGATCCGGTGCCCACCATGCTCGTTCAGAATCACCGCCAGGTGATTCCCGATTTCTACGGCCTCACGACGTCGTTCACCCGCAACCGGCTGAAGCCGGGCGTGACCATCCTGGCGGAAGAAGAGGGTGCGCCATGGGTGAAGTACATCCATGGAGACCTGGGCAAGGGCACGTGGACGTTCTTCGGCGGGCACGATCCCGAGGACCCGCAACACCAGATCGGTGACCCGCCGACCGATCTGTCACTGCATCCGCATTCGTCGGGTTACCGCCTGATCCTCAACAACGTGCTGTTCCCCGCCGCGAAAAAGCGCGAGCTCAAGACGTGAGCGTCGAGCGCCTGACGGCGGCCGCGCGCGCCCTGCTGCAGGAGGAGATCGCGGCGGCCCACGGGCGCGAGGTGTCGTTCGTGGTGCGCGCCGATCCCAACGGCACGCTCACGGACGCCCGCGTCGTGGCGCGCGGCACGATCGACGCGGTGCTCGCGCTCCCCGGCGCCGCGCAGCGCGGCGAGATGTTGCTCCACAATCATCCGAGCGGCTTCCTCGAGCCGTCGGGCGCGGACCTGCACGTGGCCGCGCGGCTGCATGATGAAGGGGTTGGTTTCGGCATCGTCGACAACGACGTCGCTACGTTGTACGTCGTAGTTGAATGCCCACGGGCGCGGACGATCGCGCGCCTCGATTCGCTCGACATCGCCAATCTGCTCACCGAGTCCGGCCCCGTGGCGCGCGTGCTCGGCACCAGCGCATTCGAGGATCGCCCCGGTCAGCGCGACATGGCGGCCTACATCGCGGACGCGTACAACGACGGCGGCATCGCGCTGCTCGAGGCGGGGACGGGTGTCGGCAAGTCGTTCGCCTACCTCGTGCCCGCACTCGAATGGGCGCGGCACAACGGCGAGCGCACGATCGTCTCGACGAACACGATCAACCTGCAGGAACAGCTCGTGGGCAAGGACCTGCCGATCCTGGCGCGCGCCTTCTCCACCGGCGAGCGTGCCGTCACGTTCGCACTGCTCAAGGGCTGGCGGAATTACCTCTGCCTCTCGCGCCTGGAGCAGGCGCGCGCCGGCCAGGAATCGTTGTTCGACGACGGGCGCGCCGCCGAGCTCGAGTCGATCGCCGGATGGGCGTCGCGCACCGCGGACGGCAGCCTCTCCGACCTGGTCGAAGAGCCATCCAGCGACGTGTGGGACGCCGTCGCCGCCGAATCGGATCTCTGCACGCGGCTCAAGTGCCCCCACTTCGACCGCTGCTTCGTGTTCGCCGCGCGGCGCCGTGCCGCTGAGGCGGACGTCGTGGTGGTGAATCACCACCTGCTCGCGTCCGATCTTGCGGTGCGGATCGCCTCCGACAACTGGCAGGAGGCGGCGGTGCTGCCGCCGTACCGGCGCCTGGTGCTGGACGAGGCGCATCATCTCGAGGACGTCGCCGCCCATCACCTCGGCACCCAGGTGAGCATGCTCGGCGTCCAACGCCTGCTCGGCCGCCTCGAGCGCAACGGCCGCGGCCTGTTGCCGACGCTCGCGGCGGAGCTGAGCACGCATGACGACTTGCTCGCCTCCGCCAGCCGTGACCTGCTGACACGCACGGTCCTGGACGCGCTGGTCGCCGCCCGCCGCTGGGCCGAAGAGCTGTTCGGCCGCCTGGGACGGCGGCTCGATGCGGATCAGGTGCTGCGTCTCACCGATGCGTTCCGCGAGGACGGCGTCTGGCGCGAAGGGCTGGATGTGGCGCTCGACAATCTGCTCGTCGCCTTCAGCAAGCTGCGCGACGGCGTCGAGACGATCGCCGACCGCTTGTCGATCGATGATCCCGCCGAAATGCGGACGCGCCTGATCGGCGAGCTGCGCGGTGTCGTGCGCCGCCTCGACTCGGCCGCCGAAGGCCTCAAGGCCACGCTGCAACCGGTTGGGTACCGTCCGGCCGTCGGGCCGGCCGTTCGTTGGATGGAACGCCGTGGCCGCCGCACCCCGAATCTCACGCTGTCGGCGGTACCGCTCGATCTCGCTCCGGTTCTCAAGGAAGCACTGTTCGATCGCGTCGAGACGGTCGTGCTCACGAGTGCCACGCTCGCGGCGGGCGGCGAGTTCACGTTCCTCGAAGAGCGGCTGGGGCTCGCGCTGCCGCCGTCGCGCGTGACGGTGCGCGAGATCCTGCCGTCGCCGTTCGATTTCGGCGCGCAGTGCGTGTTCGGCATCCCCACCGACATCCCGGAGCCCCGCGACGACGAATCGGGGCACGGGGCCGCCGTTGCCCGCGTACTGCTCGAGCTGGCGCATGCGTCCGACGGCGGCATCTTCGCCCTGTTTACGAGCCACGGTGCGTTGCGGCGCACGGCCGACGCGATTCGCGGCGACGTCGGCGCGCGCTGGCCGCTGCTCGTGCAGGGCGAGGGCCAGCGCGATCAGCTGCTGCGGCGCTTCCGCGATGCGGGATCGGCGATTCTCCTGGGGACCGATTCATTCTGGGAAGGGGTGGACGTCCCGGGGCGGGCGTTGCGCGTACTCATACTGGCGAAACTGCCGTTCAAGGTGCCGAGCGAGCCGCTAACCGCGGCGCGGCTGGAGCGTCTCACGGAAGCGGGCGTGGACGGCTTCACCCACTATCTCGTTCCGCTCGCAGCGCTCAAGTTGAAACAGGGATTCGGGCGGCTGATCCGCACCAAATCCGACGTGGGCGCGGTGGTGCTGCTCGACCGGCGCGTCGTCACCAAGCGCTACGGGGCCACGATGCTGGAAGGGCTGCCGCCGGCGGTGAAGGCGATCGGCAACTGGCCGGATGTACGGCGGGAGTTGGAGGAATTCTTCGCGATGCACAGCATCGGCAGCCCGGTTTCCTGGAGCTAGATTTATCGCATGAGTTTCAGCCGGCGCGTTTCCCAACTACCGACGTATCCCATGGCCGAGCTGCCCGCGATCAAGCGGCGGCTGATCGAGCAGGGTGTCGATGTCATCGACGTCGGGGCGGGGGATGCGGACTTTGCGCCCCCGGATGTCGCGGTCAAGGCGCTGACGCGCGCCGTGCAGGATCCAGCGATGAGCCGCTACGCGTTTCAGCTGGGCCTGCCGGCGTTCCGCGAAGCCGCCGCGGCATACATGCAGCGCCGCTTCGGCGTGACGGTCGATCCGTTCAAGGAGCTGCACCCGCTGCTCGGCTCAAAAGAAGGCATCGCGCATCTCGCGACGGCGGTGTTGAATCCGGGTGACGCCGCCATCGTGCCCGTGCCGGGCTACGCGGTCTATCACGGCGGGACGGTGCTCGCGGATGCCGAGCCGTACGTCTACGATCTCACGCCGCGCACCGATTTCCTGCTCGAGCTGAACGAGATCCCCGCGGACGTGCTGAAGCGCGCCAGGCTCGTCTATCTCAATTATCCGAACAATCCCACCGCCGCCGTGGCGCCGCGCGAGTATCTGGAACGGACGATCGCGGCGTGCCGCCGGCACGACATCGTGCTCGCCTACGACAATCCGTACTGCGAGATCACGTTCGACGGCTACGTGGCGCCCTCGATCTTCGAGATCCCGGGCGCGATGGACGTCGCGGTCGAGTTCCACTCGCTCTCCAAGAGCTTCTGCATGACGGGCTGGCGGCTCGGCTGGGCGGTGGGGCGGCCCGATCGCATGGCGGCGCTGGCGCGCGTGAAGAATTACGTCGACACCGGCGCGTTTCTCGCGGTGCAAGCCGCGGGCGCGGAGGTCCTGAAGCAGGCGGAGCGGATCGCGGCCGGGTACGCCGCGCAATTCAAGGAGCGGCGCGACGCGATTCTCCCCGCGCTCAAGAGCAACGGCTTCGAGGTCGAGTCACCGCGCGCGACGATGTACCTCTGGGTGCCGCTGCCCGACGGCCTGCCGTCGGCCGCATTCCAGAAGCGCGCGCTCGAGGATGTCGGCGTCGTGACGCTGCCCGGGAGTGCGTTCGGCGCCGGCGCGGAAGGGTTTTTCCGAATTGCGCTGACTGTCCCGGTGCCCCGGCTCATCGAGGCCGCGGAGCGGTTGGGAAAGGTGCTCGCCACTGTTTGACCGCCAGGTTGGGCGCCCGCCCATCGGCCGCGCGTGGCTGATCACCGCCGCGCTGCACGTCGTCGCCGTGATTCTGTTCTTCACGGTGAACTGGCAGGCGCCCTGGCGCCGGGCGGACTACGTCGTGCTGCAGCCGATCGAGGCCGGCGACTCGCTCGTCTTCGTTCCGGGGACGCGCGAGCTACGCGCCAAGGGGCCGACGATCGTGTCGTCGCGTCGCGAGCCCACCCCGCCACCGGCCGCGCCGCCACCCGCCGTTACTCCGCCGGTCGATACCGGAGTCACGCTCCCGGCCTACGACCCGAACGCGAGTCGCGTAGCTCCCGCGCCCCGAGTGGGCGATGGCCGCCTCTGGGTCAGCCCGCGGCCGGGACTGCCCGCTGCGATCGCGGACGCGATCTACGGCGACACCGCGGGCCGGCGCCAGGGAGCGATCGACCGGCTGCGCGTGATGGTGGATTCGCTGAATCAGGTGCTCGATCAAATGCAGCGCGACCGGCAGCGGCCCACGTGGACGCTCGGCGGCACGCCCGACAAGCCGGAGTGGGGCATCGATTCGGCCTACATCCACGTCGCCGGCGTGAAGATCCCGACGATGGTGCTGGCGCTGCTCGGCAATCTGCTGCCGCAGGGCAATTTCGACGAAGCGATGCGGGCGCGGCAGCTCAACGACATGCGCGCCGACCTGCTGCGCGCCGCCGATCGGGCGCAGACGCTGCAGCAATTCCGCCGCTACGTGCGCGAGCTGCGGGAGCGGAAACAAGCCGAGCGCGACGCCGAGCAACGACGCCGCGCCCAGGATACCGTCAGAGCCGTCCCGTAGTGCTCCTGCACCACGACAGCCGCGTGCCTCACGCGGCGGCGGGGCCTGGCTGCTGCTGCTCGGCGAGCAGGGCTTTGGCGGCCTGAGGGTCGAGCCCCTTCGCGAACAGGAACCCCTGCCCGAGCTCGCATCCGAACGCGATGAGGCGCTCGCGCTGCGACACGGTCTCCACTCCCTCCGCGATCACAGCTAACCCGAGGTGTTCGGCCAGGTCCACGATCGAGCGGACGATCTCCAAGTCCGTGCGGCGCGTACCCATGCGGTGCACGAACGCCCGCTCGACCTTGATGGCGTGCAGGGGGAGACGCGGCAGGTTGCTCAGTGACGAGTAGCCGGAGCCGAAATCGTCCATGTGCAGTTCGACGCTCAACTGCCGCAACCGATCCAGCAGGGAGATGGACGATTCGATGTCTTCCATGAGTACGCTCTCGGTGATCTCCAGGCTCAGGGAAGCGGGCGCGAGTCCAGCGCCCTGGAGGGCGGCGTGCACGTCCTCGACGATGCCGGGGTGCGCGAGTTGTTTGGCGGAGAGGTTCACGCTGACCCGCACCGGGCTGGCCCCCGCGACGGCGTTCTGCCAGGTGCGCGCGTAGCGGCATGCCTCCCGCAGCACCCACGCGCCGATCGGGATGATGGTGCCGCTCTGCTCTGCCAGTGGTATGAACTCGCTCGGCAGGAGAGCCCGCCGCTTCCCGTGGTGCCAGCGGAGCAAGGCCTCGAACGCGTGCACGCGACCAGTCTCGAGCTGGACGATCGGTTGGAAGACGAGCCGGAACTCGTTGCGTCCGAGGGCGTCCCGCAAATCGGCCTCCATCCCTGACCGAGCGTGGGCCCAATTCCGCATCTCGACATCGAAGACCTGGAAGCGCGCACGGCCCCGCTCCTTGGCGCGGTACATCGCGAGGTCTGCGTCGCGCAGCATGTCCTGGGCCTGCTCGTAGTGCGGGTCGCTGAGTACTGCGCCGGTGCTCGCGGTCGCGAGCATCTCGCGCCCTTCCAGCGAAAACGGAGCGGCCAGGCTGTCCTGGATGCGTCGCGCCGCGCGCTCGACGTCGGGCAGGCCGGCCACGTCCTCCAGCAACAGCGTGAACTCGTCACCGCCGAACCGTGCCACGACGTCACCCGGCCGCACGCTCGCCCGCAGGCGTCGCGCGATCTCCACCAGCAGACGGTCGCCGGCGGCATGGCCGAGCCTGTCGTTCACCGCCTTGAAGTGGTCGCAGTCGAGGAACAGGACGGCGAACGCGTAATCGGGGTCCCGCCTCATGCGCGCCAGCGCCTGGGACACACGTTCGACGAACGACGTGCGGTTGGGCAAGTCGGTGACCGCGTCGTGCAGCGCTCCGTGCAGCAGCTGTCGCTCGGCTTGCCGACGGTAGGTGATGTCCCGGGCGATCGCGGTGGCGCCGACGGGCTGGCCGTGCGCGTCGAGCACCGGCGAGATGCTCATCGACACCTCCACGCGCGTGCCGTCCTTGCGCACCCGGGTGGTCTCGTAGTGCTCGACGCGCCGGCCGCGTCGCAGGCTCTCAAAAACGCCGGGCAGCTCGTCGCGGTGGTCCGGCGGGACCAGCAGCGCGATCGGCTTCCCGATCACCTCCTCGGCCGAGTATCCGTAGAGAAGCGTCGCAGCCGGGTTCCAACTCGTGATCACACCGTCCAACGTCTCGCCGGTGATGGCGTCGTCAGCCGATTCCACCATGGCCTTGAAGTGCGCGACGGCCTGCTCGGCCCGCTTGAGCTCGGTGATGTCGCGCGTGACGTAGCGGGCGTGCACGACCTGCCCGCCCTCTGACCGCGCGTTCGCGCTGATGAGGACGTGGCGGATCGACCCGTCGCGGTGGCGCAGCCGTGCCTCGACGTTGCGGACGGTCGCTCCGGCGCGGACGCGTTGCAGGACATCGTCCGCGATGTCCGGGTCGACCTGGAACTCGCGCACGTTGCGGCCGACATACTCGTCCCGGCCGGAGCCCACGATGTCCAGCGCGGCGCGATTGGCACGGAGGATCGTGCCGTCCGGCCCCACCCAGGAGAGGCCGACCGTCGCGTTCTCAAAGAAGTCCTCGAGCTCCAGCCGGCTGCGCTGCGTTTCGACGAGCGCCTGCTCGCGATCGCTCACGTCCACGGCAAAGCCGACGACCCCTACGATGGCGCCAACGTCGTCCCGCAGCGGCTCCACGTGCGCATCGTAGCAGCGATCGTTGACGCGAATTTGGTAGGAGACGGATTCCCCCGCGAGCGCGCGCCGATGCGCTTTGATTGAGTCGGCGCTCACTGCTTGCTTGGAGTACTGCTCGAGGAGGGACGCGCCTACGACGCGCTCAGGCAGAATGTCCGACGCCTGGAGGCCCGCGCCCGACCGCGCCGTGACGCGCAGCTCGGCGTTGGTCGTCCACAGGATCGCGGGGACCTGTTCGACCATCAAGGCGAGACGCGCCACGCTCTCGGCCTCGCGCGACGGCGTGGTCCGGCGGTCCGGGTCGCCGAGCAACCCGATGCACACTCCCGCCAGCTCGAGCGTCATGCGCTCCCGCCCCCGCCGCTCAACGCCGGGGGGAGGCGGTCGCGGCAGCTCGCGGCGGATCGGTGCGATGCACCAGCGCTGCTCTTCGAGTCGGCATGCCACCCAGCGATGGGGCGCGGCGGGTGCCCCCGGCAACTTGCCCAGCTCGCGCAGCCTTGCCTCCAGCTCGTCGACCGCGGGGACAAGGTCCTCGGAACTCGCGGCCAGAAGATGGAGTCGCCCGTGCGCGTCGGCTTTCCATATACCTACCGCTCGCCCCTCGAGCGCGATGGCCGCCCGCCGCAAGACCTCCTGCCATAACCGCTCCGGCCCCCTCGAAAGCGTGCGGCTCATGGACACACGGGGAACCGGATCCGGATCGCGCGGGATGCTTCCATCCCGCCGGCGGCGGTCATGCGGCGGCAACTGGTCTGCGCAACGGACTCACCATGCGCTAATGCCCTCCCTTACGGTGGGGCTGCGAGCGACACGCCAGCGCAGACACCGGGTCGGCTTGAGGGCGTTGACCCAGACACTGTGACGTTGCGAGCAAGACACGTGTGTGTCAACTGTCGTAGAAGCGCCATACGGCGGGAGTGATGAAGGGGGGGCGGGTTGTCCGGGACGATGGAGTGACGTGGTAGAGCAGAGCGCGACGCCGAAGACCGGCGCCGCGCCCACGATACCGTAAAGCCGTTCCGTAGTTACTGCACTCGTACCAGCGTGCCGCGAATCTCTCCACCCGTGTGCGCCTTCGTGTGGATGTTCACGTAACTCCGACCCGCTCGAATAATCCCTAGGATGGAGTCGGCCGGAGGGGCCGGTACGTTGGATCCCTGCGTTGCAGTCCCTGTGAAACCGGGGCCGGTCGCGGGGGGCGCGAAGTTTACCTGCACATTCCCCGCTACCGAATCGGCCGCGCGGCGATGGATATGCCCTAAGATGATGCTGTCGATCGGTGTGTCGATGTCGACCTTCCAGGTGATCACGTTACCCAGGATCGTTACGATGGCGTGTCCCGTCGCGGTCGTTGTGACCGGCGTCGGCGCTTCATTCGCCCCGTTCAGGGTGGCCGTGTAGACCTCCAATCCGGCGGGAATCCCGGTCGTGTTGTCATCGCTGCAAGCAACGCCGATCAGAGAAATCGTTGCAAACATCGCCAATGCTCGCGATACGTGCATACCTAATCCTCCTTAGACAGCTAATTACAGGTGATACCGCACAAAGCTTCGGAACCGAATTCGCCCTCCTTTTCAGACGGATGAGGGTTATTGAACCTCGATTTTCCCGGTCATGAAGGGATGCGGGGTGCAGTGATACGGGAATCCACCCGCCGCCGGGAAAGTGTGAGAAAAGCGTGCGCCGGGGTTTAAGTCTGGCGAATTCCACACCGCGCTGTCCGATGTCGTGGTGTGCGGCTCCTGGCCGACATCTTCGCAATTCACCCACGTGACCGTGGCGCCCACCGGGACGGCGAGTGAATCGGGATGGAACGCGAAGTCACGGATCGCAACGATGTAGTGCATCGAATCGATCACGGTGACGGGCACGGTGCACTCGGCGGCGCTGGCAACGGGACCCGCGCCGCGCTCCGAGAAGCATGCCAGTGCCGTCGCGCTTCCCGCGGCGCAGCCGAGGACGAGCGCCAGAGCTTTACGAGTGCGAGTCATAGGTCACCTCACCACCACGACGGCGTTCATGAACGGATGCGGCGTGCAGTGGAAGGCGAACTCGCCCGGCTGCGTGAACGTGTGCGTCCACGTCTTCCCCGGCTCGATCGGCCCCGAATCCCAGGATCCATCATCGGCGGTGATCGTGTGGACGAGCTGATCGTTGTTGGTCCAGCGCACGGCGGTGCCGGCCGCGATCTCGATGCGGTTCGGTGAAAAGGCCATGGTTCGCATTTCAGCCTTTGCCGCCCCTTCGCCGCCCCTCGCCGCCGCTTCATTTACCGCCCTCGCCCGCTTCCCGAAGTATCGGCTCAACGTGAAAGGAATCGTAAACTCAAACCCGCCGCGGACTCGGTCGATGCCCCGGGACGCGCCCTGCAGCGTGGCGGTGTTGGTGTTCGTGACTTGCAGCGACAGCGTGTGCGGCGTGTAGGGAATCGCGATCTGCAGCCCCGCGCCCCAGGCCAGTTTCTCGTTGGGCCGCCGGTCGATCAGCGTGGTAGCGTCGCCCGCAAGGGCAAACCAGCGATTGAGCCGTAGGACGGCACCGCCTCCGACGGCGAAGCGGGAGGTATCGCTGTGATAGCCATTGGAAAAGAATTGCCCGACCGCCATCAACCGGACGCGGCCCTGTGACCGGCCAACGGTAAGCTCCGCATCAAAGCTCTCTGCGGCCTGGTTATAACCGACCTGCAAGGCGCGTTCATTGATGAGCCATGCGGGAGTGTCTACGCCTCTCACCTTGCCGCGTTCTGCCCACCGCACGAACGCTTCCCATTCGTTGGGGAAAGCGGCTGCGACGTCGGACGAGGTGGCGTAGTTGAAACCGATGAGGAGCGGAACGGGCAGCTGGTAGGCGAGGAGAAATGTCGGCGAATTCGTGACTTTGCGGAGCGGGGCGTCACCCACTCCGAATCGGTGCACGAAGTTGAACTGCAGCGTGCCGTGCGCGCCCAGCCAGCCACCCGATAGGTTGGGTGGCCGATCGAGCACGGATTGGCACAAGGCTACATCAGCGACTCCAAGCGAGACGGATAGGGCGCAGGTGACGTACACTGCGATCTGACCGGGCAGACGCAATCTGGCCTCCTCATGAGAGTGATGCAGCCTCGAGGCGGCGCAGCGCCGCCTCTTTGCCGACGACCGACAGCAGTTCGTTCACGGGTTCCGACACCGTTCCTCCGGTCAGCGCGATGCGGATCGGCTGAAAGATTTTTCCCGCCGGCACGTTGCGCTGCTCGGCGAGATTGCGCAACACTTTCTCGAGACTCTCCGGCGTCCAGTCCGGCACGTTCTTCAGGGCCACGACACTGGCCGCGAGCGACGCTTGATAGGCGGCCGTGTCTTTGGCGATTTCCTGTTTGGCCTTCTCGTCGAACGTAACGAATTTGCCGTCGAGCCGCACCGCCACCTGACGCGCCACGTCGAGCGTCGTGCGCGAGCGGGTCTTCACGGCGGTGATCGCCTTCAGGAGCGCGTCGTGGTTGCCATTGATACCCAGCTTGGCCAGCTCCGGTTGCACGAGCGGCAACAGCTCATCGGCCGATTTTGCCGAGAGGTACTGCCCGTTCATCCACTCGAGCTTCGTCGTATCGAAGACGGAGGGCTTCTTGAGGATACCGTCGAGCGAAAAGAGATTGCGCAATTCCTCTTTGCTCATGATCTCGCGATCGCCGCCCGGACTCCATCCAAGCAGCGCGAGAAAATTGCGCATCGCCTCTGGGAGAATACCCAGGTGTTGATAGTCTGCAACAGCGGTCGCGCCGTGCCGTTTGGAGAGTTTCTTTCCGTCGGGGCCGTGGATCATCGGCACATGCCCAAAAATTGGGGGCTCCGCACCGAGGGCCCGGTAGACCGCGAGCTGCTTGGGGGTGTTGGAAATGTGATCATCGCCACGCACCACGTGCGTTACGTGCATGTCGATGTCGTCGACGACCACGGCAAAGTTGTAAAGCGGCGAGCGATCCGACCGCAAAATCACAAAATCACGAATATCCTCACCCTTGAAACTGATGCGTCCGTGCACCGCATCGTCCCACGACAGCTCACCCGGCGGGACGCGCAGCCGGATCGCGTCCTGCTCCATGTAGCCTTTCCCCTCTTTGAGCAGCGTGTCGGCGACCTGCTCGTGGCGGGCGAGGCGGGCACCCTGGAAGACCGGTGGCTCGTCCCAATCGAGGCCGAGCCATTTGAGGCCGTCGAGGATGACCTGGGTGTTTTCGTCGGTGGAACGGGCCTTATCCGTGTCCTCAATGCGCAGCAGAAACTTCCCGCCCTCGCGGCGGGCGAAGAGCCAGTTGAACAGGGCTGTGCGGGCGCCCCCGACGTGGAGGTAACCGGTGGGTGAGGGGGCAAAACGGACGCGGATGGCCATTGGGAATAATACGACCATCACGAAACCTTTGGGAATTCTTCATGATGAGAGAGCCATTGTGGCGAATCCATTTCCGCGAGGTTTCGATGCGGCATAGCCTGCTGCTCCTGTTCGCACTGACGATCCCTTCCATGGCGAGGGCGGGCGTTTCGGATTGGGTCCGGAGCTATGAAGCGTCGTATGCTGCAGCCCATCGCGGCATTCCGAGCTTTTCGCGCCAGACGGGTCTCGCGTGCAACGTCTGCCACACCGCCTTTCCGATGCTCACGGCCTTCGGTCGGCAGTTCAAGCTCAATGCCTACACGCTGACCGGATTACAGACCATCGGGCCTGCTGAGACGACCCCATCGCCGCTCAAGATCAACCTCATTCCCCCGGTCTCGACGATGTTGCAGATGTCCTTCACACAGACATCGACAGCCCAGCCCGGGACACAGAATGGCAACGTCGAGTTCCCTCAGGAACTGAGCGTCTTTTTCGGTGAGGCGATCTCGCCGCGCCTCGGCACGTTTATCCAGATCACCTACGACGGTGCGGAGGGAACGCTGGGGGTGGACAACATCGATCTCCGGTATGCGAACCACGGGAAGCTTTTCTCCAAGCGGACGATCTACGGCGTCACGGTCAACAACAGCCCGACGGTGCAGGATGTGTGGAACTCGACGCCGGTCTGGGGATTTCCGTTCGGCTCATCGGGTGTCGCCCCCACGCCAACCGGATCGCCGCTGCTGAATGAAGGATTGGCGCAGAGCGTTGCCGGGATCGGAGCGTACGCGTTGTGGGATGAGCATCTGTACGGCGAGCTGTCGGTCTATCGTTCTTCGCCCCAAGGTGGCGCACATCCGCCGGACGCGTCTTCGACGGGAACGACCAAGGGCGTGACGCCGTATTGGCGGTTCGCCTACCAGCGGACCTTTGGGACGCAATACGTCGAGTTGGGGACTTTCGGCCTGGCCTCGCGGTTGTACCCCACCGGGGTGACGGGACCCACCGATCGCTTCAGCGACGTCGGAGCGGATGTGCAGTACGAGCGTCACGCGGGACGAAAGGGGCTTGGGACGTTCGTCGTCCACGCGAGTTACGTCCATGAGCAACAGACGCTCGATGCCACGTTTGGCGGTGGTGCGTCCGCGAATGCCAAGAACACGCTGAACACGGTGCGCGCTGATGCGGCGTGGTTGACGCCCTCGCGCTGGGGCGGCTCGCTCGGCGTCTTCGGCACGACTGGCAGTGCCGACACGCTGCTGTATGCCCCGGGGGCCGTCACGGGCAACGCGACCGGAAAACCCAACAGCAACGGTGTGATCGCCGAAGTGCAATTCATGCCGTGGATCAACACGCGGTTTTCGCTGCAGTATGTCGCGTATCAGAAGTTCAACGGCGGGACGAGCAACTACGACGGCGCGGGCCGCAGCGCGTCGGACAACAACACGCTCTATTTGCTGGCGTGGTTGATGTTCTAGGAGTGCTAAGAGAATGTCCAATGATCATTGATCAATGATCATTGGACATTCTTTAGCACGGAGGAGGGGGGATTCGAACCCCCGATAGGGTTTTAAAGCCCTATAACGGTTTAGCAAACCGCCGCCTTCAGCCACTCGGCCACCCCTCCAACTATGCGGCGCTTGAACTTACCGGCTTCGATGCTGCTATGGTACCCTACTCACACTGTTGTAACGATCGAACATCGCCGCGGCTCAAATTTCTTGACTTGGCCGGTCCCGTCCATAACAATGGGGCCGCCACCGGCCCCTTTTTGCGGTCCCACGCCCTGGGAGGGTTTCTCCGATGCAAGACCCACTCGGCCCGACCCAACAGGCGATGCTCGACGCGACCTCCCGTCGTCCTGGTGTTCCGTGGGGCTTTGTCGTGCTGATTGTCTGGTGCGCGGTCGAGGCCACCATCTTCACGTTTACGCTGCGCCCCACGATCAGTGAGCTGCTTGCTGAGCTCGCCGGTTACACAGCCAACCCGGTCGCCCTCGTCTCGCTGCTGTGGATTTTTCTGACAGTCATCATCGCCGGCAGCTTCGCGTGCATTCAAGTGTTGAACGACGCGATCCAGGCAAAACAGATCGGCAACATCGTGAACATGATCCTGGTGCAATTCGCGGTCGCGA
Source organism: Gemmatimonadales bacterium (assembly GCA_035637355.1). Lineage (GTDB taxonomy): Bacteria > Gemmatimonadota > Gemmatimonadetes > Gemmatimonadales > GWC2-71-9 > 20CM-2-65-7. Next base: position 41,233 of record DASPXJ010000032.1, read on the forward strand.
TGTTCCAAGTGCTGTTCCTGTACCGCGAATTGGTCGACGCAGCACAGCCATGGCTGGCGCAGGAAGGCGTCACGCTCGGCGTCGGAGGTACGCTCGGCCTCGCGTTCCTCGCATGGGTCGGCGTGCGCGGCATGACGTGGTACCTGTTCGGCCGCTCCGGCGCGCCCGCGTTGATCGCGCTGCTCAACCGCCAAGCCGGCAGACTCAGCGCGTGACCACCTCGATCACCCCGGCGGCGTGGTTGACGCCGTATTTCATGGTGGCGTCCGGTCCGCGGAGAATGCGCATCTCCACGACGTCCTGCGCCGGGATCTCGTGCAAACGGTTGGCATCACCCCAATGTGAATTGTTCATGTAGATCTGGATGTCTCCCGCCGTCGGATCGGTGATGCTGAGCGGGCCACGCCCGCGCAGCCAGTTGGGCCGGTACTGCTGCACCAGTCCGTACGCATCCGTCGCCGAGGTTCCCACAAACTCATCCTCGCTGAGCACGTCGCCCGACCCGGCCCGGCGTCGCTTCGTCTCGGGAGCGGGGCCGGTGGCGGCGGCGCCAGTCGGCACCATCGCGGGCCGGGCAGGGGGAGCTGCCGGCGGGGGCGGGGGCGGGGGCGGGGGCGCTGTCGCGGTGTCAAGGCCGGGTCCGCGGTACACCAGTGTGCCCGTGTTCGTCTTGATCTCTGCCGCGTTGCCGCCGCGTTCGAGGAATCCGACGACCGTCGGCAGACTCTCCCCGCCGCCCTCGGCGACCGACGCACCGGAGTCGATATCGCACTGGTGTTCGCCGGCGACGACGACCTCCGCCAGTGCGATCGGGATCGGGTCGATGGCGGCGAGGAACGCACCCGCTAACGGCGTCCGGCTGACACTGTCTGTCAGCTGCCCGCGGACGCTCTGCGCGGCCGCAGGTACTGCCATAACCAGGAGCAGCGCGGCTAGCCTTGCTCCCACCAGCGGAATCGTTGCGGCTCGAGCTTGGCGAGCCGGTACAGGTTGCGGGCGAATCGCCCGACAAACAGTGCCACCATGCCGGTCAGCAGCACGCCGAGCGTCCAGTTCGCCAGGACGTCGATCGGCACGGGCAACGGGGAACGCCATCCGGTGGTGACGTACGCCGCGGTATTCAGAAGAATGAGGATCAGGCGCACTTCGGTCGGGCCGATGCGCCCGTAGGAAATCTTGAACACGCCGAACACGGTGGATTCGAGGTAGACGTTGATCGACATCGCGAGATACACGACGACGATCCCGAGGGCGAGGCCCAGGTACACGTAGGGAGACAGGCCGATGCCGAGGCCGATGACGGCGGTGGAGAACGCGTCCACGATGTGGTCGAGGTAGTAGCCGTACTTGGGTCGCTGCGTGCCGCGCACGCGCGCCAGCGTGCCGTCGAGGCTGTCGCCGAGCCAGTTGACCACGAGCATCACGCTCGCGCCCCAGAGCCAGGCCGGACTGTAGTTCGTGAGCGCGTAGGCGGTACCCGTGCCGACGGCGCCGATCACGCCGATCGCCGTGAGGTGGTTGGAGCGGATCGTACGGGGCACGCGCCGCGCGAGGTACTGCAGCACGGGCTGTTCGACGCCCGCCAGCAGGAACGTCATTTCCCGCTTGCCGGTCACTGGTGCTCCGTCCACGATTCGGTCTTCACGTCGGCGAGTACGGATTCCAGGGGATTGAGTTGCAGCGATTTCGGCATCCCGGGCAGACGGATCGTGGCGTCGGTCGTGGGGCCTTTGACGAGGATCCGCACGATCCCCTCGCCCTCCGGGAGCGTGATCAGGACCGGGACGTACATCTTGAAGGTCTCAGGGACGTCGCTTTGGCGGACACGGAGGTGCGCCACGAAGCCCGCGCTATCGGGCACGACATTGTAGGAGAAGGTGTAGGTCGGCACCGCGGTACCGTAGACCCACTCGTCGAAGAACCAATCCATCGGTTGCCCGACGGCTTTCTCGACCATGCGCTGGAAATCGACGGTCGAGGCGCGTTTGCCGCGGTAGGTCTCGTAGAAGGTGCTCATCATGGTCTGGAAGCGATCTTCGTTCATGGTACGCACGTTGAGCAGCAGGTTGCGCAGCATGTGGACCACCCAGGCGCCCTTCTTATACGTGATCAACTGGTAGTCGCCACGCCAGCTCTCGGCCGCCCGGTAGCCGATACCGATCGGCGCGGCTTTGGCACGATCGCGGCGAATCTCTTCGCGCGCGCGCCGCAGCGCCTTCAAGTACTTGTCGTTGTTGTTGAGCACCATCTGCATGTACCACATGCCGGAGAACTCGGAGAACCCTTCCGCCAGCCACGCATCCCGGTAGCCCGCGGGCTCGACGCCGATGCCCCACCATTGATGCGCCATTTCGTGCGCCCGGAAGATCTCGTCTTCCCCGTCCGTCCGGATGCCCAGGAATGTGATCCACGAGAGGTGAATCATTCCCGGGAATGCCTGGCCGTGGTAATACGGTGTCTCGGTTGCGAAATAGTGCTGGAAGAGCGGCGTGCCATACATCTTGGTGAAGAAGGAAAGGCTGCCGGCGACGTCGGCGCCGACGGATTCCTGCGGGTTGCGCGCCGAGACGATCACTCGGCGGATGCTTTGATGCGCGTCGGCGTTGACTTGCACCGTCACCGGCGGAATCCGGGGATCACGAATCTCGAGCTCGTCGAACTTGCCGATGTTGAATGACACCTGCCGCGTAGGAGCTTCACTGGCCCAGCGCGTGGTCTTGACGTTGCCGGTCGTGCTCGAGTCCACCAGCCGACCGATCGTCGCAAACTGGAAATTCTTCGGCGTGTGAAACGTCATCGTGACTGGTGTGCTTTGTACAAAGCTGTAGCGCGGAAACCAGGTGCTCGTGGCTTTGATGTACGCCCATCCGTCGAGCATGATCCCCAGCTCGCGCTTCATGTCCGCCGTAATCCCGAGGTCCTCGAGCGCCGATCCGAACCCGATGAGCCCGCCGTGGTAGACGAAGCGCAGGTTGACCGTATCTCCTGGGGCGACCGGTCTGGGAAAACGGACCCACAGCGCCGGTTGCCGCTCGCGCCGGTAAAACGTGAGCGGCGTGCCTGTGTCCGTGGTGACGGAGTCGACCTCGAGCTCGCTGTAGAGCTCGAAGCTTGCCCACTGTTGCCGGTCCTGCCGCCCGATCAGCCGTTCCGTGACGCGCGCCGAGAATTTGTAATTGCCATCGATGCTCGCATCGACGTCGTGTCCATCCACGATGAGTGACTCGGGCTGCTTCGCGGCGACGGAGACATTGTTCACGAGGTCCTCGGCGCGTTGAAACTGACAGACGGTTTCCGTTCTTTGCCCCTGCATCTTGCCGCGGCGGTAGAGCGCCACTTCCTCCGCGCGCGTCGGATCGAATTCGAACATGACGCTCTCGCCGCGGGAGCGCTTGACGTAGGCCGCGAAGTATCCGGTGGTGGTGTTGTTGAGCAGCGCCGCCATCAGGCTTTCAGTGGCGCTGTGACCGCTGCCGTCCACGATATAGTCGAGCGCGTCGCCGACCGGCCCGAGCGCCGGTCGCAAGTCGGCGGCGCTGGGTGGTCCCCGGCCGAACTGCAACGACCGCCCCAGCTCAGGCTGTGTTGAATCGGCGAAGATGAAGACGGCGGCGGTGATCGGCCCGCTGATCGTGGAGTCGCCCATGACGCGCTGCAGATTGAACTGCTCGACCGTCAGCGGCGGGACAAAAGACATCGATCCACGGCCCGTGAAGACGACACCCACGATGCGGCCGGCCACCGGGGTCAGCAGGTAGGCGGAACCCGAATCGAGCCGCAGCTCCATCACGTCGCGTCGCAGCACCAGCCCGCTGACCGGTGCGACCGCGTCGGGCTGCGGCGCGAGGCGCTTGATGTGCTCGTAGACGGTGTCGTACACGGTCTGCGTCGAGGTGACAGCGAGGACAAAGCCGAGGACGCCATGCATGTGGGCTCCCGACCGGAGGGTTAAGTCAGCGGAGGGCACAGGATTCGAACCTGTAAGGGCTTGCGCCCGCCGGTTTTCAAGACCGGTGCCTTAGCCATTCGGCCAGCCCTCCCAACGTTTCAATAACCTACTCTCGCGGGCAACGAGTCCATAGCGAGACCTTGCGGGCCTTCGTACTTCGGTATACGTTCGGGTCCCATTCCGAACAATAACGGGACCGGCCGATGTCGATTTCCCGCGTTTTTTTTCGACGTACTAGCAGAACACCGTGGAACCGGCGCGTGAAACGTCCCGTTACGTTCAGGTTGTCGCGTCGGTTCACTTTACCGAGAAGAAAATTGCGCGCATGAAACTCTCCGATACCGCCATTCGACGCCCCGTCCTCGCCAGCATGCTGTCGGCCGCGCTGGTGCTCTTCGGGGTCATCGGCTACACCCGGCTCTCGGTGCGAGAGCTGCCCGACATCGATCCTCCGATCATCTCGGTCACGACGGTGCTCCCCGGCGCGAACGCGCAGGTGGTGGAGACCGCCGTCACCGACGTGCTCGAGGAGGAGCTGTCGACGATCCAGGGCATCCGGACGCTGAGCAGCCAGTCGTCGGAGCAGACGAGCAACATCACGCTCGAGTTTACGCTCGACCGGCCGGTGGACGTGGCGGCGCAGGACGTGCGCGACAAGGTGTCGCGCGTCCGCGGGCGCCTGCCGGTCGACGTGCTCGAGCCGGTGATCGCCAAGCAGTCGGCCGACGCGCAGCCGTTCTTCTGGCTCGCGCTGTCGAGCGACAACTACGACCTGATGCAGCTGTCCGACGTCGCGGACCGGCTGGTGAAGGCGCGGCTGCAGAGTCTGCCGGGCGTCGGCAGCGCGGCCATCTTCGGCGAGCGGCGCTACTCGATGCGCGTGTGGGTCCAGCCGGAGGCGTTGTCGGCGCGCGGGCTCACCGTGCAGGACATCGAAAACGCCATCGCCGCGCGCAACGTCGAGATTCCGGCGGGCCGGATCGAGTCGACCCGGCGCGAGTTCTCGGTCCGCTCGCTCGGCGAGCTCAAGACGCCGCAGGAATTCGGGGAGATGGTGGTGGCGAGCCAGGGGACGCAGCTCGTCAAGCTCAAGGACGTGGCCCGTGTCGAGCTCGGGCCCGAGGACGACCGCTCCATCTTCCGCTGGAAGGGAACGCCCTCGGTCGCGATCGGCGTGGTGCGGCAATCGAAGGCGAATCTCATCGACGTGGCCAGGCGCATTCGTGCGGAGCTCCCGGCCATTCAGCAGACGCTGCCGGTCGGCGTCAGGCTCGAGAGCGCGTTCGACGGATCGGTGTTCGTCACGCACTCGATCGACGATGCGCGCCTCACCCTGCTCATCGCGGCGATCCTCGTCGTGTTGATCATCTTCGTCTTCTTGCGCAACGTCCGCGCCACGATCATCCCCGGACTCGCGATCCCGGCGTCGATCATCGCGACGTTCGCGATCATGTATTTCCTCGGCTTCTCGATCAACAACTTCACGCTGCTCGCGCTGACGATCGCGATCGGCATCGTGGTGGACGACGCGATCATCGTGCTGGAGAACGCGTTCCGGCATCAGGAAGAGCTGAATGAATCACCCGAGCAGGCCGCGGTGAGCGGCACGAACGAGATCGGATTCGCGGTCATCGCGACCACGATCGCGCTGGTGGCGGTGTTCAGCCCGCTCGCGTTCCTGACGGGCACCGCGGGCCGGCTGTTGAGCGAGTTCGGCATCGCCGTCGCGGGGGCGGTCGTGATCTCGGGGTTCGTCGCACTGACGCTCACGCCGATGCTGTGCGCCAAGATCCTGCGCATGCAGCATCAGCACGGCAAGCTCTTCCAGCTATTCGAGCGTGGGTTCAACGCGCTGGCGGAGCGGTATGCGCAGCTGCTACGCCGCGCCGTCGATCACCGCGGTGCCGTCCTGCTCGGCACGCTCGGCATCGTCGCGGCTTCGGTCTTTGCGTTTCTGATTTTCCCGCCGACGCGGCTGCAGAACGAGCTGATTCCGGAAGACGATCGCGGGTTCTTCCTCGTCGTCGTCCGCGGACCGGAAGGCGCGTCGCTGCCGTACACCGACGGCTACGTGCGACAGGTCGAGCAAATCATCGGCCGCACACCTGGCGTCAATGGGTACTTCACGATCGTGGGCGGGTTCGCCGGTGGCGTGAACAGCGCGTTCGTCGGCGTCATCATGAAGGACTGGGGCGAGCGCAAAGCCACCGTCCAGCAGACGGTCGGCGGCCTGTTCCCGCAGCTGATGGGCATCTCCGGCGTGCTCGCGTTTCCCTACGCGCCGGGAGCGATCGGATTCTCGCAGCCGATTCAGTACGTCGTCCAGAACCCGGATTTCGCGAAACTCACCGACATCATGGGGCCGTTCGTCGGTCGCGCCTCGCAGATCAAGGGTCTGGCGAACGTCCAGACCGACCTGTTCGTGAACAAGCCGGAGCTGCGGGTGACGTTCGACCGGGACCGGGCTGAGGATTTGGGTGTGCCCGTCCGCGACGTGGCGAGCGCCCTGCAGACGTTCCTCGGCGGCCGCCGCGTCAGCACCTTCACGCGCAACGACAAGCTGTACTACGTGATGGTGCAGCTCGATCCCAAGGATCGCGCGACCCCGAGCGACATGCGGGGCATCTACCTGCGCGGCAAGAGCGGGCAGCTGGTGCAGCTCGACGCGCTGGCGAACGTCGAGGAAGGGGTCGGCGCGCGACAGATCAACCACTTCAACCGCATCCCCTCGTTCACGTTGTCGGCGTCGCTGCTGCCGGGGCTCGCGCAGGGCGAGGCGCTCGATTCGATCGATGCGGTCGCGAAACAAATGCTGCCGCCCGGGACCACGACGGCGCTCGCCGGAGAGTCGCGCGAGTACAAGGAGAGCGGGAGCGCGATCTACTTCGCGTTTGTGATCGCGCTGATCGTGGTGTTCATGGTGCTCGCCTCGCAGTTCGAATCGCTGCTCCATCCCTGGACGGTGCTCCTGGCCGTTCCGCTCGCGGTCACCGGTGCGCTGGCAACGCTGAAGGTGGTCGCGCTCTTGACGCCCACCTTCATCGGGCGGCTGCTGCACTTCTCCGGTGCGACGATGAACTTGTATAGCCAAATCGGGATGATTCTCCTGATCGGGCTGGTCAGCAAGAACTCGATTCTGCTCGTCGAGTACACCAACCAGCTGCGGGAGAAAGGACTCGATACCGTGGCGGCGGTCCTCGAGGCAGGCCGGATACGGCTCCGCCCGATTCTCATGACGTCGGTGGCGACGATCATGGGTGCGGTGCCGGTCGCCATTGGCGTCGGGGCCGGCTCTGCGTCCCGCAAACCGCTGGGCTACGCGATCGTGGGCGGCGTGTTCTTCTCGACCGCGCTGACGCTGTTCATCGTTCCGGTCGCGTACGTCATGATCGACAACGCGCTGCAACGCGCGCGCGGGCGGCGCGGTCGACTGGTCCCCGTGGCCGGGGAGGGCGACTGATGCTCGCCCTGTTGCTTGCGCTGCAGGGAGTCGTGCCGACGCAAGACTCGTTGCCGCAGATCACGCTGGTCGAAGCGCTGCAGCGCGCGGCGCAGCTCGATCCAAACTATGTGTCCGCGCTGGGACTGGTCGATAACGCCGTGTGGGCGCGTCGCAGTGCGTTTGCCGTGTTCGTGCTGCCCGCGGTCAACCTGAGCCTGCAAGCGCAGCGCGCCAATGGACTCAGCTTCGTCTTCGCCGGTGACACCATCTTCCTGGCGAAGACGGCGTGGACGGGGCAACTGAGCGCCCGGTACGATCTGTTTACCGGCGGCCAAAAGCTGGCGGAGCTGTCCCGCTCTGGTGCCGAGCTCGAAGGGGCGCATGCGAATGAGCTGCGGCAACGGTTCGCGACGGCGCTGCTCACCGAGTCAGACTTTTACGCGGTGCTCGCGAATACCGAGCTCGATCGCGTGGCGCGCGATCGGTTCCGCCGGGCGCGCGAGCAGCTCGGCGTTGCACGGGCCCGAGTGGTCTCGGGCGCCGCGGTGACGACCGATTCGCTGAACCTCCGTCTCGAGCTCAACCGCGCGCAGGTCGCACAGCTGCAGCAGGGATCGGCACTCCGGGTGGCGCGTCTCGAGCTCGGTCGCCGGGTCGGAGCGGCAGGAGCCGTCGATGCGGCACCGCTCGACACGGCTGCCGCGCCCGAGTTGCCCATCTCGCTCGCCGACGCCATTTCCCAGGCCGCGCGCCAGGGCCCTGAGTATCGCGTGGCGGCGGCCACCGAGCGCGCGGCCAGCGCCTCGTATCGGGCGGAGTTAGGCAACTACCTGCCGCACGCGTCGCTGACGTTCAACGCATTTACGTTCGACACGGCGTTCTTCCCGAAGCTGTTCAAGCCGACGAATTTCACGCTTGCGGTCTCGTTCCCATTGTGGAACAACGGCCAACGGGAGATTGCGCTCTCGCGCGCGCGGGTGAACAAGGATGTTGCCCGGGCCCGGCGGCAGGACCTGGATCGCGCGATCCAGCACGACGTCAGCGCGGCGTATGACGCCTACATGACCGCCCGCACGAGCGCCGAGCTGGCGAAGGAAGGGCTGACCATCGCGCGGGAGAGCTTCCGGGTGCAGCAAACGCGCTACCAAAGCGGCGCGACGACGATTCTCGATTTGCTCGACGCTGAAGTAAACCTGTCCCAGGCCGAGGCGGACCTCGTGCAAGCCCGCTATGGGACGCGACTCGCCCTCGCCGGCCTCGAGAGCATCCTCGGCAAGAGACTCTTCACCGATAAGGAAGCCCCGTGATGTCGTATCGTTCATTAGTTGTGTTGGTCGTGCTCGCGGCCGCGTGCAACAAGGCCAAGTCCGCATCACCCGGTGGTGCTCCCGGCGGCGGCATGCCGCCGATGCCGGCCGAAGTGGCGCTGGCGATTCACGACACCGTCGTCGACGCGATCGGCGCGACCGGGCAGATCGAGGCCATTCAGTCGGTCGATCTGCGGCCCGAAGTGGACGGGCGCATCGTCGACATCCTCGTGCGCGAAGGGCAGGGCGTCGCGGCCGGCACGCCGCTGTTCAAGGTGGACGACGCGGAGCTCAAGGCGCAGGTGGCGAAAGCCGAGGCCGACCGGGACGTGGCGCAGCGGAATCTCGAGCGTACCAAGCAGCTGATGGCGCAAAACGCCTCGTCGCAGTCCGACCTCGAGAAGGCGGATGCCGGGTACCGGTCCGCGCAGGCGTCATACGATCTGCTCAAGACGCGGCTCGACCGCACGGTCGTCCGTGCGCCGTTCGCCGGTCTCGCCGGTCGCCGCCTGGTCAGCATCGGCACGTATGTCAACGCGCAGACGCCGTTGATCAGCTTGCAGTCGATCAACCCGCAGTATGCGACGTTCCAGGTCCCCGAGCGTTACGCCGATCGGCTGCGCCAGGGGCAGCTCGTGAGCTTCCAGGTCGCCGCGCTGCCGGGGAAGAATTTCTCCGGTGAGGTGGTGTTCGTGGATCCCGTCGTCGAGCTGCCGGGCCGCACGATCCTGATCAAGGCCCGCGTGCCCAATCCGGAGCATCGGCTCCAGGCGGGGATGTTCATCGAGGCGCGGCTGGCGACGGATATTCGGCCGAACGCGGTCGTCGTTCCCGAGGACGCGATTCTGCCGCTCCAGGGTCAGACCTACATCTGGGCCGTCAAAGGCGGCAAAGCTGACCGCCGGCAGGTGACGCTGGGGGTGCGGACGGCGGGTTGGGTGGAGATCCAGGCCGGCTCCGTCGACGCCGGTGATTCGGTGGTCGTTGGCGGCGCGGAGCGGTTGTTCCCCGGTGCCAACGTGATGGCGCAGGTCGTAGATCGCCACCGCGGCGTGCAGACCGGCGAGTCGACGGGCACGTCCCGGCCCGCGACGCGTTAGTGGGGGGAGCCCGGCTGCTCCGGCAGCGGCTGGACGGGCGTCTCCGTATTCCGGAAGATCGACTGCGCGACCTGTTGCGCGCGCGCCGACAGCGCGGTGTTCGTTTTTTGCAGCTCCTGCGCCATCGTGTAGTACGTCAGCCCGTACAGCGAGAGAATCCCCTCGGACGGCTTGTCCACCCAGCCGCGCGGCCTGGGCCGCGCGGCGGCGTCCGCGTGGTAGACGTCGAACAGCAGCTGGGTCGTGCGCGGCACGTTCACGTAGCCCAGTGACTGGATCCCCTTGATGCTGTCGGAGGCCACGATCTCCTGCTCGCGCAGCGCGCGCGCGAAGCCCTGGCCTTCGAGGTGGGACGTGAACCCGAACTGGTCCCCGTAGAGGCCGGCCGTGCGGGAGAAATAGATCGGGCGTTTGCCGAGCTGATCCTTGATCACCTGCAGCACGATCACGTCGGCCCGCTCGAGGTAGGGGCGGCCCAGCATCTGCGGATCGAGCGTGACGTTGATCGAGCCGAGTCGCGCCACGCGCTTCTGGTCGAGAATGTAGTACTGCTCGAGCGCGTTGAGCTGCTCATCGCTGAAGCTCATCAGCTTGCCGGCCGGCATCGGCCACTGTTTACCGCGATACACCGCGGGCGCGCGGGTCGAATCGAAGGGCTCGAGCGGCCGCCGCTGCAGCTGGCGCACGTACCAGTCGGTATTCGCCAGCGAGAGGTTGACGATCGTGACGTCGCGGCGAATGCCTTCGACCTCCTGCGCGTACCACAGCGGGAAGGTGTCGTTGTCGCCGGCGGTGACGAGGACGCCGTACGGCTCGACCGATTGCAGCAGGTCGTAGGCGAAGTCGCGCGCCAGCGTCTCGCCCTTTCGCGACGCCGTGAGCCGGTTGCCCACCAGCGGGATCAGCGCCAGCGCCAGCAGCGGCGTGCCGTACAGCCAGCGGCGTGCCGTGTCCGGCTGGCGCTCGCGGAACAGGTCGCCCACCCATTCGATCCCGGCCGCGAGGCCCATGCCCACCCAGATGCCCCAGATCGCGAACGAGCAAATGAAGAAGTAGTCGCGCTGCCGCACCTCGTGCTGATTCACGGCGGCTTCCGGATGCAGCGAGTAGCCGTACTTGAAGTTCAGGTAAAAGACGAGCGCGAACGTGAAGATGAACATCAGGGCCGTCATGGCGATCGCGGTGCGCTTGTCGGCGCGCCAGTGGCGCACCGCGCCACCCAATCCGACGAAGCCGAACAACACCGCCAGCAGCCGCTGCGCGCGGTCCGGGAAGTCGTGGCCAAACTGCCAGCTGAAGTACTGTGCGTAGTTGACCAGCTGATCCCAATAGAGGGTCAGGGTGTGACCGGGATTCGTGACGCCCGGTGCCTGCGTGGGATTGTCGAAGATGGAGGGCTTGCCGTACTGCTGGCGGCTGAGGACCGCCCACAGCGCCTGCCAGTTCGTCGGCTCCCCCTCGTTAATCGGCGGGTAGAAGCCGGCGCGAATGGGGAGATAGGTATAGACGGAGAGTCCGACCACGACCACCACGATGGCGGCGATCGCGAACCGCAGGTTGCCCGCCAGCATCGCGACGACCAGTGCGCCGGCACACAAGACGCCCGCGATGGCGATGAATTCCCAATGCTCCAGGCCGAGCGACAGCAGCAGCGCCCAGACCGACGTGAACACGATGAACTGCGACCACTCGACGCTGCGCTCGCCCGCCGTCACCGGCCGCTGCTGTTTGAGCGTCGGCAGCAGCAGCACCATCACGACCGGGCCCACGAGCACGCCCATCATGTGGTTCGTCGCGGTGAGCGCGAGCAGATAGATGATCAGCAGTAGATGGTGGTCGTGCGCGTCGCCCGCCGGCTGATCGTCCCAACGCACGATCAGCCACAGAATCAAGGCGATCGAGAGCAGGCTCAGTGTGTACACCTTCTCGTTGACCACCGACTGATTCCATACCGTGAACGCCGTCGCCGAGACGATGGCGCCGGCGAGCGCGGCGAGGCGCCGCGGCCACCGGGCGGGCACGAACGAGCGCAGCCAGCGCTCGCCCACGAGGAACCAGCACCCGGCGGAGACGGCGCTCGTCAGCGCGGCGAAGAGGTTGACGCGCTCCGCGTATCCCGACACCAGTGGGATCAGCCCCCAGACGTGCGCCATGAGCACGAACAGCGGGTTGCCGGGCGGATGCGGGATCCCGAGCGAGTACGCGGCCGCGATGTACTCCGAGGTGTCCCAGAACTGCGTGGTCGGCGCGAGGGTGAGGAGGTAGAGCAGCAGCGCGCCGGCCGCGACGCACGCCGCCATCAGATAGGGCGGCCGATGGACCTCAGGGGCCGTGGTCGCCGCGGAAAGGGGCCGGCCGGTCGCTCGTACGGCGGAGGGGGGGGGGAACTGCGTCGTGGCCATCAGTTAGACCGGGGAATGGCGTAGGTGGTATTGGCGAGGATTGCGTCGCGCAGCTCGCGGGCCCGCATCGCCAGCGCCGGTTCGCGGTCGCGCAGCGCGGCCGCCATGGTGTCGTACACGAACACGTAGCCCAGCAGGCTCGGCTGCGAGGGTGTATCCACCCACCCCCGGGGCCGCTTCCGGGCCGCGGCGATGCCGCCCCGATACACCTCGAACACGAGTTTCCGCGTCCGCGGCACATCGAGGAAGCCTCGTCCCTCGACGAGGCGAATGCTGTCGCTCGCGACGACCGCCTTGGGCAGCAGCCGCCGGACCAGCCCTTCACCAACCAGATACGGTGTCAAGCCGAGCTGATCGGCAATGTTGCCGGTCGAGGTCGAGAAATAAATCGGTCGCTTGCCGACCTGATCTTTGATGATTTGCAGCACCGCGAGCTCGGCGCGTTCGAGATACGGGCGCTTGAGCACCTGTGGATCCAGGGCGACGCGAATCGGACCAACGTCTCCCGCCACGGCGTGGTCGACGATCACGTACGGCGGCAGCGAGTCGCCCCCCCCCACCCCCACCCCCGGCGCGCCGAGATAATACCGGCTCATCCACGGCTGCGTCGGGGCGGGCACGCCGGCGTACGGCACCGGTGGCCGGCGCTGCAGCTGTGTGAGGTACCAATTCGTGTTGGCCAGCGTCATCACCATGACGCTCACGTCCCGCCTGATCCCTTGCGCCTCCTGCGCGTGCCACAGCGGGAAGGTGTCGTTGTCGCCGCTGGTGATGATCAGCGCATACGGATCGACCGATTCGAGCAGGTCGCGGGCGTAGTCGCGCGCCACCGTCTCCCCGGCGCGCGACGCGGTGAGCCGGTTGCCGACCAGCGGAATCAGCGCGATGAGAAACACGGGCGCGGCGAAACGCCATCCGGCCCGTGGTAGTCGCGCGACGAGCGCCTCCGCGATCGCCGCGAGGCCGATCCCGACCCACACCCCCCACACCGCGAACGAAGCGATGAAGAAGTAGTCGCGCTCACGCACCTCATGCTCGAGACCGGTGTACGGCTGCGAGAAGCCCCATTTGAAGTTGAGATAGAACACGAGCGCCACCGTCAACGTCAGCACCAGCGCCGTCATTGCGAGCGCGGAGCGACGATCGGCTTGCCAGTGGCGCCGCGCGCCGGCGATGCCGAGGAGCAGGAACAGGCCCGCGAGCAGCCGCTGCGCCAGCGCCGACCAATCGCGCCCGAATTGCCAGGTGAAGTACTGCCAGTAGTTGAGGAATTGCTGGCCGATCAGCACGATGGAGCGCCCCGGGTTTTCCGGACCGGGCGGGTACATCGGATTGTCGAACACCGACGGCTTGGCGAATTGCTCGCGCGCCAGCACCGAGCGCAGTGCCGGCCACGTGAAGGCGTCGCCCTGATTCATGTAAGGATCGAGGTGCGCGCGGATCGGAATGAACAGATTCACGCTGAGCCCGACGACGGCCACCAGGCCGGCAGCGATCAGGAACCGGGGCCGCAGCAGCGCGCGCGGATCGGTCAGCAGCACGTAAACGAGCACCGCGGGCGCGACCAGCAATCCCATGAGCTGATTGGTGGCGGTCAGCGCCAGCAGATACACGATCAGGACGAGCAGGTTGTCGGGGCGCGTCTCGGCGGGCTGATCGGCCCAGCGCAGCGTCAGCCACAGGATGAGCGCGATCGACAGCACGCTGATGGTATAGACCTTCTCGTTCGCCACCGCTTGATTCCACACCGTGAACATCGTGGCGCCGACGACGGCGCCCGCGGCCGCGGCAAGGCGGCGCCAGCCGTCCGGGGCGACGATGGGCCGGAGCCACCGCTCGCCGATGAGAAACCAGAGACCCGCCGACGTCGCGCTCGTCACCGCCGCGAGGAAATTGATGCGTCGCGCGTAGTCGGAGGCGACCGGCAACAGTCCCCACACGTGCGCGACGATCACGAAGAACGGATTGCCGGGCGGATGCGGAATGCCGAGCGCGTGCGCCGCCGCGATGTATTCCGAAGCATCCCAGAATTGCGTCGTCGGGGCGAGCGTGACGATGTAGAGAATCAACGCGGCGAGTGAGACGCCGGCGGCGGTGAGGTACGTCTGCTTGGCAGAGGTGGGGGTCATGGGTCGTGTAATCTAGTGACGGAATTGCCGCATACCGGTGAGGACCATGGCCAGGTCATGCTCGTCCGCCGCCGCGATGACCTCGGCGTCCTTGACCGACCCCCCCGGCTGGATGATCGCCGTGACCCCGGCGACGGCCGCCTCGTCCACCCCGTCGCGGAATGGAAAGAAGGCGTCGCTCGCCAACACCGCCCCACTCGGGTCGTGGCCCTGCTGCCGCGCCTTATGCACGGCCAGGAATGACGAATCCACGCGGCTCATCTGCCCGGCGCCGATGCCGATCGCGGCCTCATCCCGCACCAGGATGATCGCGTTCGACTTGATCGACCCGACCGACGCCCAGGCGAAGCGCAGGTCGTTCCATTGCGCATCGGTCGGGCGCCGTGTGGTCACCACCTGCCATTTGGACTCGTCGGCGACGCCGCCGTAGCGGAACCGGTCCTGTACGAGAAACCCGCCGCGTATCCGCTTGTAGTCGAGCGTCGGCTCATCGGGGAAGCGCGGCAGCTCCACGACGCGCAGGTTCTTCTTCTCCTGGAAGACCGCCAGCGCCTCGGCATCGACCCGCGGCGCGACGACGACTTCGACGAACAGGTCGCGCATCGCCTCGGCGGCGGCACGGTCCACGACCGTGTTGAACGCGATCACCGATCCGAACGCGGACGTGCGGTCCGTCGCCAGGGCGCGCGCGTAGGCATCCGCGGCGTTGCGGCCGAGCGCGATGCCGCAGGGCGTCGTGTGCTTGATGATCACGCAGGCGGGACGGGCGTCCTTGCCGCCGAAGGGCGCGATCGCCATCACCGCGGCATCCACGTCGAGCAGATTGTTGAACGACAGCTCCTTGCCGTGGAGCTGGTGCATGTCGCGGATGCCCCCCCCCGGCTCATCGGTCACGTAGAGCGCGGCGCGCTGGTGCGGATTTTCGCCGTAGCGCAGCGGCTGCCGGCGCTGCAACACGGCGCTCAGCGTCTCCGGGAGCGCTTCCTGCGACCGTGTGAGATAGCCGAGGATCGCGGCGTCGTAGGCGGCGGTGTGGGCAAAAACTTTGGTGGCTAACGCCCGACGCTGGTCCCCCCCCACTCCCTTCGCTTTCAGAGCTTCGACGACCGCCGGATAATCGTCGGGATCCACCACCACGATGACATCCGCGTGGTTTTTCGCGGCCGAGCGCAGCATCGAGGGGCCGCCGATGTCGATTTGCTCGATCGCCTGCGCGAACGTGGTCTGTGGTTTCGCGACGGTCTCGCGGAAGGGGTAGAGATTCACGGCGACGAGATCGATCGGCGTGATGCCGTGCTGCTTCAGCGCTGCGAGATCACCGGAGTTATCTCTTCGTGCCAAGAGTGCTCCATGCACCTTCGGGTGCAACGTCTTTACGCGCCCATCCATCATCTCCGGAAAGCCCGTGACGTGTTCGACGAGGACGACCGGAACGCCCTCGCGCCGCAGCGCTTCCGCCGTCCCGCCGGTCGAGACGATTTCCCAGCGGAGACTCACCAGCTCGCGGGCAAATTCGACGATCCCGCGCTTGTCCGATACTGAGAGAAGGGCTCTACTCACCAGTCCTCTGCCACCGCCCGCACCAT
>DASPXJ010000033.1:0-30080 GCA_035637355.1 Gemmatimonadales bacterium
GTCATCGACATGGTCGTGGTGCGCCGCAAATCCACGCTGCTCACCGTCACCGAGAAGGGCATGGGCAAGCGCTCGGAGCTCGACGAATACCGGGTCCAGCATCGCGGCGGTCGCGGCATCATCACGCTGAAGCGCAGCGACAAGACGGGCGACATCGTCGCCCTGAAGGAAGTGTTGCCCGACGACGAGCTGATGATGATCACCAAGAAGGGGATCATGATCCGCGTCCCCGTCGAAGGCATCCGCATTTCGGGCCGCAATACGCAGGGCGTGAAGGTCATGAACCTCACTCCCGGTGACCTGGTCGTGGACGTGGCTCGCGTAGTAAAGGAAGATGAGGAGGAGGTCGAAGCGGACGACGACGAGACACCCCCGCCCGCGCCGAAGTCCAAGGCCAAGGCGAAGGCCAAAGCCAAGAAGTAGCGTGGTCACTGCCCGGGACATCCAGGAAGCCGCAGCGGGCCTGCGGGGGGTCGCACGCCGCACTCCGCTGGTCTTCGTGCCGGAGCTGGGCGCTCACCTCAAGCTCGAGAACGAGCAACCCGTCGGCGCGTTCAAGATTCGCGGCGCCTACAATGCCATTCGGAAACTCGCCGACCCCGCGCGGCAGCGCGGGGTCATCACCTACTCGTCGGGCAACCACGGCCAGGCCGTCGCGTATGCTGCCAAGCAATTCGGCGTGCGCGCCGTGGTGACGATGCCCGAGACGGCGCCCGCGGTGAAGGTGGAAGGCGTGAAGCAGTGGGGTGGGGAAGTGGTGTTCGCGGGCCGCACGTCCGAAGACCGGCGCATCAAGGCGGAAGCGATCGCGGCGCAGGACGGCCTCGCGATCGTGCCGCCGTTCGATCATCCCGACATCGTCGCGGGCCAGGCGACCGTCGCGCTCGAGATCGTCGAGCAGCTGCCGGAGGTCGAGACGGTCGTGGTGCCGGTCGGGGGCGGCGGTCTGATCTCGGGGATCGTATCCGGCTTGGCTGCGGCAAAGAGCAAAGCCGTCGTCTGGGGCGTCGAGCCGGCCGGGGCGCCGAAGCTGCACCATTCGCTCGCGGCCGGCGCGCCGGTGCGGCTCGAGCGTACCGCGAGCATCGCCGACGGGCTGATCACGCTCACGGTCGGCGCCATCCCGTTCGCCGAGCTGGCGCGGGAGCGCAAGCGGATTCGCGGCGTCGTCCTGGTCGAGGATGACAGTATTCGCGCCGCCGTGCAGTTTCTATGGCGCACCTGCCGGCTGGCGATCGAGCCTTCCGGCGCCGCAACGACGGCCGCGCTACTCGCCGGTGCGGTCCCCCGCTCCAGCACCACGGTCCTGGTGGTGAGCGGCGGCAATGTGGATCGCTCGTTGCTCGAGGCTCAGGATTGAAAACCCGAGTGCTGGTCGCCGATGACGATGAATCGCTGGTCCGTACCCTGACCTGGATCCTCAAGGAGCACGGGTACGACGTCGACGTCTGTCCGGGCGGCGATGGGTTGTTCGCCAAACTCGAAGAGGTCAAGCCGGCCCTGCTGCTGCTCGACATCATGATGCCCAAGGTCGACGGCCTGCAGCTGCTCGAACGCTTGAAACAGGACGAGCGCTACAAGGACCTGCCCGTCCTCATGGTGTCGTCGATGCCGCCGGAGGAAGCCACGGTGCGCGCGCTGGGCCTCGGCGCCGCCGACTTCATCTCCAAGCCGTTCCGGGTGCGCGAGCTGCTGGCGCGCGTGGAAGCGCACATCCGGGTGGGGCGCGCGCTCGGGCAGGCGCGCGAAGAGGCGCGCAGCCGCGCCGCGATGGTGGACATCCTCCACGAGGTCACCGACTCCCTCAAGCCGGACGAGATCTACCACATCCTGGCGCGTCGCGTCGCCCGGGCGCTCAACATCTCCAAATGCTCGATGGTGCTCGCGAAGCCGGGCGACCAGCAGGGCATCGTCGTGGCCGCGTACGAAAACCCGATGCTGCGCAATCTGCAGATCGACCTGGCGCGCTACCCGGAGATCCGGAAGGCCGTCTCGACGGGCCGCCTGGTCCTGGTCGAGGACGTCGCGACCGACCCGCTGTACGAGGACGAGCGCCGCCGCTGGGAGCGCGAGGAGATCAAGGTCCCCACGCGCTCGGCGGTGGCCCTGCCGTTCTGGATGAAGGACCAGCAAATCGGCGTCTTCTTCCTGCGGACGACCGGTGACGACCCGCCGCTCACGCGGGCCGACGCGCAGTTTGCGGAAACCGTCATCAAGACGGCCGTGTCGGCGATCGAGAAGGCGTACGACTTCGAAACCGCGGTCTCCGACAAGCAACGGCTCGAGAAGCTCGCGCTGACGGACGCGCTCACCGGCTGCATGAACCGCCGCGCGCTGGCCGAAGCGCTCGCCCAGGAGCTCGATCGCGCGCGCCGCTACAACCTGGCGCTGACGATTCTGCTCGCCGACATCGACCGTTTCAAATCGATCAACGATACGCACGGCCACATCGCGGGCGACTCGGTGCTCCGCCAGGTCGGCGAGCTGCTGCGGCGCGAGGCGCGCTCGGTCGATATCGTGGCGCGCTACGGCGGTGAAGAGTTCGTGGTCGTGATGCCGGAGACCGCGCCGCACGGCGCGCAGATCTTCGCCGAGCGGTTACGGCGCCGCGTCATGCAGCGGGACTTCGCCGATCCGGGCGAGGACCCGCTGCACGTGACGATCAGCATCGGCGTCGCATCGTTCCCCGACGATCGCGTGCACAGTGCCGACAGCTTCGTGTCGCTGGCCGATCAGGCCCTCTATCGCGCCAAGAACGAAGGCCGCAACTTGGTCCGGCAATGAGTGAGCGCCGCTGTCCCAAGTGCGGGTCCGTCTACACGGACACCGCAGCCCGCTTCTGTCCCAAGGACGGAAGCATGCTGGTCGAAATCCAGTCCAGGAAACCGGCGGCGGCCCCCCCCCCCCCTCCATCAGCGGGGAGTGGGACGGGCGTACGTACACCCCTGCCCCCCGGTAAACCCCCGCGGGGGGGGGGCGGGCCCGACCGCGCCTCCAGCCTCTCCAATCAGATCCTGGATGCGCGTTATCAGGTGTTGCAAAAGCTGGGCGAGGGCGGGATGTCGTACGTCTATCTCGCCAAGGAGATCTCCTCCGAGGCGACCGTCGCGATCAAGGTGCTGTCGCCCCGGCTCGCGTCCGACAAGAGCTCGGTCGAGCGGCTGCGCCGCGAAGCCGGATTGGCGATGCGGCTCGATCATCCCAACGTGTGCCGGATCCTGCGGCTGGGCGAATCGGAAGACGGGCTCATCTATCTCGTGATGCCCTTCCTCAAGGGTGAGCTGCTCTCCGACCGCGAAGTGCGCGGCGGGCCGATGGACATCACGCTGGGCGTGACGCTGCTGAAGCAGATGTGCGCGGGACTGCATCACGCGCACGAGCTGCAGATCATTCACCGCGACCTGAAGCCCGAGAACGTCATGCTGGTGCCGGACGATGGCGGCGGCGCCGAGCGTGCGGTCGTGATGGACTTCGGGCTCGCCAAAGAGCGCCGCGCCGATCCCGCCATCGCCAAGCTCACCGCCACCGGCATTATCCTCGGCACGCCCGAGTTCATGAGCCCCGAGCAGATCCGCGGCAAACCGCTCGACGCGCGCAGCGACATCTACGCCCTCGGCATCGTCGCGTTCGAGATGTTCACCGGCAAGCTGCCGTTCCAGGGCCGCAACGCGCAGGAAATGATGATCGCGCGGCTGCGGAGCCAGCCCGTGCCGATCCGCCAGCTGCGCGGCGACGTCCCCGACGCCGTCGAGAAAGCGCTCGCGCAAGCGCTGCAGACGAGCCCCGACGACCGCTTCGCCACCGCCATCGAATTCGCCCAGGCGCTCAGCGGCTCCGCGGAGTCGTCCGGCTTTCTGGGCAAGCTCAAGGAAAAATTCTCGTGATCGCGCTGATTGCGGTCCTGGCGCTGCAGCAACCGGGCGTCACCGCGATCCGCGCCGGCACGCTGATCGACGGCACCGGTGCCGCGCCGCTCAAGAACGCCGTGGTGCTGGTCCAGGGCGACCGCATCACGGCCGTCGGCACGAGCGTGCAGGTGCCTCTCGGCGCGAGCGTGATCGATCTGTCCGCCGCGACGTTGCTCCCCGGATTCATCGATGCCCACGTACACCTCGCGGGGCGTACGATCGGCGACGGCGACTGGCAGCACAGCCGCCTCACGGAGATGCCGAGCCAGCTGGCGTTGCTGGGGGCGGCACACGCGCAGCAGACGCTGGAAGCGGGCTTCACGACCGTGCGCGTCGTCGGCAGCGCGAGCTTTGGCGACGTCGCGCTGCGTAACGCGATCAACACCGGGTGGATTGCGGGACCGCGCATCGTCGCCGCCGGCATCTCGTTCGGCATTCGCGGCGGCCACTGCGACGAGACGAACGGGTTGCAGCCCGAAGCCCTCGGGCATGAAGGCGGCGTCGAAGTCGGCGTGGCCGACGGCGTGGAGCAGGTTCGCAACGCGGTGCGGTACGCGGTCAAATACGGCGCCGACGTCATCAAGATCTGCGCAACGGGCGGCGTCTTGTCGCTGACCGATTCGGTCGGCGTCCAGCAGTACACCGAAGAGGAAATGCGCGCGATCGTGGAGACCGCCACGCAGCTCGACCGCCGCGTGGCGGCGCACGCGCACGGCACCGCCGGGATCAAGGCGGCGGTGCGGGCCGGCGTGACGTCGATCGAGCACGGCTCGATTCTCGACGCCGAGGCCGTCGCGCTCATGAAGCAGCGCGGCACGTGGCTGGTTCCGACGCTGCTGGCGGGATTCACCGTCGAGTCGCTCGCCACGGCGGGCCGGCTGCCGCCCCCGATCGCGGCCAAGGCGCTCGCGATCGCGCCGCGGATGCACAACTCCTTCAAGCTGGCGCTCGACGGCGGCGTGAAGATCGCCCTCGGCACCGACGCCGGTGTGATGCGGCACGGCAGCAACGCGCGCGAGTTCGGTCTGATGGTGCGCTACGGGATGACGCCGATGCAGGCCATCGTGGCGGGAACCTCGAGCGGCGCGACGCTGCTGGGGCTCGAGCGGGACATCGGCACGATCGCCGCCGGCAAGCGCGCCGACCTGGTCGCGGTGCAAGGCAATCCCCTCGACAACATCCAGACCCTGGAACACGTCGACTTCGTCATGAAGGACGGCAAGGTGTTCAAGCAGGGCGGGCAGGTCGTGGGCCGGAGCGCAGCCGGAGTGCCGTGAAGCGGTCCTACCCCAGTTCCTCCAGTGCGCCTCGCAAAAGACCGCGAATGGCGGCGATATCCTGCTCCGCTGTCGCCCAGACGATTTCTTGATTGATGGCCCAGTATTGATGGGTCACCTTATCGCGCATCTTCGCGAGGAGAGACCACTCAACCTGGGGGAGCTCGACCTCTAGGGACGGGTCCGCGGCAACCACTGCCTTGGCGGCCTCCCCCAACACGACGATTTGGTAGACGATCGCATCGCGCAGGGCGGGGTCGGCGTCAAACGCGGCGCGCCCGCGTTCGACGTAGCGTTCGATGGCTTCAGCGGCCGTAAGCATGTGCCGCATCCGCTCCAGGGCCGCTTCCCGCCCTTTAGACAGGCACGGCCTCGCGCAGCGCGGTCGCGCGAATGGACTCGCGCAAGCTCTCGGGTGTCACGACGTCGGCGGGATGCTGGAGTAGCTCCTCCAAGCGCACTTCCAGGCGCGTGAGGTCGAGCAGGGTTCGACCCGGTTCGAGCGAAACGAGAAAATCGATGTCGCTCCCCGACGTGTCGTCGCCGCGCGCCACGGAGCCGAAGAGGCGAACGTCCCCGGCCCCGTTTTCTGCGGCCGCCTCCAGGATCCGGCCACGGAGCCGCACGATTTCGTCGCGCATCCGCGGGCGCGCCGACGCGCTGCGCACACGCGCCTGGATCTCCTCGAGCGCGCGCTGCCGCTCCCTCGGGCCGCCGACGCGGATTGCGTCCGCGAGCGTCAGCATCTCGTAGGTGGCAGGCGCGCGTTTGGGGAGCTCGATCGCTTGAGGATACAGCGGTGCGATTGCCTCTCCCTCCACGGGTCCCTCGGGATCGGGCCAAACGATCATGTCTTCGGCCACGATGTGCTTTGCCAGGGGCGGCCCGGCGTGTGCCGTGGGAACGCCCCGTGCTCGCGCACCTGGCCGCGCGGGAAACGCATAACGCAGGCCGTGAGCGAGGAACTCGTGGAGGGCTAGCCAATTCACGACACGGCTACTCGGCCGCAGCAGGCCGGCAGCCTGCAAGCGACGCACGGCCGCATGTGCCGTACTCGAGCTGATGCCGAGGTCGGCACTCAGTTCGTCGTACTTCAACTCGGGACCCTCCGCGAGCCTCAGGCCAACCACTACGTCAACTGGCTTTAGGGGCTGGAGCGCAATCATGCGACCCTCCTAGTATTCGCTATTCGCGAATAGAGAATATAGCCAGCAAGTGCACCGAGTCAATGGCCAATTGACGTTATATTTGCTATAGCTTACTGTTCGCGCATGGAAGATTTTGCCACGCAGATCAGCGACCTTCGCAGCAAGCTGCAGCTCAGCCAGGAAGAACTTGCAACCAGGCTAGGCGTGTCCTTCGCAACCGTCAACCGCTGGGAGAGTGGGAAATCCAAACCCCAGCGCGCCCAGCGAGAAGCGGTCGAACGCCTGCTAGGGGAGGCGGGCGGCGAATCCGATCCCAGTGCCCCACCCGATACCAGCCCGACCACCCGACGCCGCCGCGGAATCTCCCACAGCAAGGTCCTCGGCACCCGGAGCATGGAGCAGATGCTCTGGGACGCTGCCTGCTCGATTCGCGGGGAGAAAGACGCGCCCAAGTTCAAAGACTACATCCTGCCGTTGCTATTCATCAAGCGCCTTTCCGACGTCTTCGACGACGAGCTGGCGCGGCTGGCCGAGCAGTTCGGCGATCGCGACACGGCCCTGGCGTTGGTGGAGGAGGAAGCGAAGGGAACGACGCAGCCGAGCCAGCGACTGGTGCGGCTTTACATCCCCCCCGAGGCTCGCTGGGGTGTGGTAAGTGGCCGCGTGGCCTTCGACTGGCCCGCTGACCGCCGTCCCCGCACCCTCGGCGAACAGCTCACACTCACCACGCGCGCGATCGTGCGGCACAACCCCGGACTCGCCGGCGTGATTGACGTAGTGGATTTCAACGAAACGCGCAACGGCGAGCGCGAGATCTCCGACTCCGCGTTGAAGGGCGTAATCGAGACGTTCTCCGATCCGCGCTACCGCCTGGGCTTGCACGACGTGGAGCCCGACTTCCTCGGCCGCTGCTACGAGTACCTGTTGCGCAAGTTTGCCGAGGGGTCGGGGCAGAGTGCCGGCGAGTTTTTCACGCCCACCGAGGTGGGGTTCCTCATGGCCGAGATCCTTCGACCGCGGCCGGGCGAGGAGTGCTACGACTTCGCGTGCGGGTCGTTCGGGTTGCTGGTCAAGCTGCAGCTCGTGTGCCGGAGGCTCGATCCGCTGTCGAAAGTGCCGCTGCGCCTCTACGGTCAGGAGCTGCAGGCCGAGAGCTACGCGGTGTCGTGCATGAACCGGATCATTCACGACATGCAGGGTGAGGTGGTACGAGGCGACTCGATCCGCAATCCCAAGTTCCGCGAGGGCGATGCCCGGCTCAAGCAGTTCGACATCGTGGTGGCGAATCCGATGTGGAACCAGCCGTTCGACCCGGACGTGTACGAGCACGATCCGTTCGGGCGGTTCGAGGAGCAGGGGGGCACCACTGCGGGGAAGGCTGACTGGGCGTGGCTCCAGCACACGCTGGCGACGATGAAGGATGGTGGGCGGGCGGCCGTCGTCCTCGACACTGGTGCGGTGACGCGCGGGTCGGGCAGTAAGAACGAGGACCGTGAGCGCAACATCCGGCGCTGGTTCGTGGAGCACGATTACGTGGACGGCGTGATTCTCTTGCCCGACAATCTCTTCTATAACACGACCGCCGCGGGCGTGATCGTCGTGTTACGCAAGGGGAAGCCCAAAGAGCGGCGCGGCAAGATCGTGCTCGTCAATGCAAGTCGGGAATTCAAGAAGGGGAGTCCTAAGAACTACCTGACTGAGGAAGGAATTGGGCGAATTGCGGACGCGTACTCGGGAAGCGAGAACCTTGAAGGTCTTGCTGCGGTGATCTCAACTGGCGAGGCGGCCGCTACGGACTGGAACCTTTCGCCATCCAGGTACATCGGAAACGCTTCGAACGCAGAGTTCCGGCCTCTTACGGCCATCAAGGCTGAGCTGGACGAGCTGAGCGCGGAGAGCGCAACCGCGCAGGCCGAACTCGACCGCGTGTTGAAGCAAATGGGGATCTGACCGGTGTCGATCTTCGAAACCTCCCTGCCGGAAGGATGGGTTTGGGAACCGCTAGGGCGGCACTATCGAATCACGAAAAAACCCCGAGCGCTCGATTACGCAGGACAAGAGCGGATTCCCTTCGCCCCTATGGAGGCGGTCCCGGCGGGGGGTAGCGCGAGCATTCGGTACGACAGTCGGCTCCCTGAAGCGATCACCAGCGGGACCTACTTCGAGCGCGGAGACGTCCTCGTCGCCAGAATCACTCCGTCATTCGAGAACGGGAAGCAAGGGAAGGCAGACGACTTGCCCGCGGCATTCGGCGTTGGCTCGACCGAGCTGATCCCGCTGCAGCCGATTGGGAAAGGGGACCCGTGGTACCTCTTCTACTACCTCCTCCACCCGGACGTACGTGATCACCTGACCGGGAAGATGGAGGGATCGACGGCTCGGCAGCGCGTCCCAGATCAAGCGTTACTGGAGTTGATGGTGCCAACTCCCCCACCAACAGAGCAGGCAAGGATTGCGTGCGTATTCCGTGTTTTACAGCGCCTCCGGGACGTGGAGGCGCGGGCGATCCTTGCCACCCGCGAGCTGAAGCAGGCCGCGATGCAACAGCTCTTCACGCAGGGGTTGCGCGGTGAGGAGCAAAAGGAGACGGAGATCGGGCCGGTACCAGCGAGTTGGGACGTGGTCAGGCTCGGGACGCGCTGCGATGTTGTAAGCTCTTCCCTCTCCTACACCGACTTCTCGGCAATGCAGGACATCTCAACCGCGGAGACCGTTAAGGCGATGGGCGTGAAGGTGTCAGACATGAACCGGGAAGGAAACTCGGTACGGTTCACGCACTCTGCGATCGAGAAGCACGTCCCGCGCTCAGTCGCGGAGCGGAGACTGGTGCCGCCCGACACGATTGTGTTTCCGAAACGGGGGGCCGCGATCGCAACCAACAAGAAGCGCTTGACGACGGCGTGGACCGTGCTGGACCCAAACCTGATCGGCGTGCGGGCGCGTGAGCAGCTCACCACGGCTTACCTCTTTTACTGGCTGCAAAGCTTTGATCTAAGGTCGATCACGGAGCCCGGCCCGACCCCGCAGCTCAACAAGAAGCACTTGGTGCCGCTATCGATGCCGGTACCCTCAGACTATGGAGAGCAAGCAGAAATCACCGCTGTCCTCGAAGCGATTGATGAGAGTTTAGACGTCCACGAACGCAAGCGTGCGGCCCTGGAGCAGTTGTGCCGGGCACTGCTTAACGACTTGATGACCGGCCGCCTGCGCGTTCGGGACTCGGGCGAAGGCGTCGCTGCATGAGGCCGAAGACCACCAAGCCGGTCCCCACCTTGGCTCCCCGCCACCTCGCTAACGAGGCGGCCACGGTCCAGTTCCCCCTCGTCCGTCACGCGAGCGACGTCGGTTGGACCGTCGTGTCGAAAGAAGACGCGCTGCGCAAGCGCGGTGGCGAGCAGGGGTTCTTCTTCTACGATGAGCTGCGGGACGCTCTGCTGCGCCTGAACCCGGGCCTCGTCTCAGCCGACAACGTCCAATCCATTATCAGCCGAATGGAGGGGGTCCGCCCGAGCATCGAGGGTAATCGCGAGATCCTCGAATGGCTGCGCAATCAGCGCACGGTGTTCGACGAGACTGAAAAGCGGCACCGCAACGTTACGGTGATCGACTACGAGCACCCTGAGAACGATCGCTTCCACGTCACCTATGAGTGGACTTCTCGGGCTCCCGGCCGCAAAGGCAACCGCGCCGACATCATCTTCCTTATTAACGGCGTCCCTGTCGCCATCGTCGAGAACAAGAATCCCGACAAACGCGATGCCCTGACCCGCGCCGTCACCCAGCTGCGCCGCTACGAAGTCGACACGCCGGAGCTGATGGTGATGCCCCAGGTGTTCAACGTCACCCACCTCATCGAGTACTACTACGGCGTCACCTGGAACTACGCCCGCAAGGCCGTCTTCAAATGGAAGGTCGAGCCGTCCGAGACCTACCGAGAGGCGGTCCACAGCTTCTTCCGTATCCCGCACTTCCTCGAGCTGTTGCGGGAGTGGCTCCTGTTCTACGTCAAGGACGATGAGCTGCAGAAGACGGTTCTGCGGCAGCACCAGACGCGTGCGGTGGCCAAGGTCATCCAGCGCTGTGCTGATCCTAGGAAACGGCGGGGCCTCGTGTGGCACACTCAAGGCGCGGGAAAGACGTTCACCCTGCTTACTAGCGCTCGGCTCATCCTCCAGGATACGAGAGCGTTCCCCGGCGCCACGGTGTTGCTCGTGGTGGACCGTAACGAGCTCGAAGGTCAGCTCTCAGGCTGGGTGGACCGTGTGCTCGGGGAGCTCCAGGGCGCGAGCATCGCCGTGGCACGCGCAGGCTCGCGCGCCGAGCTACAGGACCTGCTCGATCGCGACTTTCGCGGGCTCATCGTCTCGATGATTCACAAGTTCGAGGGCCTGAAGAAGGACTCGTGCACGCGGCCCGACGTCTTCGTCATGATCGATGAAGCGCACCGCTCGACCGGCGGGGACCTCGGTAACTACCTGACCGGTGCGCTCCCCAATGCCACCCTGATCGGGTTCACCGGCACGCCTATCGACAAGACAGCTTACGGCCAGGGCACGTTCAAGACGTTCGGCGCTCAGGACGCCGAGGGCTACCTGGACAAATACACCATCAAGGAGTCCATCGAGGACGGCACCACGGTTAAGCTGCGCCACGCGATGGCGCCGGGGGAACTGGTCGTACCGGCGGATCTCCTCGAACGAGAGTTTCTCGCACTCAAGGAAGCCGAAGGCATCTCGGACATCGAGGAGCTGAATCGCATCCTCGAGCGCGCCGTGACGCTCCGGGCCTTCCTCAAGGCCGACGCGCGGGTCGCGGACGTCGCCCGATTCATCGCGCAGCATTTCCGAGAAAACGTCCTCCCCCTCGGCTACAAAACGTTTGTGGTCGCGGTGGACCGGGAGGCATGCGCCCTCTACAAGCGGGAGCTGGACAAGCATCTGCCGCCGGAGTGGACCGTGCCGGTCTATACGCCGAGTGCCGCGGACGTCGTGGACCGCCCCCTCGTGGCGCAACTCCAGCTCGCCGACGCCGCCGAGAAGGAGGCGCGCAAACTCTTCCTTCGCCCTGACAAAGACCCACGGATCTTCATCGTCACGGACAAACTGCTGACCGGGTTCGACGCGCCGATTCTCTACTGCATGTATCTCGACAAGCCGATGCGGGACCACGTGTTGCTCCAGGCGATCGCGCGCGTCAACCGCCCGTACGAAGACGACGCGGGCCATGCCAAGCCGTGCGGCCTGATCGTGGACTTCGTCGGCGTACTGAAGGAGCTGAACAAGGCGCTGGCGTTCCAGGACAAGGATGTGAGCGGGGTCATCGAAGATCTGGATGTGCTGCTCGCTCGTTTCCGGCACTTGATGGACGGGGAGGCGAAGGAATACCTGGCTCGCATGACGGGAGCCGAGGGCAACGACGCGGTCTTGGACCGCCTCCTCTACGAGACGTTCCTCGAGCCGGACGCCCGCCGCCGCTTTGCAGAACTGTTCCAGGAGATCGAGGAGCTGTACGAGGTCCTGTCGCCCTCGGCCGAGCTGCGAGACTACATCACGCCCTACAATCGCCTAGCGGACCTCTACGTCATGCTGCGCAACGCCTACGGCGCGAAGGAATTCTATTACGGCGATGTCGCCAAGAAGACCGAGAAACTGGTACGTGACAACGCCTCGCTCGCCCAGAACTACCGCATTACGCGCACTGTCGAATTCACGCCGGAGGCCCTTGATGCGCTGAGGCGTAAGCCGGGGAACGACGAGGGAAAGGTCGTGAACCTCGTGCGCGCGATGGAAGAGGCCGCGCAGCATGACGGCGAGACGCAGCCCCATCTACTGAGCATCAGCGAGCGTGCAGCCGCGGTGCTTGAGATCCTCGAGGAACGACGGACGACGACGGACGCTGCGCTCACCCAGCTCGACGCTTTGGTTGCCGAACGGGCTGAAGCGGATCGGCTGCGACGGGACACTGGTCTCGATGCGGAGACCTTCGGTGTGTATTGGGTGTTGCGGCGAGACTATCCCGCTGCGGCTCTCGACTTGTCGCGCGACATCGCAGCGATCCGCGCACGTTTTCCTAATGCAGCAAGCAACGCCGACGAGTTTCGGCAGCTCAAAGCGGAGACCTACAAAGTGCTGATGCGTGTCGTCAGCGGGCGGCCCATGATCGAATTGGCCGAACGAGTCCTCGGCCTCTCTCGCGACCAATGACGCCGACTCAACGCTTCAGCGCTCTGGCGAGTGAACGTTTCAAATCGGTCGTGATTCAATGGGCGAAGCGGCTTCGCGTTCAGCCAAAGCAAGTTCGACTCCAGATGATGACTCGTAAATGGGGATCGTGTTCGCCAGCCGGCCGTGTAAGCTTTTCAACGGACCTTCTGAAAAAACCGAGGGCATTCCGAGAGCGTGTAATCTTGCACGAGTTGCTACATCTCCGTGTTCCGAATCACGGTCGCCTTCATCGCGCCTACGTTTCCGCCTATAGCGTCGAAGTCGTTCCGCGATAATCTTCTCAGCCGTGAAGCGGTTCCCCGCATTCGACCCGCCGGAATACGTCGACTGGAAGCCTGATCCCGCGCTGGTCCGGGCATTCCGAGCCACGATCGAAAGTGATCCCGAGCGCGCCGGGATCGTGTCGACCCTGACTCCTGACTCCAAGCTCCAGCTTTATGGCGGCCTGCTGCGCGCGCGCCTCCATGACATCGAGCTGAAGCGCTGGGTGCGCACCGGCGTGATTTCCAAGGCGTGGCTCGGCATCGGCGAAGAGGCCACCACCGTCGGACCGGTGCACGCACTCGAGCGTGGTCTGGACATCGTCGCGCCGATGATCCGCAACGCTGCGGCCTGCAGCGAGATGGGGATGCCGATCGCCGACATGCTGCGCGCCTATCTCGCGACCGCCGATTCCCCCAGCCGGGGCCGCGATCTCCACGTCGGATCGTTTCCGCACGGCGTGTTGCAGCCGATCTCGCATGTCGGCGACATGGTGCCAGTGATCGCGGGGCTGGCGCTGGCGTTCAAGATCAAGCGCGAGCCGCGCGTGGCGCTCACCTGGGTGGGCGACGGATCCACCAAGACCGCCGCGGCGCACGAAGGGACGAACTTCGCCGCGGTGCAGAGAGTCCCCGCCATTTTCATCATCGAGAACAATCAGGTGGCCCTGGGCACGCGTGTCGAACAGCACCATCTCCCCCCCGATTTCAAGGACTGGCCGGCGAGCTACGGCGTATGGGGAGCGCTATTCGACGGCAACAACGTGCTCGACGCCTTTGCCGCGACGCGGATGGCGGCGGATCGTTGCCGCGCGGGGAACGGCCCCGCGTTGTTGATCGCTGAAACGTTCCGCATGGGGGGCCATGCGACCCACGACGAGCGCGAAGCCCGCGAAACGTTTTCGGCCGAGCTGTTTACGAAATGGGGCAAGCGCGACCCGGTCGGGTTGTACGAGGAGTATCTGAAGGAAGAAGGAACGTCCGAAAAAGTTCTCCTGGACGTGGAAGCCGATATCACCGCACAAGTCGAGCGGGCCGCCGCGCAAGCGCTGGCGAGCCGCGAGCGGATGCCCGAAGGCGCCACAGCTCTCGAGGGAGTGTATGCGCGTCGCAATTAGCATCGCCGTGATCGCCATCGCCTGCCGCAGCCCCCAACCCGCGGCCGGCCAGGAACAGCCGCTCCGGCTTCCGCCAGGATTCACGATCGCGGTGTTCGCGCAGAACCTCGAAGGGGTGCGTTTTCTGGCGCTCGGACCGGGCAACGCGGTGTACGCGTCGCAGCCGGGATCCGGCGTGATCGTCAAACTCACCGATGCGAACCACGACGGCGTCGCCGAAAGTCCCGTGACGGTCGCCACCGGCCTCAAGGGATCGTTCGGCATCGCGTTCCGCAGCGACACGATGTACGTCGCCGACGTCGGCACCGTGAAGCGATTCCGTCCCGGTGCAGCGGAAGGCGAAACGATCGCTCGGATTCCTGGTGGCGGCGGCCACTCGACGCGGACCATTCTGTTCGGGCCGGATGGCAAGATGTACGTGGCCGCCGGCTCGTCGTGTAACCTGTGCGACGAGCGCGACTCGATGCGCGCCGCCGTCACACAGTTCAATCCCGACGGCTCCGGTGGCCGGATCTTCGCGAAGGGACTGCGCAATACCGTCGGGATGGCATTCAACCCCACGACCGGCGAGCTCTGGGGCGGCAACAACGACCGCGACAACCTCGGCGACGACGTGCCCCCCGAGCATGTCAACATCATCAAGGACGGCCGCAACTACGGGTGGCCACAGTGTTATCTGCCGGGCAAGGCCAATCCCGAGTACGGAGCGGCTGACTGCACGCAGGTCGAGCCGCCCGCCATCACCGTGCAGGCCCACTCCGCGCCGCTCGGCTTCGCGTTCTACACGGGCACGCAATTCCCCCGCGACTATCGCGGCGCGGCGTTCATGACGCTGCACGGGTCCTGGAACCGGTCCGTCCCGACCGGCGCCAAGGTCGTGCGCGTGCAGGTGGACAGCGGTGGCCGGCGCGCCACCGGCGTCGAAGACTTCATCGTAGGCTGGCAGCGCCCCGACGGCTCGCGCTGGGGCCGGCCGGTTGGCCTGCTGGTCCTGCCGGACGGCTCGCTGCTGGTGAGCGACGACATGGGTGGCAAGATCTGGAGGGTGACTTATGGACGGTAGGAACGGCGGATCGACGGATCGTCGGATGGTCGGATGGGTTGTGGCGGTGAGCGCTGCGATGGTGGCCGTGATGGCATATTCGTCATCCGCCAATCCGGCGATCCGCCGATCCGTCGACATTCATTCCGAGTACGTCAAGTTTCCCAGCGGCAAGGATACGGTGACCGCCTACATCGCGTATCCGGAGCGTCCGCAGC
Organism: Gemmatimonadales bacterium; assembly: GCA_035637355.1. Classification (GTDB taxonomy): domain Bacteria; phylum Gemmatimonadota; class Gemmatimonadetes; order Gemmatimonadales; family GWC2-71-9; genus 20CM-2-65-7. The sequence continues at coordinate 15,196 of DASPXJ010000033.1, forward strand.
CCGCGCCCGCCGTGATCGTCATCCACGAGATCTTTGGCATGTCGGACTTCATCCGGCAGACGACCGAGCAGCTCGCCAAGGACGGCTTCGTCGCGATCGCGCCGGACCTGTTGTCGCGCCGCGGCGGCACTCCCGCGTCGCAGGACTCAGCACGGAAGCTGATCGCCACACTGAACGCCGATACGGTGACACAGGACCTCGATGCCACCCGGCGCTACCTCAATTCCTTGCGTCCCGTACGCGCGAACGAGATCGGCGTCATCGGATTCTGTTGGGGCGGCGGCCAGAGCTTCCGTTATGCGACGAATGCGCCGGAGCTCAAGGCCTTCGTGGTGTGCTATGGCCCCAGCCCGAATCCGGCAGACATGGCGAAGATCCGCGCGAAGGGGCTGGGCGTCTATGCGGAGAACGATGCGCGCATCGATGCGGGACTGCCCGATGCGGCCGCGGCGATGCGCGCCGCCGGCAAGGATTATCCGTACGCCATCTATCCGGGCGTCGGGCACGGCTTCCTGCGCACGCGCGAGCAGCCCGAGGTTGCCGACAGCGCCTGGCATGCCGTGCTCCACTTTTTCCGCGGGCAGCTCAAGAGCTAGCGGCGGGCGATCTCCATGAGGTAGGCGCGCGCCCGGTCCAGCGCCGCGTCACGTCCTGCGAGCACGTCAGCGACCCGCACCTCGACGGCGCGCTCCGGGACGATTCCGGTGCGCACGAATTCCCTGCCGTCCGGATACGCGTCGCGCGTGACGGTGACGCGCAGCTGCCACCCGCCCGCGAGCGACAGGACTGCCGTCTGCCCCGTACTGCCGGCCGACGGCTCACCGATGATGGGACCGCGGTTGCCGCCGCGAAACGCCACGAGAAAATCCTCGGCGGGTCCCGCCGTGCGTGACGAGCACAGCACCGCTACGGGGCCGGTGTACGGGACGCGCTCGCGGCTCGGCGGCGGCCAGATCGTGTCGGACGGCGCGGTGAGCCAGGCGCCCGCGGAATCCGGTAAATCGCTGCCCCGGTACGCGGGACGATACTGCGGCGTCCGCCAGCGTGACGTCAGCACCGGGCGCTCGATGAGCCGGGCGAGCATCGCATACCCGTGCTCGCGGCCTCCCGCCGTCCATGTCGTCTCCCGCAAATCGAGGATGAGGCCGTGATGCCGTGGCCCCTCGCGGGGAGCGCCTCCCAGCACGCGATCGAACAGCGCCAGGACGTCGGGATCGGCGAATGAGTTCACCCGCACCCAGATCGCCCCATCCGCGAGCGTGTCGGCTTCGAGTGCCGCCGCCGGCCGCTCGAGCACTGCTTGAGCCGTGAGCGGCACGCTGCGCGTGACGCTCGCTCCCCGCTCCGTGCCGCCGGGGAGCCGCAGCAGCAGATGCAAGGCGGTACTGCGCTCTCCTTCCAGCATGGCCGCCACGGCGCGCTCCCAGCGGCTCGCCTCCGTGGCGGCGGAGATCTCGGGCAACACGGAGTCGCGGATCCAGACCGCCGCGGGAATCCCCTGGACCTCGAGGATCTCCGCCAGCCGTTCAGGGCGCGCGACGCGCATCTCATCGTTCGTGGCGTAGTCCATGATGAAGGGCCGGCGTTCGATGCTCCGCAGCAGCAACGGCGGCCTGGCCACGCGACCCGCTATCGTTACGGGAGGCAGGATCTCGAGCTGGCCGTCATCGAGCAGCGCACCCCAGCGCCGCAGGCGACGAAAGAATTGCAGGTCGGTCGGCCGCGGGGACGCGCCGAGAGAAGTGACTGTCGCCGCGAACGCGGAGTCCCAGTTCGCGCGCACGGCGTCCCAGTAGGCATAGTTGTAGCGCGCTTCCGCCCAGACGCCGGCCGCGACCAGCTGCCGCTCGACGGGCGATGAACGCTGCGCCGCGAGCAGCGCGGGGAACATCACCAATAGCCACGACGTACGGGATGGCATGACCCTAATTTATCTGTTGCTGTTCGCAGCGCCGCAGTTGCTGCTGTACCTGTACCTGCGCGAGCGCCTGCCGCTGACCGCGCGCCGTCCGCTGGCGGTGCTCTTCGTGGTTTTCAACATCCCCTGGGTCATCGTCGCGGTGCGGATGTTCTCCGGCAGCCTGTGGGGCATCAGCCGCACGCCGTACATCGCACCGTGGATCGCGTGGCAGCTGCTCGGCTGGATTTTCTGCGGGCTGATCTGTGTGTATTTGCTCGGCAAGGGGGTATGGTGGCTGGTCCGGAAGGTGCGCGGTGAGCGGTACGCGGTACGCGGGACACCTGGCGAGCAGGCCCGCGCACTGCTCACCGCGGACCGCGCACCTGTTTCACGGCGCCAATTCCTGGCTCGTGCTACGTATGCCTACGCCGCCGCCGGTCTCGGCGTGTCCGCCTACGGTATTTGGAGCGCCGAGCGCCTGCCGTCGATCACCAGGCGCACGCTGCTGTTTCCCGACCTGCCGCCCGGTCTCAACGGCATCCGCATCGCGCATCTCTCGGACGTACACGCCGGCATCCACATGTCGGAAGAGAAGATGCGAGCGATCGTCGCGCAGACTAACGCGCTGGGCGCCGATCTCATCGTGCAGACGGGAGACATGATCGACATCTCCCCATCGTTCATCCCCGACTACGTCCGCGCCTTTCGCGACCTGCACGCGCCCCTCGGCGTGGTGACCGTGCTCGGCAACCACGATCGCTACACCGGCCAGGATGCCGTCATTCGCGGTGTGCGCGATGCGGGCCAGGTCTTCGTGAAGAACGGCGTGCATCTGATCGAGCGCGACGGCGCGGCACTGGCGCTCATCGGCATCGACGACCCCCGCAACTGGCGCGCCGACGATCCCCAGGACGCCGACCTCGATGTGGCACTCCGCCTCACACCGCCGGCGAGGGACGCGTTCCGGATTCTGCTCGCGCACCGCCCCGGTGCCTTCGACGGCGCCGCGCCGCGCGCGATTCCCCTGACCCTCGCCGGCCACATCCATGGCGGTCAGTTCTACCTGCCGGTGGTCGGTTGGTCCCCCGGCCGCCTGATCACGAAGTACGTGATGGGGCACTTCACGCAGGGGAGCAGCCAGCTCTATGTGAGTCGCGGGATCGGCGTGGTAGGGGTGCCGTTGCGGATATTTGTCCCGCCGGAGATCGCGTTGTTTGAGCTGCGACGAAGCTAAGTAGCGCGTGAACGATGGGCCCCCCACGGAGCGACTGTTGCTTTTTGTCGCGAAGTGAGGGGCCCATCGTTCACACGCTAATTGCCTTCCAGCCGGCATCGATCACGAGTCGCACACCGGCATCGCCGGGTTTCCATTCTCCCGCGACGATCTTCTTCAACGCATGGCTGATCGCCGCGAGCCAGACGCCCGCCCAGATCTCCACCGCGCCCGCGCGTACGGTGCCCTGAGCCTTGCCCTCCGCCACGATGCGCTCGATCGCCGTCCGAAACTCCCGCTCCGTCCTGCGACTTTCCTCGTCCAGCAGTGCGTCGAGCGGCTCGAGGAGTCCCAGCTTGACGATGGCCGTGTCACGGACCGCCCCGTCCAACAGGCCGTGCGCGACGGCCGTCAGCTGCGCCCGTGCGGTTCCCGCCTCCGGACCGCGCGAGGTCTCCTGTACCACTTTGGCGGCCCAGCGCTGCGCAGCGCGGTACAGCTCGTTCACTAGCTGCTGCTTGCTCGCGAAATGGCGATAGATCGTCCCCTCCGCGATGCCGGCCTTCTTCGCGATCTGGGCCGTCGTGGTGTCGTGGTAGCCTTTGGTGGTGAACAGCTCCAGCGCCGCACGGATGAGGCGCTGGCGCGTCAGATCGGCGGCGCCCGCGGCGCCCGCGTGGGATAGCGAGGGGTGCGACACGGTGGCGAATCTACTAGCTTTCCCGCCGCTTCAACTCCCATCAATCACTCGGAGGCGGCGTTCTCGATGCGCATGCTTGTGCTGGGCGCTGGGCTACAGGGTTCTGCCTGCGCGTATGACCTACTGCAGCGTCCTGAGGTGGAGCGCGTCACGCTCGCCGATTTGCATCCCCGCCGCATCCCGGCGTTTCTCAGGAAAAAGAAGACCAAGCGGCTGGTGACCGCGAGGCTCGACGCCAAGCGTGGCCCACAGCTGCGGAAGCTGATGCGCGGGCATGACGCCGTCATGAATGCGCTGCCGTACTACTTCAACTTTCCCGTCGCCAAGGCTGCCGTCGCGATGGGGCTGCACTGCGCCGACCTGGGCGGCAACACGGACATCGTGAAGCGGCAGAAGACGCTGCACGCGGCCGCTGCAAAGCGACGGGTCTCGGTGATTCCCGATTGCGGGCTCGCGCCCGGCATGGTCAACATCATCGCGGCGGAAGGGATTCGCCGCGTCGGCGACGCCGACAGCGTCAAGATCTTTGTCGGCGGCCTGCCACAGCAGCCGGAGCCGCCGCTCAATTACCAGATCGTCTACTCGCTCGAAGGGGCGCTCGACTACTACACGACGCCGTCCTGGGTGCTGCGCGAGGGCCGTCCGGAACGCGTGGACGCGCTCTCCGACCTGGAAGACGTGCAGTTCCCCAGCCCGGTGGGCACGCTCGAGGCATTCCACACGGGCGGCGGAATATCGACCATGCCGTGGGCGTATCGCGGCAAAGTGCGCACGATGGAGTACAAGACGCTGCGCTATCCCGGGCACGTGGCGATCATGCGGCCGATTCGCGAGATGGGGCTGCTCTCGTTGGATCCCGTGATGGTGAAAGGCACGGAGATCGTGCCGCGCGACGCGTTCATCGCGGCGGTGTCGCCTCAGCTCACGAAGCCGAACGGGCGGGACCTGGTCGCGCTCCGCGTCGACGTGCAGGGTCAGGATGGCCGTCGCGTCGCGTGGCAGCTGCTGGATTACTTCGATGAGAAGACCGGAATAAGCGCGATGATGCGTACGACCGGCTATTCGCTGGCGATTACGGGGTTGATGCAGGTGGACGGCAGGATCACGGCGAAGGGTGTGCACACGCCGGATGAGGCGGTCCCGTTTGCTGCGTATGTCGCGGAGCTGAAAGAGCGAGGAGTGGAAATCCGGGAGATCAGTAGCTCCAGCTAGTCGCGAAGCTGAACTGGCTGCCCTCGGTCCCTTTGCCGACGTCGAATACGAGCACCGTATTCCGCATGAAAGCCATGGCGACGCCGCCCCCCATGGCGGCATGCAGGCCGTGGCGGGTCAGGCGAACCGCCTCTCCCGGACCGAAGACGCGCCCCGCATCGTAGAACGCGAACAGCTTCACCTCGAGCAGCCGCGGGGCCCAGAGCAAACCGTAGCGTGCCTCCACGCCGCCGACGAGCTTGCCGGGGCCCAGAAAGCGGTCGTCGTAATAACCGCGCAACGACCGCAAGCCTCCGACGGCCACGATCGGCCCTTCACTCGATTCCATAGTCTGTTGCGCCCCGACGGGTGGTGTGCCGGTCATCCTCTCACCCGCGACCCGCCCCGCGAGAATCAGGCGCTGGAGCGGATGGACGTAGGCATGAATCGCCGCCGTCGTCCGCCTATAGCCGCGGCCACTGCCGACGAGCGCTTCGGCAAACACGCCACGATGCGGGTCGGCCTCGAGATCCCGGGAATCGAACACCAGGCCTGCGCGCGTGACGGCATCGTTGAACGGCAGATCCTCCGAGCGGATCGTGCCGGCCAGGCGATCGCGCTGGAAGAGGCTCACGCCCGGCAATTCGCGGAAGTCCGCATGCTCGAATGTGCCGCCCACCAATACGCGGACGGGGCCCACCACCCGACGCTGCAGCGTGAGACGAGCCCCATCTGTCCGGCGGCTGACGCGGTAGAAGTACGAGCGACCAGTGGTGCTGTCGCGGTCATACGTGGTGTTGTTGCCCTGGCCGTAATAGCCGAGCCGGTTGGCGCGCGTGAGACTCAGCGTGAGTCCCAGGCGCCAGCCGTCCCAATACGCCGGCGCCTGCGCGTCGACGGTGAACGCGTAGCTGCCCTGGGTGCTCGCGCCGACGTCCAACGCGATGCGGCCGAAATTCGGCTCCGGCCGCTCGGCGAACCCCATCGGACTCGACCAGTCGTAATGGCCGGCGAGCCAGAATCCGTCGATCGAGCTGTAGTAAAGGAAAGGGTAGAGGTGGTCGACCCAGGTCTTCCGCTGGTTCGCCTCGCCTTGCGCCGCAAGCGGCGATGCCAGCACAATGGCGAGCGCGAGGGTCAGGCGTGCGAGAATAAGGAGGCCGTGTCGCGAAGTTTGGCTTCCGTGCCGTCGTGCGCCGCGTAGCGGTTGGGGTACAGCGAGGCGGCGCCGAATTCCCCTCTCTTGGTGACGGCGTAGAACACGAGGTCGAACTTGGGACGCCCCTGCGGATTGAGGAGCCGCGTCTCGGTCATGGCGACGACGCGTTTCAACGTCTCGAGACAGGCATCGGTCGGCTTCATGCCGCGCCGCATGTGCTCGACCGTGAGGAACCCGCCGCACACTTTGATGTTGGCCTCGCCGAGCCCGGTGGACCCGGCGGCCCCGACGTCATTGTCGCAATACTGTCCCGCGCCGATGATCGGCGAGTCTCCCACGCGGCCGGGAATCTTCCAGGAAAGGCCGGCCGTCGTCGTCACCGAGGAGAGATCGCCCTGCGGCGTCACGGCGTCGCAGTTGATGGTGCCGGTCTTCGTGACGACCAGGTGATCCGAATCCGGGACGTCGAGGTAATTGTCGTTCGGGCTCAGATTGGCGCGCCACCGCAGCCACGCTTCGCGCGAATGCTCGGTCAACAGGTCTTCTTCCTTGAAGCCGTACGACAGCGCGAACCGTTTGGCGCCCTCCCCGACCAGGAAGACGTGATTCGTGTATTTGAGGACCAGCTTGGCGACTTCCGAGGGTGTCTTGATGTTCTCCAGGCAGCCGACCGCGCCGGCGCGCTTGCTAGGACCGTGCATGCAGGACGCATCGAGCTGGACGACGCCTGCGGCGTTCGGCAACCCCCCGTAGCCGACGGAGTCGTCGCTGGGGTCGAGCTCCTGGATCTTCACGCCCTCGACGACGGCGTCGAGCGTGTCTGCCCCCTGCATGAGCAGGTCGAAGGCTTTCTGCACCGCGCGCAGGCCATTCGCGCTCGCGATCGCGACGGGCTTCGCCGCCCAGCGGGACGGGGGAGGGAGCGGCCGCAGCGGCCGCATCGCATGCGGGATTCCCAGCCGCGTGCTCGCGGCGGCACCGCCCGCGGCAGAGCGCAAGAAATCCCGGCGCGTCACGGAGTCGGACACAAGACGGGTTTTAGCCACTCGTCTAGCGGCTGTCAACTTGCTATCGTTCCCACCCCGTGGAGCTTTCGCTCGTGGTCCCCGCGTATAACGAGCGGGACAACCTCGCGCCGCTGCTCGCCGAGATCGCGGCCGCCCTCGCCGGTCGCCACCGCTACGAGGTGATCGTCGTGGATGACGGCTCGACCGACGGCACGCTCGAGGCGCTCAAGGCACTGCGCCCACAGCACCCCCAGCTGCGGATCATCTCCTTTGCGCACAATGCGGGTCAGACGGCGGCGTTCGCCGCGGGCTTTCGGGCCGCGCGCGCGCCGGTCGTCATTACCCTGGACGCCGACCTGCAGAACGATCCGGCCGATATCCCGCGCCTGGTCGACACATTGCAGCGCAGCGGCGCGACCGCCGTTGCCGGCTATCGGGCGACGCGTCGCGACACGGCGTGGAAGCGGCTCCAGAGCCGCATCGCCAATGGCGTCCGTAACCGGCTCAATGGGGAAGTGATCCGCGATACCGGCTGCTCGCTCAAGGCGTTTCGCACCGAAGCCGTTCGCGCGCTGCCGTTGTTTTCGGGGATGCACCGCTTCCTGCCGACACTCGTCAAGATGCAGGGCGGTACGGTGACGGAGGTCGCCGTGGGCCACCGACCTCGCAAACACGGTGTCACCAAGTACGGCATGTGGAACCGGGTGCTGCGCTCTTTGACGGACGCGTTCGCCGTGCGGTGGATGCAGCGTCGGGCGCTGCGCTATCGCGTACGAGAGGAGGTTTGATGGCAGACGCCACGCACGAGCAATGGCTCGCGCAGATCGATGCCGAGCTCGACGGCGAGCTGTCGCTCGTCGAGCGTGCGGCGCTCGCGAAACACCTGGCGACCTGCGGGCATTGCGCGGGGGCGCGCGCCAGCCAGCTCGAGGTGCGTGTCGCCCTGGCCCGCTCGGCCGGGAACCCGCACGCGTTCGTCGTGCCGCGGCCGTCGATTCGCGCCGGCACGCTGGCGATCTGGGTCGCGATCGCCCTGGGGACGGGCCTGCTCGCCGGATGGGCGGCGAACCAGCGCTGGGGGGGGCCCGGCGGCCGCGCCGCGCTCGAGGAAACGCGTGGCACTATCGTCGTTCAGTAGCATCCTGTTGACTCTGGCGGCTCTGCAAGGACCGGGCACCCGGCTTACGTATCGCATTCGGGTCATCGAGCCCGCGGCGGTCGCGCCGCGGGTGCTGGCGAGCGGTGCCGTCAGCGGCCCGCTCGACAGCGACATGCGCCTGACGCTCCGCACCGACTCGGCGGAGGTCGAGGCGCTGTTTCACGTCACGCCGGTCGGTGACACGGTGAGCCTCAGCGGCGGGTTCTTCACGCGGCGCAGAGTGGGGCGATCGCGCCGTGGTCTCCCACTCTGGGAAGAAGACACGTATCGGAGGGTGGTGCGACTGGCGTGGAGTGATACCGCCCGCGTTTACCCTTTTGGGAACACCGCTCGCGCGCTGTGGGTCGAGTTGCAGCTGGAGCGGGAATTCGCGGGCGGCGAGGCGCGCGCGGCGGAGGCGTTCGACCTCGTCGATTCCACGCGCGACTTCCGGCTCGAAGCGGTGGCACGCCCGCGCCGCGCGCGGGTCATCCTGAATCTCGTGCGGGGTGACACCGTCAGCGCGCCCCGTCCGATCGATCTGATTCCGGAGGAGCCGCCCCGCATCGTCCAGCTCGTGCTCAAGGGACGCGCGACGACGCTGGTCGTGAGCCTGACCCGCCCCGATCCGGCACGCTCGGCGCGCGACCGCGCGCTCGCGCTCGACGCCGACGTCGTCTGCCTGCGCGTGTCACCGCCGGCGGCCACGGAGCCGCTCGGCACGATCTGCGGGCGCCTCAACAACGTGGCTCGACAGCTGCCACTGCCGACCGGCGACACGCTCGCCGCCACGTTTGCCTGGCCCGGCCCGCGCTGATGGCTCCGCGGCAGAAGCGTCTCGATCCGTCGATCTTTCACCTGCCGGTCGACAAGATGCGGGAGGGCTACTACTCCGACAAATACTTCGTCCGCGCGCGCGATCTGCTACGCAAAGACGCGCACCGGCCCCGCGTGACGATGCAGGTATTCGGGAAATCGCACGCGTACCTGGGCGGCATCGACGAGGCGATCGCGATCCTCAAACTGTGCGCCGAGCGCTGGGACGAGCTGGTCGTGCACGCGCTGTATGACGGCGACGAGATCCATCCCTGGGAGACGGTGCTGCTGATCGAGGGGCCGTACGACGCCTTCGCGGTGCTCGAAACGTTGTACCTCGGCGTCCTCGCGCGCCGCACGCGCGTCGGAACGAACACGCGGCTCGTGGTCGAGGCGGCGAAGCCCAAGGAAGTGATGTTCTTCCCGGCGCGGCACGATCACTGGCTGGTGCAGACCGGTGATGGCTACGCGGCGCACATCGCCGGCGCCATCGGCGTGTCCACCGACGCACAGGCGTCGTGGTGGGGATCGGAGGGGATCGGCACCGTGCCCCATGCGCTCATCGCGGCCTACCAGGGGGACACCGTGCTCGCCTCGCGCAAGTTCGCCGAGCATAGCGATCCCTCGATTCGCCTGATCACCCTCGTGGACTTCGACAACGACTGCGTCGGGACGTCGCTGGCTGTGGCCAAGTTGCTGGGAGACCGCTTGTATGGCGTGCGGCTCGACACCTCCGAGACGCTCGTGGACAAATCGGTCATTCCGCAGATGGGCACGTTCAAGCCGACCGGCGTGAATCCCCAGATGGTCAGCAACGTGCGCCACGCGCTCGACGCCGCGGGTTATCGAGACGTCAAGATCATCGTTTCCGGCGGCTTCACGGTCGAGAAGATCCGCCAGTTCGAGGAACAGAACATCCCCGTCGATGCTTACGGCGTCGGCTCGAGCCTCTTTCAGGGCAGGTTCGATTTCACCGCCGACGTGGTAATGCTCGAAGGGAAGCCGTGCGCGAAGGTCGGGCGGGCATACCGGCCGAACTCGAGGTTGGAACGGGTGACGTAGGGGCGCACCTTGCGTGGCCCGGCGGGTCTGCATAATTTTCCGCTCAAATGAATAATCATGCATCCGTCCCGGTGGGCGTGCTGGGGGCGTCGGGTTATGTCGGTCACGAGCTGCTGCGGCTGTTGAGCGGGCATCCCAACGCCACCGTGGCATTTGCGACCGCCGAGTCGGCCGCGGGCGAACGGGTCGACGGCCAGCAGCTGATCAAGGCCGACGACGCGCCGTGGCAGGACGCCGAGATCATTCTGTCGGCACTGCCACACGGAGTCTCCGGCCGCTACGTGCACGAGGCGCGGGCGGGCGGTAAACGCGCGGTGGACCTCTCGGCGGACTTCCGGCTCTCGCCGGATGCGGTGTACGGACTCACCGAATTCACACGGCCGCGCCTGGCCGATGCCGAGCTGGTAGCGAATCCGGGGTGCTATCCCACCGCCGCGCTGCTCGCGCTGATTCCCCTGGCGCAACTCGGACTCATCGATCCCGCGCGGGAAGTCATCATCGACGCGGCGTCGGGCGTGACCGGCGCGGGCCGCAATCCCAAGCGTGAGCTGCTGTTCGGCGAAGTCGCCGAGGATTACCGCGCCTACGCCATCGGCAACACGCACCGCCATCTCGCCGAGCTGAAGCAATCGCTGGCGCGCGAAGGCGGATTCACGGGCGACCTCGTCTTCACGCCGCATCTGCTCCCGGTGAAGCGCGGCATTCTGGAAACGATTCACGTGCCGTTGACGCGGGTGCTCGATCAAGCGACCGCCGAAGGCCTGTACGACGCGGCGTACGACCACGAGCCGTGCATTCAGGTGATGCACGGGGCGTTGCCATCGCTCAAGGATGTCGTGTATCGGAATCGCGTCGCCATCGGCGTCGCGGAAGTCGCCGATGTCCGGCGGCCGCGCCTGACCGTGATCGCCGCGATCGACAATCTCGTGAAGGGCGCGGCTGGCCAGGCCATCCAAAACATGAACGTGATGCTCGGACTCCCCGAGACCGCGGGACTCGCATGCTGACGGTGCGTGTCGTCAAAATCGGCGGCAACGAGCTCGACCGGCCTGCCTGGGTCGCCGACTGCGCTCGCGCCCTGGCCGGCATCGGACCTGCCGTCATCGTGCACGGTGGCGGGCAGGCCGTCAGCGCCTGGTCGCGGCGTCTCGGTCTTCCGGTGGAAAAGAAAGACGGTCTGCGCGTGACGACACCCGAGATCGCCCAGATCGTGGAAATGGTGCTGGGTGGCCCGATGAATCGCCTGGTCGTAACGGCGCTCCGGGCCGCGGGACTCGATGCGATCGGGTTGTGCGGCGCCGACGGCGGCCTGCTGACCGCGCAGCCGCTCGAGAACGGCGTCGACCTCGGTGAGGTCGGCGCGATCGTAAACGTGCGCGCCTCATTGCTCCAAAGCCTGCTGCTCGCCGGTCTGACTCCGGTCGTCGCGCCGGTCGCTCCCTCGCCTACACCACCGATCCGTCCGCTCAACGTCAACGCCGACCAGGCGGCCGCCACGATCGCCGCCGCCCTGGGAGCGCATGAGCTGCTTTTCGTGTCCGACGTACCGGGCGTAACGATCGAGGGCGTCGCGCAGCCGACTCTTGCGGCCGCGGAAATCGAGCCGCTGATTGAAGGTGGCGTCGCGACCGGCGGCATGGCCGCCAAACTCCGCGCCGCCGCACACGCGCTCGGGGCGGGTGTTCGGGCCGTACGGATTGGCGATCTCGAGATGTTCGAGCACGCTACCGCCGGCACCCGCCTCCTCGCCGCACCACCGGCGGTTCAACCCGCGTGACGCCGTCGCTCACCACGCCCGACGCCACGGCATTGCTGGGCGTCTATGCGCGCGTCGGTCCCCTCTTCGTCGCCGGCGAGGGCTCGGAGCTCATCGCCGAAGACGGGACGCGCTACCTCGACTTCGTTGCGGGGATCGCCGTCAACGCGCTCGGCTACAACCACCCCGTCTTTCGTGACGCGGTGCACCGTGCCCTCGAGTCGGGGCTGGTGCACGTCTCCAACCTCTACCGCACCGAACCCGGCGCACGGCTCGCCGCGGAGCTGACCGGCCGGGCATTTCCTTCCGACGGGGGGGGGCAGGGGGGGCAGGGGGGGCAGGCGTTCTTCTGTAACTCCGGCGCGGAAGCGAACGAAGGCGCATTCAAGTTCGCGCGCAAATGGTCCCAGAAGACCGAGATCGTCGCGTTCAGCGGATCGTTCCACGGCCGGCTGTTCGCGTCGCTCGCGGCGACCGATCGACCCGATTATCGCCGGCCGTTCGAGCCGCTGCTCGCCGGCGTGCACATCATCCCGCTCGGCGATGAAGACGCCGCGTCGCGAGCCATCACGGCCGAGCGGACGGCCGCCGTGATCATCGAGCCACTGCAGGGTGAAGGGGGCGTGCGCTGCGTAGCGGATGAGTTTCTGGTCTTCTTACGGAAACGGTGCAATGAAACAGCCACCGCATTGATCTTCGACGAAGTGCAGTGCGGTCTCGGCCGCACCGGGACGGTGTTTGCGGCGGAGCAGTCGGGCGTGGTGCCGGACATCTACACGTTGGCGAAGCCGCTATGCGGCGGGCTGCCGATGGGCGCTGTCCTCGTGAACGACGGAATTGCGGCCGCGCTCGCCCCCGGCGATCACGCGACCACGTTCGGCGGCGGCCCGTTTGTCGCAAGCGTTGCGCTCGACGTGCTGCGCACGATCACGGAGCCGGACTTCCTGGCCGAGGTGCGGTCGAAAGGCGAGTGGTTCGGCCGGCGCTTGAGCCGCCTCGTGGCCGGCAGCGCCCGCGTCCGCGAGGCGCGCGGGCGAGGATTGATGTGGGGGCTCGAGCTCAATGATGTCGCCGCGCCGGTCGTGGCTGCGGCGCGCGAGCGCCATTTGCTCGTGCTCACCGCGGGTCCGACCGTGATCCGCATCGTGCCGCCGTTGACGATCAGCCGCGACGAGCTCGAGCGCGGGGCCACCATCCTCGCCGAGGTTCTGGCGTGACCAGCCTATCGATCAAGACCGAGACGACGCTCCGTCCCGCCACCCTCGCCGACGTCTCCGCGATGGAAGTCTTGATGGCGCCGTTCGTCGCGACCGGTGATCTCTTGCCGCGGTCGAACTACGACCTCTGCCGCCACATCAAGGAGTACGTCGTCGCCACGACTGCGGACGGCAGCATCGTCGGCACCGGCAGCCTCAAGGTCTACAGCACCGAGCTCGCCGAAATTGCCGGGCTCGCCGTGCGCGACGACCAGCAGGGCCGCGGCGTCGGCAAAGCGCTCGTAGAGGCACTGGTCGTCGACGCACGCGCGCTGGGTCTGAACGAGGTGTTCGGCCTGACCCGCAAACCGTTGTTCTTCATGCGCCTCGGCTTCCGCGTCGCCGAGAAAGAGCAGTTCCCCCTCAAAGTCTGGGCCGATTGCGCGCGCTGTCCCCGGCAGCACGCCTGCGACGAGGTGGCCGTAGCACTGGCGCTGTAGCTCCTCACAGTAGTTGACCCCTCCGCGCTTCGCGGAGAGATTCCCCCGTTGCCGATCCTTCCAGAGGAGTAGATTCATGCCCCGCGTGATTTTCTGGGACGTGGACACGCAATACGATTTCATGAAGGCGGACGGCAAGCTGTACGTGCCGGACGCCGAGCAGCTCATTCCCAATCTCCGCAAGCTCACCGATTACGCGCATGGGCATGGCATTGCCATTGTCGCGAGTGCGGATGACCACGTCGTCGACCACAGCGAGATCTCGACCACGCCCGACTGGAAAGAGACCTTTCCGCCGCACTGCCTGCGCGGCACGCCGGGGCAGCGCAAGATTCCCGAGACGGCGCTCCGCGATCCCCTCGTGATCGAGCCCGAGCCGCAGGATCCGGCTGCGCTGGCGGCGCGGGTCAAGAGCCATCGTGGCGATATCCTCTTCCACAAGCATCGCTTCGACGTGTTCACCAATCGCAATGTCCTGCCCGTGCTCGACGCGCTGAATCCGCACGACATCGTGCTCTACGGCGTCGCCCTCGACGTGTGCGACAAGTACGCCATCGAAGGGCTGCTTCAGCACCGGCCTCAGGTTCGGCTGTTCGCCGTGACGGACGCGATGAAGCCCATCGACCGCGATGTCGCCGAGCACCTCCTCAAGGAGTGGGGCGAGGAAGGGGTGCGGCTCGTGAAGACGAGCGAAGTCGTGATGGGCGGTCTGGTCGACGAGCTGGCGCGAGCCACGGCATGACGTCGACCGCATCCGTTCCGACTCACGCTGTCGCCGTCCCTTCTTTCGGCAAATTCTTCCTTCCCGGACCGACCGACGTCCATCCCGACGTTCTGGAAGCGATGATCCGGCCAATGATCGGGCATCGTTCGTCGGGGATGGAGAAACTGCTCCAGAACGTAGCGCCCAAACTCGGACTGCTCGCCAGAACGGCGCGTCCGGTGTTCATCGGCACCAACTCCGCCACCGGCTTTATGGAGATGGCGGTGCGCAATGGCGTGCGGCGCCGCGCGCTGTCGCTCGTCAACGGCGCCTTCAGCGAGCGCTTCGCGGGCATCGTCGGCGCCTGCGGCAAGGAGTGCATCCGCCTCGACGTGCCGCTGGGCTCCGCGATCGAGCCGGACATGCTGCGCGACGCGTTGAAGCGCACGCCGGTGGACGCGGTCACCTGTGTGCACTCCGAAACATCCACGGGGGTTTTACAAGATGTCGCCGGGTATGCCGAGGTGATCAAGGAGTTCGACGA
>DASPXJ010000034.1:0-39521 GCA_035637355.1 Gemmatimonadales bacterium
TCCGTTAGACAGCGGCAATATATTTTCGGCGCGTGCGCCGTCCCCTCGGCCTCACCATTCTCGCTGCATTCTTCGCCTTCGGTTCGTTGATGGCCTTGCTCGCCTCTTTAGGGCTCCTCCTGCCAGGCCACGTAGTCGAACCTATGTGGCGGCTCAATCCCCAGGCGTACGTGGCACTCACAGCGCTCCATTCGTGGGGCGTGGTGCTGATGCTGACCGTCGGTATCGCGTGCGCGTTAGCGGCTATCGGGCTTTGGACGCGAGCTATGTGGGGCCATCACTTGGCCGTGGGCATTCTGGCGCTGAATCTCGTCGGGGATGTGCTCAATGCGGCTGTACGGGGCGACCTTCGTGCGTTGATTGGAATTCCCCTTGGGGGGGTCATGATCCTGTACCTGCTTCGGCCTCGTACGCGGGAGCGGTTTCAGTTCCGTTCGGCCGCTGTCTAACACGCGCTTGAAGCTGACGGCGCCCGCCCCCAATGGCTCTGGATGCCGTCCTGAGCTCCGGTGTGGTAGGTTTTCATTTGTGAGCATTTCAGCTCGACGCCCCAGCGTAAGCGCCATCCGTTAGGCAGCACCACTGGAGGTATGCGGTGGCTTGGCTACCGAAGACCCGTGTATTCTGGCCCATCCTGCTTACGCTCCTCATTGCAGACTGTGCCTCGAAGGAGCTCGCGGAGACCTACCTTGCTCCGGAGCACACGCCTCATGAGGTGATAGGGAGCGTCGTCCGGCTCACGTTGGCGCACAATTTTGGTGGCGCCATGGGTCTGTCATTTGGTCCCTATTCGCGGATCGGCTTGGCCCTAGCGGCGCTTCTGGCTCTGTTCGTCCTCGGCCAGCTCTACGTGCGCACCTCCGCGACGGCCCGCTTGCGTGCCGCTGCGCTGGCCCTCGTGGTCGGCGGCGCCATGGGCAATCTTGGCAACCGCCTGCTCTCGTCACGCGGGGTGACCGATTTCATCGACGTGGGGGTTCGCTCGTGGCGGTTCTGGACGTTCAACGTCGCCGATGCCGGGATCACTATCGGCGCGGCACTGCTGATCCTCGCGTTATCGCGAGGGAATCGGCTCGGTGCAGGTGCTGCCTAACAAGCGCTTGAAGCTGACGGGGCGCGTAGATTAGGGAATGAATTCTTCTTCAGCGCGCCGCAGCTTAAGCGCGATCCGTTAGCGCGCACAATGTCATCCAATCGTAGGAGAGAGTTATATGAGAAAACTCATTGCGTCCACATTTATGTCACTGGACGGTGTCATGCAGGCGCCAGGAGCGCCGGAGGAAGATCCAACCGAAAACTTTACGTTAGGTGGTTGGACCTTCGCTTTCGGAGACGACGCAATGGATCTTTCTGCGGCAGGTTTCGATGGTAAAGATCGAGAGCTTGTACTCGGTCGCAAAACCTACGAAATATTCGAGGCATATTGGCCTTACCAAACAGAGGATAATCCGATTGCGAGGACGTTCAACGCGGCAAAAAAGCATGTGGCATCCCGCACGTTGAAGTCATTGCGATGGAACAATTCGTCGGTACTTGGCGGTGACGTCGTTTATGCCATAACCGCGCTCAAGGAGCAGCCGGGACACGACCTTCAAATCATTGGCAGCGGCAATCTCATTCAGACGCTACAAGCTGCATCGCTCATTGATGAATACAACACATGGGTGTACCCCGTCGTTCTTGGCGGTGGAAAGCGACTGTTTGAAAATGGTGCAAGGGCATGTGCACTGCGGCTCGTGGCTTCGAAGCTTTCAAAAACTGGCGTTGTGATGTGCACCTATGTTCCAGCTGGAGATATTTCGCTTGGTATAGTTGGCCAAGCCGAGCCGAGCGCGAAAGAATTGATCCGGCGCCCCAAGATGGCAACAGATGCGACGTGACTATAGTGTCTACAAACTGTGCGCGCTAACAATGCGCTGCAGCCGACGTTTGCTGGCGCAAACGCGGCTGAGCTTAATACGTTAGGCCGCGAATCCCTTGCCGAGTAATTCTTGGCTTCAAACCGGTTCTGGTTTCCCCACTGACGGTACGCAGCTGAAGGTCGAGTACAGACCCGGGACGCAGTCGTCTCGGAACCATTTGATCAAGATCGGTTCGTTCCTCACTCGCGCGCTCGGATGTCAGAACCTTTTCCAAGGTTCACTCAACTTTCACGCTGCTGCTCCAGTCACTTTGCCAGAGCCGGCGCGCGTACGTTGTGGGGATGAGGACTGGCTTTTCGTTCCGGTAATCATCGAAGCAGCGGCCGTGGGACTCGCGGCAAGAAGGCCTCCGCCCGAGTCCACGGTCATCGTTGAGGTATTCGCCTGTGACCAGCTCGCGCCGAAGCTTGGCCTCCAGTATTTCGACGAGGTTGGCATCCGATTGCTGTCGGACAGATATCTTCCGCTCGCGGCCTAACAGGCGCCTGAAGCTGGCGGCGCCGCGGCCTCTGAGGTAATCATTTATTTGTGAACTTTCTCATTTGACGCCGCAGCTTAGGCGCGATCCGTTAGGCAGCCCCGACCCATGTTGCGCGATCACCCGCCGCCTGATGTGGATACCACGCTCTCCATAAGCCCTCGAGGCCTAGTGGGCGCACTGATGGTCGGGATCCTGATATTCGCTGCGATCGTGGCGTTCTGCTTCCTGGTTTACATGGTGAGCTCGCGGTTCCACCTTGAGTTCGACGCCACCTTTTGGACTGGCGCGGGGCTCGTGCTTCTTTCCTTCACTCTGATTCGACCGTGGTGGTTTTGGTACCATCCGAAGGCGCTGTTCGTCCGCAGCCTAATTACGGACACCGGCGCCACCTTGCTTTACGTGGCCCTCACGGGGTCAATCATCGTGACCGGCGTGCGTCGCCAAGTGGCGATTACCCGTGCTCGCCACGCATGCGCGCAGGGACTCGCGTCCGCGAAGAACGTACACGAGCGGCTCCGCGTGCTTTACGGGCACGGCGTCGATAGTTTGCCGCGCTCGGAGGACGAGCCGCGGTCCTTGAGCTGCGAGCGACTCTTGGAGCACGACTAGTATGTGCTCCGGGCTGCCGAACGTGCGCTTGAAGCTGGCGGCGCCCGTCCTCAATAAACCCGGAGAACCGCCGACATGCCGCGTGGGTAGAATTCTGTTTGTGAACATTCTCATGTGGCGCCGCAGCCTAAGCGCGATCCGTTAGGCGGCCCGAAGCGCGAACCGTATCAGCTCGCCGAGTGATCCCCAACATCGGAATGCTGCACATCAATTCCAACCAGCCCACCGACGCGGAAGTCGACCGCCTCGACCCATACGCTTTCATGGCCGTCATTGGGAAGCGGGTCATCCACCCAGGCGGCCGCCGTTCGACTCGTGAGCTATTCGAGATGGCAGTCCTGAGACCGGGTCAACGAGTGCTCGACGTCGGCTGTGGCGTTGCGACAACGGCCATTGAGGTCGCTCAGCGTTTTGGCTGCCACGTTACGGCGGTCGACATCGATCCGCTGATGCTGGCTCGCGCATCCGCCAATGTTCGCGCGTCCGGAGTCAGAACAGTGGTCGTCGCCAAGGCCGATATTCAGGCACTGGAGTTCGCTGACGCTGTCTTCGACCGCGTACTAATTGAAGCAGTCACAATGTTTGTCGATCGGCGGCTGGCCGTGCGCGAGGTTATACGGGTTTGTCGACCGGGTGGCCGCGTCCTCGATCACGAGTTCATCTATCGCCGTCCGCCCACAGCGGAGATTCGACGCATCTTCGAAGGGGAGGTCTGCCCCGGGATCCGCTTCGATACCGTCGCGGACTGGCTTGCGCTCTATGAGGCGGCTGGTCTAAGTAGTTTGCAACAGACGACCGGTCCCTTCTCCATGATGACACCGGTCGGCATGTTGCGCGACGAAGGGATCGGTAACCTTGTGGCAATGACAGTCCACGTGGCCGCACGGCGAGCGTACCGGCGAAAAATGACGTGGCTGATGTCCCGGATGCTTCGTGTCCTCCCCTTCCTGGGATACGTTGTCCTCGTGGGGACAAGCCAACCGCCGACTTAAGCGCGATCCGTTAGGCCGCCTGACATCTGCCCATGACCAAACAAGAGAGGGAGCCCGTGGCAAAGAGATTCACCCTTGCGGCATTCTTGGCCGCGGCGATCCATGTCGCGATCCCCCTCCCGCTCGCAGGTCAGGCCTCCCTAGGACAGCTACGCGACACCACGCTCATCGTCATGCTGGGCACCGGAACCCCGCGGCCCCTGCCGGATGTGTCGGGGCCGGCGACTGCGATAGTCGTAGGGACGCGCGTGTTCCTGGTCGACGCTGGTCCAGGTGTGGAGCGCCGCCTCGCGGCGGCAAACCTCCCAATCAACGGGGTGACAGCGGCCTTCATCACGCACCTGCACAGCGATCATGTGCTCGGCCTACCGGACCTGATGTTCACGTCATGGGTGATGGGCCGAACGCGACCGTTCCCTGTCTACGGTCCCCATGGTCTCGCTGCTATGATCGACCACTTCTATGCGGCATTGAGCGAAGACATTCGCATTCGGACGGAAGGACTTGAGCACGCCGCGCCTGAGGGTTACCGCGTCACTGTCCATGAATCCAGCCCTGGTGTCATCTATGACAGCGGCGGCGTCCGGGTCACCGCGTTTCTCGTCCAGCACGGCGAGTGGCGTGAGGCCTACGGCTACCGCTTTGACACGCCTGGGCGAAGCATCGTCCTCTCTGGCGACACCCGGCCGAGCGACGACCTCGTGAGCATGGCGACGGGGGTCGATGTGCTCATTCACGAGGTGCAACCAGCCGGCCTCAGGCAGCTCGCGAATCGCCCCGACGTGGACTGGGTGACCTACATCAGTCAGTACCATACCACGTCAATTCAGCTCGGCGAACTGGCTGCTCGAGCACATCCCAAGCTGCTCATCGTCTACCACAACGGTCGCCGCCGCCCTGCGGACCAGATCCTTGCAGATATTCGGCGCTCATTCTCGGGCCGGGTAGTGATTGCTGATGATTTGGAGCGCTTCTAAGCCCGCCCGACCCGGCCATGACCCCCATCGAGGTCAGGCGGCCTAACCTGCGCTTGAAGCTGTCGGCGCCCGGTCTTAGGAGGAATTGCGTTTGTGCGCCAGCGACGTCTCTTGGTAGTCTCAATCAACGTGGCGCCGCCGGCGGTCGGCGCCGCAGCTTAAGCGCGATCCGTTAGGCAGCAGGAGCGAATGCGGGTTGCATATGATCAGAGTTCTCCTCGTCATTAGCTCGGCCGTTGCTGTCAGCGGAGTGGCACGCGCACAGACCCCGCAGCCGCGCCGTTTGGTCGACGAACTCCGGGTGCCCGTCCGATATGCGACGGTATTTGGACAGCGTCTAGCGTACTACGAAGCAGGGCCACCGCGAGCACCAACGCTCGTGCTTATTCCTAGCCTGGGCTGGGACGCCCACGCATGGGCACAGAATCTGCCAGCCCTCGCGGCCAAGTATCACGTTATCGCGGTCGACCCTCTAGGGCTTGGCCGCTCCGACAAGCCTCTGATTGACTACACAATGGATACCTGGACCGACGGGTTTGCAGAACTGATGCGACTCAAGGGCATCGACCGCGCGGTCTTTGTGGGGGCGGTGATGGGAGGCGCGCTAGCGGTTCAGATGGCACTAGACCACCCGGAGCGCGTGGCAGCGATTGTCGTTGCGGCGTCCAATACTGGACCGGGACCTCACGAGGGAGGGATTCGGAACCCGAGTGGCTATGCTCCTAGCTTGGCCGCAACGCGTGCGAGCCTGCTCGACGCATTCTTCGATTCCACCCTGGTCACGGATTCTGTCGTACGCGCTCGGCTCGTTTCCCGGCTCGCCGCCGGGGACGGCTACACGATTCAACGTCACCTCGCTGATCATCGAGTTCCGTACGCGCCCGCTGAGCTCGCCCGGATCACGGTCCCAGCCTTGATCGTGTGGTGCCGCGAGGATCGAATTACGCCGCTCTCTTGGGGTCAGGATTACGCCGATGCGCTGCCTCAAGGAAGGCTTGCAGTGCTGGAGCGGTGTGGTCACTACCCGAACATCGAGCAGCCGGAGCAGTTCAACCGGACCGTGACTGCGTTTCTTGATTCGGCAGCTGCAGCTGGGACGCTCAAGCCGCGCGTGCCAGAGTGACCGCTCCGCGCGTGGATCGATTGACTGCTGCCTGACAAGCGCTTGAAGCTGGCGGCGCGGGTAGATTAGGGGATGAATTTTTCTTCAGCGCGCCGCAGCTTCAGCGCGATCCGTTAGGCTGCGACTCGATCTATGAATCCAGACCAGCCGTCGCAATCCCATGAACGCCACATGGACGTCGAGCGCGCGCAAGCCACGTTGCGCACTATGAGCGACAGTGAGCTTGCCGAGCTGCACGCCCAAGCGCCGGAGGCTCTGAAGCTCGGAGCCTGGGAGGTCGTGGACCAAGAGATCAAGCGTCGTGCTCGGGTCAAATTGCGCCAAGCATCGGGGGCCCATTTGTTGCAAGAGCATCTTGATGAGGAACGGTATCCGGCAATCCGAATCAACGTCATCCTGCTGAAAGGGCTGGCCGTCGTAGTGCTCGTGGCGGGTGTCCTGGGTGCCCTTGTTGAATCCGGCCAGAACTGGCTTCTCACCTTGGCGTTTCTAGTCGTTGGTTTTGTCGGGGCGGTATCATACTGGGCTGGTGCTGAGCTCTTGCTTGTCCTTCTGGATATCGAGGCCAATACTCGTGCCCTTCGGCGCCCGTCGTCTGTGTAGAATTGCATTTGTGAGTATTCTAGCTTGGCGCCGCGGCTTAAGCGCACTCCGTTAGGCGACCACGGAGGAGCAGATGCCTCCGCTGTTGAGTCTCTCCGACGAACGCATCGCCGACGAGGTACGCCGGGCAGGGGAACGAGCGCTCGACGATCTCGAGTGGCGCCGACGGGTTCGCATGCTGAGCCTGGATTGCTTCTTCGTGTATCTCGACGGCCTCCTTCTGACGTTGGCCAGCCTCCATTTCACCGGAGCTCTTGCCCAGATCGCTCTCTGCTCCGGCCTTCTCATGGGGAACGCGGGCCCTTTCGCGTTCGTATCCTTGGTCTGGGCGCAGGAGAACGGTTGAGGGGCTAACAAGCGCTTGAAGCCGCCAGCGCACGTAGGGGTATGTGTTCTTTCACCAGTCCGCCGCAGCTTAGGCGCGATCGGTTAGGCAGCGGGTCTCAATCGCGGAGAAAACCTAGAAGCTGAGCGTAAGGACAGGGAAGTAGGTGTCGCAGCGGTTTGCAAAATTTGATGCGCAGGCTGATAACGTTTCGGTGTGGCCCGACTGCGCCGTCAAGGTCCACGACACACTAGCCAATCCCCCAGTACCAGACGTTATCTGCGACGGCGTCGCGATGCCCGTTGAGACCGTGAATCGTACAAGGGCTCCATGGACAGCTACTCCCCCTGTATCCGTCACCTGGACCGTTTCAGTCACGTACAACGTGGGCAGACAACAAGTGTCTGTGTTGTTGGTTAGGGGACTAACAAAGAATTCCTCGTACGCAGGTCCCGTTCCATCTCCGCTGCATGCCCCTGTCAACACTACCAGAACCATCAGCCGCCAAGTCGCCTTGTTCATGATTGCCGCCCAGCCAGAGGTGGACTCGATGGATTCTGTGGCTTGTTGAGCAGCAGGTCAAGAAGGTTCTTGGTAGGACTGTGAGTGGGTATTGCCGCTGCCTAACACGCGCGCCGAGGCCTGCATGAAAGCCCTCAGCAGATTCGTCGAGCAACTCACAGAGCACGCCGCGAAGCAACCAGGCTGGGGGCCTTTGCTGATCTTTTTCAAGTCCGTCGGGAAGGCGCTTGAAGCTGACGGCGCGCGTAGATTAAGGAGTGAATCTTTCCTCAGCGCGCCGCAGCTTACGCGCGATCCGTTAGGCGGCAGCCCCCGCTCGGGATAGCGCCTCCTTGCCCTCGCTCGAGCAGTTGCGGCATGAAGAGCTTGCCCACGCCGTGGAGCGTGCTACGGCGCGACTTCCGTTTTTTGCGGCACGCGAGCGGCTGTGGGCTCGAGTTCTGACCAAGGATGGGCTTGACGGCGAGATGCAGGTGTTGGAGGTCGATTTGGATGGGGGTCTTCTCAAGGGGTTGGACCGCCATGGCGCGCCGATCCAGGTGACTCTGAGCAGCGTTGCCGCCGTCTGGCAACGCCGTCCTCGCGTTGGGCGCTCTGTGGTTGTCTGGCTGAGCGCGATGCTTACGGGCGCAGGTGCTGGCGGGCTGATCGCCCCGGGCGACGCGCTAAGTCCAATCGGAGGGGTTCTCGGTGCGCTGGGTGGCCTAATGTCGGGAGCGCTCCTTGCCTGGCTCATCGAGGATCGGGAAGCAATGTACGAGTGGAAGCGGCTCTATGGGCCTGCCGCCTAACAAGCGCTTGAAGCTGACGGCGCGCGTAGATTAGGGAATGAACCTTTCTTCAGCGCTCCGCAGCTTAAGCGCGCTCCGTTAGGCCGCGGCACGGTACTGGATGGTATGCAGCAAGGCCAGTTGGTATTAGTGATCGGAGGGACCCGGGGCACCGGGCTCCTGATCGTTGAGTCCCTGGCCCAGGACGGCTACCGCGTTCGAGCGCTCGCACGGCATCCGGGTGAGGCGGCGCCGCGCTTGGGCTCTGCCGCGGAGGTCGTTCCTGGCGACGTCACCAGGCCTGACACGCTCCCGGCAGCGGTGAAGGATGTCGCGCACCTCATTTTCACCGCCGGGGTTGCAGTCGGTCCGGCGCGCGAAAGGCTCATCGTCGCAACGGAGTACGAAGGCGTCCGCAACACGTTGGCATCCGCTCGGCGCGCGGGCTTCAGAGGCCGCTTCCTCTACATGACATCCATTGGCGTCACCCGACGCTCTCTCAGCGCTACGCTCCTCAATCTCGTGAAGGGGAACACGCTCCGCTGGCGGAGGCGCGCGGAAGAGGACATCCGCGCGAGTGGCGTCGACTATACGATCATTCGGGCGGGTTTCCTCCTGAACAGCCCAGGCGGGAGGCGGGCCATCGAGGTGAGTCAAGAGACCCACCCGCTGTCCCCGAGATACCGGATCGCTCGCGCAGATGTGGCGGAAAGTTTTGTACAGGCTCTGAAGCACCCGAGCACTTCGAGAACCACGTTCGAAGTCGTGTGGGGTCGGGGTGCGCGCCGAGAGACTTGGGACATGCTGCTGCGCCGGCTGAAGCCGGACGGGTGAGTCGGCCGCGGCCTAACAAGCGCTCGAAGTTGGGGCGCGCGTAGATTAAGGAATGCATCCTTCTTCAGCGCGCCGCAGCTTAAGCGCACCCCGTTAGGCTGCGCGCATGATTCCAGAGCATCTCTCACCTGATCGCTTCGCCGCAGCGGTTGCAACGCGCCTTAATAGCGTGGTTCCAGCTGGCTTGTCGGTAAGGGCCGAGGGGGCCGGGGTCACCCTCTACGATCCCCAATCTTGGGGCGCCTCATTGGCTGCGGACTTTCTCGCCGATGAAGATGGGCGCTCTATTGTCGAACGGGTCGAGACGGTCGCCTACGCGATTATGAACTCGGTCCAAGACGAGGTGATGGAGAGTACGAAAGAGCAGTGGCCAGTGGGGCCGAGGGGCGCAGCCGAGCCGGGGGCGCGAGTCATCGGCGAGCAGCTGCACCTCTGGTTTGGGGATGAGGCTGCCCCAGTGCTTCGCCTCGAACCTGTTGATCTCCTCGAGCTCGGCGCCGGCGCACCCTGTTAGGCAGACCCAGTAAGGCACTTGCCAATGGCAATTCGCTCGATCGGATCGTTCCTCGACTATTGGCGAACCATTCGCGGCCGTACGCGCCGCGTCGTGGCTTGTATTCCTCCAGACCGCATCGAGTGGAGCCCGCATCCCGGCAAGTTCACCTTCGGCGACCTCGTGCGGCATCTCGCTGCAATCGAGCGCTATATGTGCGCAGAGACAGTGGCGGGACGCCCCAGCCGCTACGCGGGATGCGGCCGCCATCTGGCCGAGGGCTTCGAGGCGGTTGTGGCTTTCCTGGATCGTCTGGGGGTGGAATCGCAGGCGATTTTCGGGACGCTGACGGATGCGGACCTTGAACGAAAATGCCTCACCCCAGCCGGCACCCCGATCACCACCTGGAAGTGGTTGCGGGCCATGGTCGAGCACGAAGCCCACCACCGTGGCCAGATCTACTTGATGCTCGGCCTTCTGAACGTCCCCACGCCCCCGCTCTATGGCATGACCTCGGAAGAAGTCCAAGCGAGGTCTGCCTAACAAGCGCCTGTCGAGCTCATCGCTCTCGACGGCCTGATGATCGGTCGGGCCACGCACGAGCCGGGATATAAGTGGTCAGTGGATATGGCGCCGTCCGTCGGCACGTCCCGCTGCTACCTTGAGCACGTCGGGCTTGTTCTGCAGGGGCGGGCGACAACGGCCTTCGACGACGGGCGCGCGTGGGAGCTGACGCCCGGCACGCTGTTTTCTCGGTGACGGATACTACGCCAAGTGACAGTCGGGGATTTGTGAAACTACTCGTTCGGCGCCGCAGCTTGAGCGCGATCCGTTAGGCGGCTGTTCAAGCTCCAATGGTCTCACTTATCCCGGCGCTTCTCACCGTAGCTGCCGTGGCCGCGTCACACGGTGTACCCATCCGGGTTCACCATGCCCCAGCCCGGCGTCCGATCTATGAGTGGCTCGTTGCCGAGGGAGTCACCCTGATCGGGTCCGGCGACTTGATGCGTGACCGCGAGTTGCTCCTGGAACTCTCTGCACGGCACCGCGGCTTAGGTGCGATCCGTTAGACAGCGCGATGAATGTCGTTCTGCAAAGTACAGATCGCGTGCTGATCGAAAGTGTTCGGCTTGCGTTGGCCGCCGAGGGCATCGATATCGTCCTTAATGACGAGTCAGGCGCCGCACTCCCATTCGTTCCCGTTAGAGTTCTCGTTTCTAGCGCAGACTTTGCGCGGGCTCGAGAGATCGTACGCGATCTAGTGCCCACGGCCGCGGCGTCGGTCGTTCAGCCTTCAGCTCGACGGATCTGGAACATCGTACTCTTGGCCCTGGTAGCATTGTTTCTGGTTCTTTGTGGCAACTTGTTAATTGGTTGAGCGGAGTGGCCGTTAGGAGGCGACATGTACAGAGTGCTTCTGGCTTCTGCCGCGTTGCTGCTTCCGTCCTCACTGGCCAGCCAGAGACTCGCGCCCGTGCCGGCGTACGCAGCCGCTTCACTTCCGCCACCGTCCGTTGCCGTGCCCGTCAACAGTCTTTTGACCGCCGCGGCGATCCCCCGCACATACTGGCTCGAGGGTGGCGTGATTGGTGGGATCGGCCTTGGCGGGCAATTTCGCAAATCCGGGCACACGAACCGACCACCTTCCTGATGCCGTGATGTCCCGGTGCTCAGCGACGACCCATCGCAAGGCACTCTCTATGCGCTGGCTGCTTTCCTTCTCTTTGGTCTCGACCATCACAGTGCCCACCGCTGGCCGAGCACAAGTGGCCCAACGCGTGCACAATGAAATTCTCGAGACTCCCACGACCCGCCTCGAGCTCATCGGGCTCAAGCGCTGGACACTCGCGATGATTCAGGATTCGCTGGCGCGGTACGCGCCCGGCGACTCCCTCACCTCGCACGCCTGCGCCGCAATTTTACGGGGGAAGCTGGGGTTCGCCGATGCGGCCGCGCAGTACTACCCGCCGGGACTCGAGGGCCAGACGAAGGGTTACTTCGCTGTGCCCGTTGTAGAGCCGCAGGATTCTGCGCGCGTTCGCTACAGGGCACGCCCGCGCGACTCGGTCCCCGATCGTGCGGACTGGGCCGTGGCCCTCGCCACATTCAGGCAGCACAATCAAGTCTTTCAGTCCGCGATCCAGTCGCCTCCATTCCTCCTGGGCCGGACGCACCCGGACAGCGTCGAGCCGGAACTCGCGGTGGCGCGACCGCTCCTCGAATTCCTGCGCGCGCATCGCACCGACCCCGACCGGCAGCGTGCCCTATGGACACTGGCGCACGACGCCGGCATCTACCACCGGGTAGTCGCCGCCGTGGTCATCGCCGGGTTCGCAGCAAGTGACTCCACATGGTGGGCGCTGGCGGATGCGCTCCGCGACCAGGACGGCATGGTGTCCGCCACAGCAAGTCAGGTGCTGAGCACACTGTCACGCAGCGCCGCGAGAACGGTAAACTGGGCGCCAGTGACCGATGGAGTACGTGCGGTTCTCGATGGGACGGATCTCTTCGCGCACAATGCCTTGCTCGATGCTCTCGCCGCGACCAAGGTGGCCCCGGCTCTGGCGCCGGCGCTGCTGCGCGGGGGGGGCGAGCTCGTCCTCGCGAAGCTCCGCTCCAGGACCCGATCGCCGCGCGTGCGGCGCACCGCTTTCTCGCGCAGGTGAGCGGCCGCGACTTCGGTCAGAACGCGGCCGCATGGGAGACCTGGATCCGGAGCCTCTGAGAGGAATGGTACTCTTTAGCGAACGGGGGGCCACATGAAAGGCATTCGTTTCCTTATCCGAGTTGCACTCGTCGGTCTGCTACCTGTCCTCTTCCACATGCAAGGCTGTAAGGAGCCAGGCTCGGTCGACACCGTCAGCGTCTCGTTGACGAACGCGCAAACGTACCAATACCCAACCGTGAGCGGGGATGAAGAGAGCGCAAGGATCTCGATCCAGCCGACGCATTACACCGTTAGTGAGATCCGCCGCAATGCGGAGACCAACTGGGTCGCGACGTTCGTTTACCAACCGACGGCCGGATTCGTCGGGTCGGACTACGCGGAAATTCAAATCATGACCGGCTCGAGGCGGGAAAACTAGTGAGGGCCAGGACCAACCAAGTTCCTTGAGCAAATGAGTTCTTGCTGCGCTTCGTTCTTCGCTGCTAATCAGCGCCAGTTCAGCGATGCCGTCGCCCGACGTGATCTCAAGCGCTACCGGAGGCAAGGGCCCGATCAGACGACGCGCCTGCTGCGGGATGCAATTCTCGGGGCAGGGCGGGGCTGGACGGTATTGGATGTGGGCGCCGGTATCGGCGCGCTCGCCTTCGAGCTCCTGGCCGCGGGTGCGGAGCGGGTGACCGCTGTGGAGGCGGCGCCGGCCTATGTTGCCGCGGCGCGGGAGGAGGCTGGTCGGCGCAACGTCGCGGATCGGCTTGACCTGGTAAACGGCGACTTCGTGTCCGTCGCGGGAGACGTCATGCCGGCCGACGTCGTGACCATGGATCGCGTCGTTTGCTGCTACCCCGCCTACCAACCCTTGCTCGAGGCGGCATTGCGCCGCAGCCGGCGTCTCCTGGCGTTCTCGTACCCGCGCGATCGGTGGTATGTGCGGGCCGCCGTGGGGATGCAGAATCTGAGCCGCGCCCTGTTTCGGAATCCCTTTCGGGGCTTCGTGCATTCGGCGCGCGCTATGGAGGCCTTGCTCGAGCAACATGGTTTCGTGCGGCTGCGGCGTCACGAAACGCTGAAATGGTCGGCCGATCTGTACGTTCGAGCGGACGCCGCCTGACGCCATGGAGCTCCAGTGCGGAGTCTGCCTGTTGCGCCCGTGGCGCGCGTCAGATGCGGCGCCCATCACGCGACACGCCAACGACCGCGATGTCTGGCTCAACCTGCGGGATCGCTTTCCTCACCCCTATCGTGCGGCTGACGCTGCTGCGTACATCCGATCCGTGGAAGCTCAAACGCCGCCTACCAACTTCGCGATTGTGGTCGCGGATGAGCCAGTCGGTGGGATCGGCCTGCGCCGGGGGGAGGACATCGAGCGTTGCGGGGCCGAGATTGGGTACTGGCTCGGGCGCACGTACTGGGGCCGGGGCATCATGACGGCTGCGGTGCGCGCCGCAACGCACTACGCCTTTTCCTCTCTCGATCTGCTGCGCGTCTTCGCATTGCCGTTTACCGATAACGCCGCTTCGGTCCGAGTTCTCGAGAAGGCCGGGTACGTGCGGGAAGGCGTGCTGCGCTCGAGCGCAATCAAGGCCGGGCAGGTTCGTGACCAGTATGTCTATGCCGCGGTTCGGACGGACGGTCGCTGAGCGGTATGCCTGCCAGTTCGAGCTTCCGTACCTTTATCGTTGATCAACTGAGTCGTGTGGTGCCGCAACTTCGCGCACGCAGCATGTTCGGCGGCGTCGGCATCTACGCTGGCCAATTGTTTTTTGCGCTCATTGCCGATGACACGCTCTACTTCAAGGTGGACGATTCCAATCGGCCCGACTTCGAGCGGTTGGGCATGAAACCGTTCCGGCCATATGGGGAGGACGGCGAAGTCATGCAGTATTATGAGGTGCCTGCCGATCTCCTCGAGGATCCCGAGGCTCTCCGCCCGTGGGCAGAGAAAGCCATCGCGGTGGCGGCTACGAAAAGGAAGGGGAAACGGGAGCGTGACTGAAGAGTACAAGGCCAAGCTGCAGGCGCTGCTGCGGGCCTATGCCGAGCGCGCGGCAACGGTGCCGCCGGCGACCAAGACGCCGCAGGATCAGGCGGATCGGCGGATGTGCGGGGAGCGGCTGCACTCGATCGTGCGTCCCGTCCTGGACACGATAATGGCCGAGCTCAAGGGCGCCGGGCATGAAGCGTCGGTGCGGGAGCACATCGAGCGAGACGACGCCTACCCCAGCGTGGCCCTCTCCTTCACGCCGCGAGCCGGGCTGGCCTCCGCACTCATCTTTCGCTACGACCCCCGACACGGCATCGTCGTGCAGCGCGAGGTCAAGCACGCTCCCTGGAAAGGCCGGCCGCCGACCGCCGGGGGGGACCGTCTCGGCACGATCGGCATTACCGCCGTGTCCGCATCCTGGGTCGAAACCAAGACGCTGAGCTTCATCGAGGCCGTGCTGAAAGCGAATTAGCGCGCCTTCTTGACCTCATTCCACAATCCATCCAGCTCCTCGAGACTGGCCCGTCCCATTTCCAATCCGCGTTCTTCGGCGAGCTTCTCCACCTGCTCGAATCGCTGCATGAACTTGAGATTGGCACGCTCGAGCGCCTGACCGGCCTCGATCCCCAGCTTGCGCGCGAGGTTCACGGCCGCGAACAGGAGATCGCCGAGCTCGTCTTCCACCTGCTCCCGCCGCCCCGTTCCTTGTTCCTTTTCGAGCTCAGCGACTTCCTCTTTCACCTTCGCCATCGGACCGTTCGCATCCGGCCAATCGAATCCGATGCCGGCGGCTCGCTCCTGCAACCGGTAGGCCATGAGCAATGGAGGAAGGTTGGGCGGCAGTCCCGCCAGTGTGCCGCGCTTCCCGCCGCTGCGGGGCTCACGCCGCTTGACGAGCTCCCACCCTGCATGATCACTGGTACTGATGCGCCCGTCGCCGAAGAGATTCGGATGCCGGCGCCACATCTTTTCTTCCAGCGTCCGCGTGACGACTTCGGCGTTGAACTGCGAGCGCTCTTCGCCGATGACGATCTGAAACGCGAGATGCAGCAGCAGGTCGCCCAGCTCGTCGCGCATCGCTTCGGGATCGTCGGTTTGGATCGCGTGATCGAGCTCGAGCGCTTCTTCGACCAGATAGGGACGGAGCGTTTGCGGGCTCTGCGCGCGGTCCCACGGGCAACGTTGCCGCAGTTCGCGCACGAGTCCCAGAGCACGTCCAAGCGCTGAATCGCCTTGCATTTAGCCTCCGGGCCGGGTATCATACCCGCGCCTGTGAGCGTGTCAACGAGCGGCGAGGCCTGGGTGGAAGTGGACGTGGAAGCCCTCGTCGACAACGCCCGAACGGTAGCAAAGATAGCAGGCACACGGCTCCTCCCTGTCGTCAAGGCCAACGCGTACGGGGTCGGAGCCGCCCTGGTATGTAAGGCCCTCGAGCAGCTCGATCCCTGGGGCTACGGCGTGGCGACGATCGAAGAGGGTGTCGAGCTGCGTGCGGCCGGCATCACGCGGCCGATTCTCGTCTTCATGCCCGCACGCGCGAAGCGGTTCGACGAGTACGAGCGTCATCAGCTGACGCCGGCGCTCGGCGACGGGGGCAGCGTGCTCGAGTGGACCACGCGCAGCGACCGCGCCTTCCACGTCGAGATCGATACGGGAATGGGCCGCGCCGGCGTGCGCTGGGACGAGGTGGACGAACTGGGCGAGGGCGTCGACACGCTCTCGTTCGAGGGATGCTATACCCACTTCCACTCCGCCGAGCGCAACGACGGCACGGCCGAGCGGCAGCTGGAGCGATTCCTGACCGCCGTCGGCCGGTTGCCACGCCGGCCGGCCATGTTGCATGTCGCGAACAGTGCGGCCGCCCTGCGCGGCAAGCAGTTCGCGCTCGACCTCGTGCGGCCGGGGATATTCCTCTACGGCGGAGTCGCCGCCGCAGGCGTGCCGGCGCCGCGTCCGGTCGTCAGCGTGCGCGCGCGCGTGGTCAGCGTCCGGCGGATCCGCAGCGGCGAAAGCGTCAGCTACAACGCGAGCTGGGTCGCTGTCCGTGATACGGTGGTCGCGACGCTGCGCATCGGCTACGCCGACGGCATTCGGCGTGACGCGGGGGTCAAGGGCAACGGTCAGGTGCTGTTGCGCGGCAAGCGGTGTCCGATCGTCGGCGTCGTGCAGATGGACATGACGGTCGTCGAGACGGGACCGCTCGAGGTGCAGGTGGGCGACGTCGCGACGTTCGTCGGCGAAGAAGCGAAGCAGAGCATCACGCTGGAAGAGTTCGCGGGCTGGAGCGGCGAGGTGCCGCATGAGTTTCTCACCGGGCTCGGAGCGCGGCTGCCGCGCGTCGTGGTATGACGAAACGCGCGGCGATCATCGTGCTCGATGGGCTCGGCATCGGCCCAGCGCCTGACACCGCGGCCTATGGCGACGCGGGATCGGACACGCTGGGCAACGTGGCCCAAGCGGTAGGCGGGCTGAACCTGCCCAATCTCGAAAAGCTGGGGCTGGGGATGGATCGTCCCATCGAGGGACTGGCGCCCGGGGTCAAGGCGGCGGCGGCTCATGGAGTGGCGCAGCCGGCCTCGGCGGGGAAGGACAGCACGACGGGACACTGGGAGATCTGCGGCGTGCTGTTGAAGACAGCGTTTCGGACGTACCCGAAAGGATTTCCCGTTCCACTGCTGGACGATTTCGGGCAACGCACGGGACGCGGCTGGCTCGGCAACAAGGCGGCGTCCGGGACCGCGATCATCGACGAGCTTGGCGCGGAGCATCAGCGGACCGGCAAGTGGATCGTCTATACTTCCGCGGACTCGGTGTTTCAGATCGCGGCGCACGAAGCGACGGTGCCGCTGGCTGAGCTGTATCGGGCGTGCGCAGTCGCGCGCGAGATGCTGCTGGGTGAGCACGCGGTCAGCCGTGTGATCGCGCGGCCGTTCGAAGGCCGGGCCGGGGACTACCGGCGGACGCCCCATCGCAAGGATTTTTCGATCGCGCCGACGGGCACGACGCTGCTCGACCGGCTGGCGGACGCCGGTGTGGCGCGCGTCGGCATTGGGAAAGTGGACGACCTGTTCGCGGGACGGAACATCAGCAGCGAGCATACGCCGACGAACGGCGCTGCGTACCGGCTGATCGAGCGCGCGCTCGACACGCTCGATACCGGGTTCGTATTCGTGAACGTGATCGAATTCGACCAGACGTGGGGGCACCGCAATGACGTGCCGGGGTTTCATCAGGGTCTCAAGGAGCTCGACGCCTGGCTGCCACGCCTGCTCAGCCGGTTGCGTCCGGACGATCTCGTGATGCTTACCGCGGATCACGGCAACGATCCGACGACGCCGTCCACGGATCATTCACGCGAGGTCGTGCCGCTGCTCGTCGTGGGACCAAAGGTGAAGCCCGTGCCGCTGGGCACGCGCCAAACCTTCGCCGACCTCGGTCAGACGGTGGCCGACTATTTCGGCCTGCCGGCGCTGGCGGCCGGGACGTCGTTTCTGCGCGAGCTGACGGCATGAAGGAGCTGGTGCGGCAGGCGCGCGACGCGATGCGACACGCGTGGGCGCCCTACAGCGACTTTCACGTCGGCGCCGCGATCGAGGCGGCCGATGGGAAGGTTTACGTCGGCTGCAACGTCGAAAGCGCCTCGTACGGGCTCACGATCTGTGCCGAGCGAATGGCGCTCGGGGCGGCGGTGGTGGGCGGGGCGCGCAAGCTGCTGCGCGTCGTCGTGACCACCGAAGTGGATCCTCCGGCGGCACCCTGTGGCGCCTGCCGTCAATTGCTGGCGGAGTTCGGCCTGGATCTGGAAGTGATCGCGGTCGGGCCGTCGACGGAGCGGCACTGGACGCTCGCCGCGCTGCTACCAGATGCCTTCACGAAGGAGACGCTGGACCGGTGACACGGCGACTTGCGTGGCTGTTCCTGCTTGCGGCGGCGGCCTGTACCGAGGAGGCGACGGCGCCCGGCGACTGTCCCAACTTCTGTCCGGGCGGACAGATCGTCATCCACGACACGATGTTCACCGACATCATCGAGCGGGACTCGGCCTTCAGCGGCTACGTTGCCGGTTTTCAAGCGGCGGCGGCGGCAGCGGCAGACCTGCCGGGCGTGCAGAGCCGCCCGTTCTTCCTGCTGCGAGCGATGATCACGCGCGTGCAGCCCAGAGCGGCGGATACGACGACGGTCCCGATCGCGATCGATTCGGCGCGGCTGCGGCTCTCGATCGTGCGGCGCGACAAGAACGCGACGAATCTGCGGCTGCGCTTGTTCCAGCTGCCCCTGACGGTGGATTCGACGTCGGATTTTGCGTCGCTCGATCCGTATTTCAGTGGACCGGTCGTGGACAGCGTCAACGTCTCCGACCTGCTCGCGCGCCCAGCGATCGGCGATACCGCCACGGTCCGGATCTGGGGTGACTCGATCCGCACCGACTCCGCCGGCCACGTGTTGCAGATCTCGCGCGCCGACTCGGCGCTACATCTCTTCTTCTCGCTTGACACCTTACAGGCACCGTTCAGCGAACCAGATTCGGGGAAGCTTGCCTTCGGCGTGGAAGTCGCTGCCGATTCTTTGGCGAGCATCCTCATCGGAACGAATGAATCGGTCAGCAACGGCGCAGTCATAAAGTGGTTCTATCATTACAGCGTTCCGGATACGTTGCCGGCGCCGGACAGCGTGGCGCACGACTCGTCTGCACGTGCGCCCAGTTTTGACGGCTTCGTATTCAATCCTCCAACCGCGCCGCTCGATTCCAATCTTGCGGTCGGCGGAATTCCCTCGGCGCGCAGCCTGCTGCGCGTCGCGATCCCCGCTTTCCTGCATGACAGCATCGATGTGGTGCGGGCGACCGCGATCCTCGTGCCGGTGGCCGCCGTGCAGGGAACGCCGATCGATTCGTTCATCATCCGGGCGCGTCCCGTGCTGACCGATCTCGGCGGCAAATCGCCGCTCAGCACCGCGACGTCGGACTGGGCGCACGTCGTCATTCATACCGGTTCCGGTTCCCCCGACACGGTGCGCATCGAGCTCACCAACATGGTGCGCACCTGGGTCGCCGATACGACTCGGCCCACCGCGTTTTTCCTTAATCAGCTGCCGGAGGCGACGTCCTTTACCGAGATCCGGTTCTATGCGTCGCGCAACCCGGCGTTCCGGCCGGCGCTGCAGGTGACGTACGTGAAGCGCTTCCCGTTTGGTGCACCGTGACGGCCGGACGGCCGGACGGCCGGACGGCCGCGAGCGTCGTGGTCCTGGCGGTACTGTTGGGCGTCGGGCCGTCGGGTCGTCTGGCCGCCCAAGATTCCCAGTTCGGCATCCGCGGTCTCGGCACGCCCGGGAAACCGGAGAGCGTCCGGGCGCGGAGCACGGGCGGTGCGTTCGCCCCGTTCGACGCCTTCTCGCCGCTGATCGAGGCATCGCTTGCCGACGTGCGCCGCATGAGTGCCGGGGTCACGAGCGGCGCCTCGTGGCGGTCGATCGACGCCGGCGGCACCACCTCGACCCTGCGCGGCACCCGCTTTCCCGCGCTCGTCATCACCGGACCGCTGAACCGGCGCATCGTGATCGGCGGCGGTTTCGCGACGTATCTCGACCGCACATTCGGCGTGATCACACACGACACGATCGACCTGCGCGGCGTCCCCCAGCCGATCACGGATGAGATCACGAGCGACGGCGCCGTCACCGATTTGCGGGTCGCCGCCGCCACCCGTCTCAGTCGCCTGGCACTGGGGCTGGGGTTTCACTTGCTCACCGGGTCCTCCCGTGTCATTGCCACGCGTAGCTTCGCCGACACGGTGAACTACCGTACCTCGAGCGCGCGTGACGAAGTGGCGTACGGCGGCGCCGGCGCTTCCGTCAGTGCGCTGCTGGATGTGGGGCACGACTTGCGGTTCGCCGGCTGGTTCCGCTCCGACTCCAAGCTCCGCGCCGATGTCGGCGGGCGCACGGTGGCGGAGAATGATCTGCCGATGTCCTACGGCGCCGGCGTTCTGTGGCGGGCCGGCGCGCAGGCAGGCATCGCGGGGTCAGTGGCATGGCAGAAGTGGGCCGGAGCAGGGCCGAACGCCCACGACACGTTCAACTGGTCTGCCGGAGCGGAGCTCGGCCCGGGCGGCTCGCTCTTCCGCGTCGGCGTGCGCGGCGGACAGCTCGCGTTCGGTGTCGGAACGACTCCGACCGAGTTCGGATACTCCGCGGGGCTCGGTCGCCAGTTCTCCGGGGGCCGCGGGCGCCTCGATCTCGGCCTCGAGCGCCTCGAACGCAAAGGCACCGGCCTGACCGAGCGCGTGTGGACGTTCCTGCTGGGGCTCACCGTGCGGCCGTGAACGTCTACTTCCACACCTTCGGGTGCAAAGCCAACCAGTACGACACCGAGCGTGTGCGCCAGGCGTTCGACTCGCGTGGCGCCGTCGTCGTGGATGATCCCGCGCTCGCCGACCTCGCCGTCATCAATTCCTGCACCGTCACCAGTGAAAGCGAAGTCAAGCTGCGCCGCTTCGTGCGCCACGTCGCGAAGACCGCTCACGCGGAAACGATCGTGATGGGATGCGCGGCGGCGTTGGACGACGGCGCGATCGCCGCGTTGCCGGGCATGCGGGCCGTGGTGGCGAATGCGGATCCGGATGACGTGTTACGCGCCGCGGGGTTCGCGGATGTCGGGGCACGACATGTCGTGCCCGTACAGCGCGGTGGCAAATCCCGTGCGTTATTGAAAATCCAGGATGGCTGCGACGAGCATTGCACGTTCTGTGCGACGACGCTCGCACGCGGCAACAACCGGTCGCGGCTGGTCGCGGACCTGGTCGAGGAAGCGCGGGCGCTGGCCGAGCAGCACGCGGAGATTGTGCTCACGGGCGTGCATATCGGGACTTACGGCGGGGAAGGGGGACGGGGGAAGGGGGACGGGTCGTCACTCGGCGAGCTCCTGGATCATTTGATAGCTGCCGTTCCCTCCGTTCGTTTCCGTTTATCCAGTGTCGAGGCCACCGAGGTCGACGACACCCTCGCGCGCCTCCTGATCGAGGCCCCTCGGCACTTGGCGGCGCATCTGCACGCACCGCTGCAGTCGGGCTCGAACCACGTGTTGAAGCGCATGGGCCGGCACTGGTACTCGGCGGAGTCATATCGCAGGCGGATAGAGTGGCTCGCGGAACGCCTCCCGGTGTTCGGACTCGGCGCCGACGTGATTGCGGGTTTCCCCGGTGAAGCAGAAGACGATCATCACGCCTCGCTCACGCTGTTAGACGCCTTGCCTTTTACATATCTCCACGTCTTCCCGTTCTCAGTCCGGCCGGATGCACCGGCGGCGAAGCTGTCGGGGCAGCGGCGGCCCGAGGTCATTCGCGCGCGCGCGCGCGAGCTGCGCGAGCTGGGCGAGGCGAAGGCTCGAGCCTATCGCGCTCACCGCAGAGGGCAGAGGGCTGATGGCATCGTCACCGGCCGGGTCAAAGGTCAGATCGAGGTGATGACGGAGGATTATCTCAGCGTCTATCTTGGTACGGATGACTGGGACGGGCGCTCCCGCTTCGATGTGACGGTCAACTAATGCCGCGCGTGTACATCGAGACCTATGGCTGCCAGATGAACGTCTCGGATTCCGAGTTGATGTTCGGCGTCCTGCAACGCGAGGGCTACGTGCGCACCGACGATCCGGCCGAGGCCGACGTGCTGCTGGTGAATACGTGCGCCGTCCGCGATCACGCCGAGCAGCGCGTGCTGGGGCGCATGGGGGAGCTGAAGCGCTACAAGCGGCCTGGTGACGTACTGGGTGTCGTGGGCTGCATGGCGCAGCGCCTCGGTCCCAAGCTTCTGGAGCGCGTGCCTCAGGTGGATCTCGTCATCGGGCCTGATGGCTACCGCGGGCTGCCCGAGCTGATCGCGCGGGCGCGCGAGGGAGAGCGTGCCGCCGACGTGGCGTTCAAGGGCTGGGAGCACTACGAAGACGTCCCGCCGGTCCGGGACAATCCGATCTCGGCGTTCGTGACGGTGCAACGCGGCTGCGATTATCGGTGCACCTTCTGCATCGTTCCGATGACGCGTGGCCCGGAGCGCAGCCGCAAGTTGGCCGACGTGGTGGGAGAAGTCAGGCGGCTCGTGGATGTGGGCAGCACCGAGGTCACGCTCCTTGGGCAGACGGTCAACAGCTATCACGACGGCGAGCACGACTTCGCCGATCTGCTGCGCGCGGTCGGTTCCGTGGACGGCATGCGGCGTCTGCGCTTTACCTCGCCCTATCCCACGGACTTCACCCCACGGGTGCTTGCGGCCATGGCGGAGACGCCCGCCGTATGTGAGCACGTCCATCTTCCCGTGCAAAGCGGCAGCTCGCGCACGCTCAAGCGCATGCTGCGCCGCTACGACCGCAAGCGCTATCTCGACGTCGTCGCCGCGCTGCGGACCGCCGTGCCCGGCATCGCCCTCTCGACGGACATCATCGTCGGATTTCCGGGCGAAACCGAAGATGAGTTCCAGGAAACGTTGTCGCTCGTGGAGCAGGTGGGGTTCGACGACGCCTATACGTTCAAGTACTCCGTCCGCGACGGCACGCCCGCGGTGCGGATCAAGGATCATGTGCCGGAAGAGATCAAGACCGAGCGCATCGGCCGGCTCATCGCCGCGGTGCGGCGGGTCGCCAGGCAGAAGAACATCGGCCTCGTCGGTACGACGCACGAGGTGTTGGTCGAGCGTCCCGCCAAGCGCGGTCACTTGCTGCAGGCCCGGACGCGGACGAACAAGATCGCCCTGCTCGAGGGTCCGGACGCCTGGATCGGCAGCTACCGGCGTGTGCGCTTCACCGGCACCACCGGCTCGACGTTCACCGCGTGGCCCGTTGAGGACTTTGCTGTTCCCGCCAGGCCAGGGGCTGAGGTCGCGTGGCAGTAACGAACGTGGCGATGGAGGTCGTGCTGCGGGAGTATCAGAGCCTGCGCGAGGGGTTTCCGAAGTTCTGCGGCTGCGATACCTGTCACAGCGACGTGATCGTCTACGCGCTCAATCGCCTCGCCCCGCACTACGTCTCCACCCGCCAGGGAGAGATTCTCACCGAGCTGACGCTGGCCAGCGACCAGGAAAAGGCCAAGCTCGACGTCGCCCTCCTCGAAGGTTTTCGGAAGGTCGCGGCCGCACCGCGCTGCGGCGCAAAACCGACGCAACTGTAGCGTAGGTCGGCGGTGCGCCCGCCGATCCTGTATCTCACTG
The DNA here is from genome assembly GCA_035637355.1 of Gemmatimonadales bacterium. Classification (GTDB taxonomy): domain Bacteria; phylum Gemmatimonadota; class Gemmatimonadetes; order Gemmatimonadales; family GWC2-71-9; genus 20CM-2-65-7. Next base: position 23,496 of record DASPXJ010000034.1, read on the forward strand.
TCGCGTTCGCCGCCGGGCTGGTCACGGCGCTGAATGCGTACGCGGTGAGCGCGCCGTACGCCGGACTGCTCGTGCTGGCCGGGGCCGCCGTGCTTTCGCGACGCGCGCCGGCCGGCGCAGCGGTCGGCGTTATGCTGGTGGCGGGTATGCTGTGGGGCGCGGCGGCGTTACGCGAACAACGCGCCTCATGCGCGGGCGGGTGGAGTGCCCCGGGGCCACGCCCCGGGGCAACACCCGTGACCCATTCCGTCGTTGTCCAACTGACCGACCCGGTGCCCGCAAGCGGTGGCGTCACCGAAGGTGTCGTGCGCGCAGGTCCGTGCCGCGGCGCACTGACTGTTCGCTGGCCTGACGGCCATCCAGCCCACGGTGGCACAACCTGGGTTGTCGCGGGCCGATTCCTCCCGGACGCGAGAGGCGGCATTCTCGTCGCCCGGCGCGTCCGCCAGCTCGACCCCGTGCGGCGTGGTCGAGGCGCGCTGCGCGACCGCGTCGCTGAGCGCAGCCGGCGCCTCTTCGGCGCACAGGCGCCGCTCGTCGACGCGCTGGTGATCGCGCGCCGTGCCGAGCTGCCCGCCGAGCTGCGCGAGCGCTACACGCGCTCCGGGTTGGCGCACCTGCTCTCGATTTCGGGATTGCACGTCGCGTTCTTTGCGGCCTGGCTCAATGTCGTGCTGGTGCGGCTGCAGCTGGGCGCGCGGGCGCGCTTCGTGGCGGGCACGTTCGTCATGCTCGCCTACGTCTGGCTGCTCGGGTTTCCCGCGCCCGCAACACGGTCGGCGGTGATGCTCGCCATGCTGGACATCGCGAAGCTGCGCCAGCGCGTCGTCGCGCCCCGGGGGCTCGTCGCGCTCGCGGCGCTGTGCGTCATGTTCGGCGATCCGTGGTCGGTGCAATCGGTCGGTGCCTGGCTCTCGGTGGCGGCGGTAGTCGCGGTGATCTGGGCGGGCCGCGCCACGGAGCGCCATGGTACGGTCGTACGGCTCCTGGCTCCCGCGGCGGCAGCGACGCTGTTCACCGCACCGATCACGGCATACACCTTCGGGACGGTCGCACCCATCGGTGTGTTGGCCAATCTTGCCGCCATTCCGCTGGCCGGCCTCGCGGTGCCGGGCCTGATGGTGGCGCTGCTCGTCTCGTCGACCTGGCTGGCGGCCGGTGCGGGGTTGTGCCTGGCGCTGCTCGATGTGGTGGCGAGAGCGGCGGCGGCGCTCCCGGGCGGGCATTTCATCATGATTGCCGGCCCGCGCGCCGCCGCGATGTGGCTGGGAGTCCTCGCGGTGGCGTGGTGGTTGTGGCATTCGCCGCGCCGCCGCTGGGTGATCGCGGCGCGCGCCTCGCTTATCGCGGCTATCCTGTCACTCACGGCGGTTGTTTCCGCCTTTACCCGCCTTTCAGATTGCCGCTGCCTCACCGTAAGTTTCCTGGACGTCGGTCAGGGAGACGCCGTCGCACTGCGCAGTCCGGCCGGCCGGTGGCTGCTGATCGATGGTGGCCCGCGCGGGCCACAGGGGGATGCGGGGCGCCGCGTCGTGGTGCCGTTCTTGCGTAGTCACGGCGCGTCGCAGCTCGCGGGTGTCGTGGCCACTCACGCGCATCTCGATCACTTCGGCGGTCTGCCGGCGGTGCTCGACGCGTTCGACCCCGCCTTCGTGCTCGAGCCGGGAGAGCCGGTGCCCGACGCCGCATATCTCGGCTTCCTCGCGGCAGTCGAGAGCGACGGCGCGGAGTGGCGGGCGACACGACGCGGTGACCGGCTCGAGCTGGATGGCGTCACCGTCGAGGTGCTGAGTCCGGACTCGGCCTGGGCGGGGAGCCAGACCGATATCAATGAAGAGTCGGTCGTGCTGCTCGTGACCTATGGAGCGACGCGCCTGCTGTTGGCGGGGGATGCGGGGATGCCGACGGAGGCGCATCTGGCGGGGCAGGTCGGCCACGTGACGCTGCTCAAGGTGGGACATCACGGGTCGCGCGGTGCGACCTCGGACCGCTGGCTCGATGAGCTGCGGCCGGCGGAGGCCGTGATCAGCGTGGGGGCGAAGAACCGCTACGGGCATCCCGCACCGGAGACGCTCGCCCGGCTGCGCGCGCACGGCGTCACCGTCCTCCGCACCGATGAGCGGGGCACGATCACATTCACCGTCTCGAGTCATGGCACGCTCGCAATCACCGACGTCCGTCATCACGATTGAACGCTTCATCATGGAGCAGGAACGGCTCCACCCCGAAGCCACGGGGGAGCTGTCGAACCTGCTGTACGACCTCTGCCTCGCCGCCAAGATCATCTCGCGCCAGGTGCGCCGCGCCGGCCTCACCGACATCCTCGGCGAATTCGGCGCGATCAATGTCCAAGGCGAGGTGCAGCAGAAACTGGACGTGTTCGCCAACGAGACGGTGCGCCACAGCGTCGAGCACACGGGGCGGGTGTGCGTCGTCGCGTCAGAGGAAGACGAGCACCCCATTCCCGTGCAGGTGCGCGAGGACCGCCGCGGCGGCAAATACGTCCTCATGTACGATCCGCTCGACGGCTCGACCAACATCGGCGTCAACGTCTCGATCGGTACGATCTTTTCGATTCATCGGCGCACCGCCACCAAGAAGGGTCCTGGCTCGCTCGCCGACTGTCTCCAGAAAGGGCGCGCGCAGGTCGCCGCCGGCTACATCCTCTATGGTTCCAGCACGATGCTCGTGTACACGACGGGCCAGGGCGTGCATGGCTTCACGCTCGATCCCACGATCGGCGAGTTTCTGCTGTCGCATCCCGACATCCGCTCGCCGGACGTCGGCCAGTACTACAGCGTGAACGAGAGTCACTGGAACAAGTGGGCGCCGGGGATCCAGCGCGTCGTCGGCGCATTCAAGAACGGCGACGGCGGGAAGGTCGAGGCGAAGAACGCGCGCTATATCGGCTCGCTCGTCGCCGACATTCATCGTAACCTGATGTCCGGTGGCGTTTTTCTTTATCCAGCCGATACCGTGTCGCCGGAAGGGAAATTGCGGCTGCTGTACGAAGCGGCGCCGCTCGCGTTCGTGGTGGAGCAGGCGGGTGGTGCGGCGACCGACGGGCGCGGCGACATTCTCGACATCAAGCCCACCGCGTTGCACCAGCGCACGCCGCTCATCATCGGTTCCAAACAGGACGTCGCCTTCGCCCGCTCGGTGCTCGCCGAGTCATGACGCACGATTGGGAGCCGCGGTCCCTGAAGGATTTGAGTGCACCGGGGGAGCCGCCGTTCACGCGTGGCATCTACCCGACGATGTACCGCGGCAAGCTGTGGACCATGCGCCAGTACGCGGGCTTCGGCACCGCGGAGGAAACCAACGCGCGGTTTCGCCATCTGCTCGACGCGGGCCAGACCGGGCTCTCCGTGGCGTTCGACTTGCCGACGCAGATGGGGTACGACTCCGACCACCGCATGGCGGAGGGGGAGGTGGGGCGGGCCGGCGTGGCGATCGACAGTGTCGAGGATCTGGAGCGGCTGTTCCACGGCATTCCGCTCGACAAGGTCTCGACCTCGATGACGATCAACGCGACCGCGGCAGTTCTGCTGGCGATGTACGTCGCGGTGGGGGAGGAGCAGGGCGTGCCGCTCGATAAGCTCCAAGGCACGCTGCAAAACGACATCCTCAAGGAATACATCGCGCGCGGCACCTACATCTACCCGCCCGAGCCGTCGCTGCGGCTTGTGGCCGACGTCTTCCGCTACACCTCCGGCAACAAGATGAGCTTCAACCCGATCTCCATTTCGGGCTATCACATGCGCGAGGCGGGAGCGACCGCGGTGCAGGAGATCGCGTTCACCTTGGCGAATGGCCTGGAATACGTGCGTCGAGCGCAGTCCGCCGGGTTGCAGATCGATGATTTCGCCCCGCGGATTTCGTTTTTCTTCGCCGCGTATACCAACCTGTTCGAGGAGGTCGCCAAATTCCGCGCGGCGCGCCGGCTGTGGGCGCGTCTCATGAAGGGGGCGCCGCTGCGCTTTCACGCGCAGACCGGCGGAGCGACCCTCACCGCGCAGCAGCCGCTCAACAACGTCGTGCGGGTGGCCATTCAGGCGATGGCCGCGGTGCTGGGCGGCACGCAGTCGCTGCACACCAACTCGTACGACGAAGCGCTGGCGCTCCCCACGGAGCTGAGTGCGACACTCGCGCTGCGGACGCAGCAGCTGCTGGCGCACGAAACCGGTGTGCCCGACGTCGTCGATCCGCTGGGCGGCAGCTTTTATGTGGAGACCCTGACGGACCGCATCGAAACCCAGGCACGGCAGTTGGTGGAGGAAGTCGAGGTTGGTGGAGGGTCTGTAAAGGCCATTGAACGGGGATTCTTTCAGGAAGCGATTGCGCGCAGCGCCTACGAGCAACAACGCGACATCGAAGCGGGAAGGCAGGTCGTCGTGGGCGTCAACGAGTATGTCAGCGACGAGCCGGCTACGCCGATCGCGGCGCCCGACTATTCCGGGCTCGCACAGCAGCAACGGCGTCGTCTGGCGGAACTACGCGAGAAACGGGACACGGGAAACGTGCAACGTGCGCTCGGTGCAATCGACGCGGCCGCGCGTGAATCCAACGCCCCCCTCATGGAGCCCATGCTTGACGCAGTTCGCGCGCGCGCCACACTCGGCGAAATCAGCGACGTATTCCGGGCGGCCTGGGGCGTGCATGACGCGCGCTGACTGATGGACCCGCTCGCCGGAGGAACGATGGCACGCAAGATCGTGGCTCGCTTGATCGTCGCGTTGGTGCTCGGCGCCGTCGTCGGCTACGCGGTAGGCAAGAGCATGGCGAGCGATGCGGCGCGGGGAAACAGCCTCACGCTGAAGGAGTACGTCGCCGATTTCGAGAACCATAAGAAAGAGCTCATCAAGAGTGACCTGCCGATGCCGTTCTCGGTTGTCCTGGGCACGCTGCTGATCATGCTGGTATTTGGCTTCTACGAGCTGCTGGTGTTTGGCGTCGACCGCTTGCTCGGAGCGCTCGATCGACGCAGGAGCCTGGCCGATCAACCCGGCACGCCGCCGCCTTGGTAGGGTCTTGATCACGGGGGTTTACTATGCTCTTCCTGCTGCTCGGGATTGCCGCTTCGCTCCAACAGGTACAAACGGGGTTTCTCGACCGCACCATCACCGTCGCCGGCCGCGCGTATCGCTATCAGGTCTACGTCCCGGCCGACTATCAAACGAAGCCGACCTGGCCCGCAATCCTCTTCCTGCATGGGGCAGGGGAGCGGGGCAACGACGGTCTGCTGCAGACGAACGTCGGCCTCGGTGCCGCGATTCGGCAGAATCCGTCCCGCTATCCGGCGATCGTGGTCCTGCCGCAGGTGCCGCCCGATTCGCAGTGGGTCGGGACTCCGGCCGACATGGCTGTCGCCGCGCTGCAGCAGACGCTGCGCGAATTCCACGTGGATCCGAATCGCGTCTATCTCACCGGCCTCTCGATGGGCGGACACGGGACGTGGTACGTCGCCTACCGGCATCCCGAATTATTCGCGGCGATCGTTCCGATCTGCGGCTGGGTGCGGGACTTTCCGCAGTTCCGCGGCTCGGTGCCCGTCGTCCCGGGCGACAGCGCCGCGGTCATGCCGGGTTTGGCGCAGCGCCTCGCGAAGGTTTCAGTTTGGATCTTCCATGGCGAGGTCGACCAAGTCGTCAACGTGAACGGCTCACGTGAGCCCGCGGCTGCCCTGAAAGCGGCAGGAGTGGATGTCCGCTACACGGAGCTGCTCGGCCTGAACCACAACTCGTGGGACGCGGCGTACGGGTCCGACGAATTCGTCCGCTGGTTGTTCGCGCAGCAACGTCGCTAGCCTAGCGGCCTCCCCTGGCGGGGTGCCAACTTACGGCAACTCCTCGAGAGGATGAACGCGATGAACCGGCGCGAAGTACTGCTCCTGCTCGCCGGGACGGCCGCGCTACCCGATGAGCTGTTGGCGGTCGGGCGCGCCGTTCACAAGCGAGTCCGCGTTGGAGAGCTGCGTGCGTTGAGCCCCCACCAGAACGAAACCGTCGCCACTATTGCCGAGCTGATCATTCCCAAGACGGACACGCCGGGTGCGCGCGAAGCGGGTGTGCCGGCGTTCATCGACGTCATGCTTGCCGATTGGGGGGATGAGGAGCAGCGCCAGACCTTTGCCGCGGGGCTCGCGAACGTCGACGAGCGCTCGCGCGCCCTGTTCGGCAAAGAGTTCATCGCGTGCAGCCCCGAGCAGCAGACCCAGATCCTCACCGATCTCGATGCCGAGCTGGCGAGACTGCGCGATACCAAGGCTGATACCTCGAAGAATTTCTTCCAGGGCCTGAAGTGGCTCACCCTGACCGGCTATTACACGTCCGAGGTCGGCGCGACGAGCGAGCTGCATTTCCGTGTCGTGCCCGGCCACTACGAACCCTGCTACCCCCTCGAACAATGAAAACCTACGACGCCATCGTAATCGGCTCCGGGATGTCGGGCGGCTGGGCGGCGAAGGAGCTGACCGAGCGCGGCCTGCAGACCCTCGTGCTCGAGGCGGGCCGGCCGATCAATCCCGAGACTGACTACGTCGAGCACGTGCCGATGTGGGAGATGAAGTTCCGCGGCATGGGCGATCGCAAGCGCCTGTCCCGCGAACAGCCGATCCAGCAGCAGTGCTACGCCTGCGACGAGATGGCCTACAAGTTTTTCGTGAACGACCTCGAGAATCCCTACACCACCCCTCCCGACAAGCCGTTCTCGTGGATTCGCGGCCGCCAGGTCGGCGGGCGCTCGATCATGTGGGGCCGGCAGGTCTATCGCTGGAGCGACCTCGACTTCGAGGCCAACGCGCGCGAAGGCATCGGCGTCGACTGGCCGATTCGCTACGCCGACATCGCGCCGTGGTACGACTACGTCGAGACATTCGTCGGCATCAGCGGCCAGGCCGAAGGGCTGCCGCAACTCCCCGACGGGAAGTTCCTCAAGCCGATGGCGCTGAACTGCGTCGAGCAGACGGTGCGCGAGGCGGTCGGGCGCGCCTGGCCGGGCGAACGGATGGTCACGATCGGCCGCTGCGCTGTCCTAACCGAAGCGCACAACGGTCGAGCCGCGTGTCACTACTGCGGGCCCTGTCACCGCGGCTGCATCACACGCTCGTACTTCTCCAGCGTCAACGCGACGCTGCCGGCCGCGCAGGCGAGCGGCCGGCTGACGCTTCGTCCGTATAGCGTCGTTCACAGCATCACCTACGACAAGCGGCGTGGCCGGGCGACGGGTGTGCGCGTGATCGACGGGCAGACGAAACACGCGCTCGAATTCCAGGCACGCATCATCTTCCTGTGCGCGTCCACGATCGAATCGGCACGGATCCTCCTGAACTCGGGGAGCGGCTTTGCGAATTCGAGCGGGCAGGTCGGGAAGAACCTGATGGATCACATCATGGGGGGCGGTGCCAGCGGCCGGGTCGATGGGCCCGCCGATCGCGACTCGATCGGAAATCGCCCCAACGGGATCTACGTGCCGCGCTTCCGCAACGTCGGGGGAGGCGCCAAGTCCAAGTTCCTCCGGGGCTACGGCTTCCAGGGTGGCGGCGGCCGGTCCGACTGGGGGCGTGGCGCCGAGCAGACGGGGTTCGGGGCCGACTTCAAGAAATCACTGCGCCGTCCCGGTCCCTGGGGCTTCAGCTTCTACGGCTTCGGCGAAATGCTGCCGCAAGAGGAGAACGCCGTCGAGATCGACAAGAACAAGATGGATGCCTGGGGCATTCCGGTCGCGCGGATCAGCTGCGCGTATGGCGAGAATGAGAAGGCGCTGGTCCACGACATGTCGATCACGGCCGCCGAGATGCTTGCCGAGGCGGGCGCGCACGAGATCCAGCCGTTTACCAGCGACAACTCACCGGGCCTCGTGATCCACGAGATGGGCACCGCGCGCATGGGGAAGGATCCCAAGTCGTCGGTCCTCAACGCGCACAATCAATGCTGGGATGTCCCGAATCTGTTCGTCACCGACGGCGCCTGCATGGCGTCGACGGCGTGTCAGAATCCATCGATTACCTACATGGCACTCACCGCGCGTGCGGCGGCTTTTGCCGTCGACGCGATGAAACGACACGAGCTATGACACGAGGAGGCAGCATGGATCGCCGGGAATTCGTCCAGACCGTGACTAGTGCCGGCGTCGCGATTGCGTGTTCGGGAATACCCCGCGCGCCGCACGCCGCACGTCTCGATAAAGTCGGCCTTCAGCTCTACACCGTACGCGATCAGATGAAAGCCGATTTCGAGGGCACGCTGGCGCGCGTGGCGGAGATCGGGTACAAGGAAGTCGAGTTCGCCGGCTATTTCGATCACACGCCCGCAGATGTCCGCGCGATCCTCGACCGGCACGGACTCTCGGCGCCCTCGACGCACATCTCGTTGGCTGAGCCGGATGCGTGGAAGGCCTCACTCGCTACCGCAAAAGCGGTCGGGCACGAATACATCGTCGTCCCCTGGATCCCGCAGGAAAAACGCATGACGCTGGATGGTTGGAAGCGCGTGGCGGCCGACTTCAATCGCGCAGCGCAGGACGCACACGACGCCGGCCTGGAGTTCGCCTATCACAACCACGATTTCGAGTTCCCGAAGATGGAGGGGCAGGTCCCTTACGACGTGCTGCTCCAGACGACGGATCCGAGGCTCGTGCAGCTCGAAATCGACCTGTACTGGATCACCAAGGGCGGGCAGGACCCGCTCACCTACTTTGCGCGCTGGCCCGGCCGCATCCCCCTGGTGCACGTGAAGGACTCCGCCGGCGCGCCCGAACACAAAATGGTGGACGTGGGGCAGGGGAAGATCGACTGGAAGAGAATCTTTGCGAAGCAGGATCAGGCGGGGATCAAGCATTTCTTCGTCGAGCACGACCAGCCGCCGCAGCCGTTCCAGGATATCGCGGCGAGCTATAACTATCTGAAGAACTTGGAATTCTAGATGAGCGTCGGATGGGCGGATCGGCGGATTGGCGGATGGTGACTCGACGCGACGCCATAGCACTCGGAGCCGGCAGCGTGGCGAGCCTCGCGTTTGCCCGCGCCGGCGATCCGCCCATCCGCCCATCCGTCCATCCGCCCAATAGACTCAAGCAATCCGCGTCCCGGTGGTGCTACCGGTCCATCCCGCTTCCTGATCTCTGCAAAGCGGGAAAGAGCATGGGCCTTGCCGGCATCGACCTGCTTGCGTCCGACGACTGGCCGGTCGTCCGCGGGCACGGTCTGGTCTGCTCCATGGGGTACGCGGCGCTACGTGACGATTTCATTCCGCGCGGCTTCAACGACCCCGCGAACCACGATTTGCTCGTCGGCGAGCTGGAGCGCGCGCTGCCGCTCGCGCAGCAGCACGGCGTTGCCAACCTCATCGCGATGTTCGGCAACCGGCAGGGACGCAGCGACGCGCAGGCGACCGAGGCGTGCGTGACGGGGCTCAAGCGGATCGCGCCATCGGCCGAGCGCTACGGCGTGACGATCTGTGTAGAGCTGCTGAACAGCAAGGTCGATCACAAAGACTACCAGGGCGATCGGACGGCCTTCGGCGCCGCGATCATCGAGGCGGTAGGATCGCCCCGCGTGAAACTGCTCTATGACATCTACCACATGCAGATCATGGAAGGCGATGTGATTCGCACCATCCGCGAGCACGCGAGTCATATCGGCCATTTTCACACCGGCGGCGTCCCCGGCCGCCACGAGATCGACGACTCCCAGGAGCTGAACTACCACGCCGTTGCGCGCGCGATCGCCGACACCGGGTTCACCGGGTTCGTGGCGCACGAGTTTGTGCCGACGCGCGAGCCGCTGCGTTCGTTGCGCGAAGCGGTGGAGATATGCTCCGTCTGAATTGGCGGGACTGGCTCCGTTACTCGCTGATCGGGGCCGGCGTGGGAGCGGTAGTGCTGGGGATCGGCGGGCGGCTGGCGATGCGGGGGATCGCGGTCCTCTCGGGTGCGCCCCCGTCGTTCACGGTCGGCGGCAGCCTGCGTGTCGTGCTCATGGGCGCGTTGAGCGGCCTGGGCGGCGCCTGGATCCTCAAGATTCTGCGGTTCTTCCTGTCGAAGCGCTGGCTGATTCAGACCATTCTCTTCTACGCGATCATCGTCCTCATCACCCTCAGAGGGCTGAAGCCGGTGGATGCGCAGCGCCTCGTTCTCTTCCTGCCGGTGGTGCTGCTGTATGCCTTCCTCGTGCGAGTCCTGACCCGACGGCGGCGGACCCTCCCCGCAGACCCGGTGGTAGAAGAATTGTCATGCGCCTGATGCTCGTGGTCTTTGCAATCGCGGCACTGCTCACCCCGATCGCCGCCGAGGCACAACACCTCGATTCGCGAACGTTGAGCTGGGCCCGCACGAACGGCCGGCCCATTCTCCCGACCCAGCTGGTTCAACCCGACGACTATCGCCTCGAGGGAGCGATCCTTGGTGGCGTCTTCTTCGCGGTCGCCGGGGGATGGGCGCTGCACGAGGCGTGCAGGACCCAACCGGTCCCGATTGAACCGGGGCAGAACCGCAGCTGTACGGGCTCGACCGCGGGGGGTGCGGCGGTGGGTGCCGCGTTAGGCGCAGGTCTAGGCTACGTGGCCGGTCGGTTGACGCACAGGCGGTAGCCAGGGTCTACAGGGAGCGTATGCTCCCGACAAATACCCGCCCGCTGGCACGGCTCGCGCTGCTCAGCTTCCTGCTGACTTTCGTCGCCGCTCGAGTCGTCAGTTATCTGATGCGTGCCTGCCGCATGGCGGGCTTTTACTTGCATGTGTACGGCACCCACGTGCATCATCTCAATTACGGCATCTTTCTGCTCGCCGGCGTGGGGGCATACCTCTTGTTTGACCCTCGGCCGGCGGCGGCTGCCCCCGGTGCCGCCGTGACTTATGGCATCGGACTCGGACTCACGTTTGACGAATTCGGCCTGTGGCTGCATCTGGGTGGCGACTACTGGCAACGCGCCAGCTACGATGCCGTTATCGTGCTGGCCACCGTCCTCGCCCTGGCGAGCTTCGCCCCGCCGGTGCAACACTGGCTGCCGCGGAAGCGGGTACAGGCATGAAGAGGAGTCATCGTGACGACCAGCCGGCTCGACTTGTTGCTCGGCATCGCCATCGGCATCGTGATCGCCTGGCTCTATTTCCTTGTTTGGAAGGCGCGCTATAGCGCCGCGATTCGCGAGAACGCCGTGCAACGCAGCCTGGCGGTCACCGCCGGCAAGGTGCACGAGCAGCTGGTGCCGTATCTCCCCGAATTCGGCTTCAATCCCAAAGATGCGCGGTTTCTTGGCAGCCCGGTCGATCTCGTCGTCTTCGACGGGCTCGCCGCGGGTGAGCTGCGGCGGGTGGTGTTCCTGGAGGTGAAGACCGGTGGCGCGGCGCTCACCGCGCGCGAACGCCAGGTCCGGACGGTCATCGAAGCCCGCGAAGTCGCGTGGGCCGAGCTGCGGCTCACGCGAACCGAGGGCTAGGCGCTACATTGGTGTCGCGCACACACCGGGTGATACCACTCAACCAGCGAGGCGATCGTGCGGGACATCTTCTGGGGCGCAGTGCTCATTGCGATCGGGTTAGTGCGGGGCGATTCCGTGTTCCGTGGCGATTTCACGATCCTGAGCATCCTGTTCGACGCCCTCGGCGTGTTCTTCATCATCCGCGGCATTATTCGAATCAATAGGGCCAAACAGGGCGCGGCGCAGCCTCCACCGTCAGCACCCACGCCTCCGCGTTGAGAATCGCCAACATCGGGCCCGCGGAGCGGCGCAAACGCCGCTGCTTCGGGCACGTCGGCCTCGGCATCAGCATCGCGATCGGTGCGGCACTGATCCTCGGCCCGGTCGCGCGACCGTGGCGGTTGGCGCTGTTCGTGCCATTGTTCGTTGCCGCCCTGGGGTACTTCCAGGATCGTGACAGAACTTGAGTGAGGCTGGCGTCGCGCGGTCAGCGCGATTTGGATACGGGCCCGCAGGCAATCTCCGACGCCGCGGAGCTGACACAGGTGCGGCGCCGGGCGCGGGCCGTGTATCTCAAGTCCTTCGTCGCGGCCGCGGTGCTCACCGGCTTCGCATTCGTCATCTAGCATGAAGGTGATCGCGGTGATGGAGAAAACCCGACGGCGGCAGTAGTTTCGAGTGATGGCCAAGCGCCGCCAGAGCTACGAGTCCGACGACATCATCGTCACCTTCGACCCCGACGTGTGCATCCATTCGGGCGTGTGCGTCAGGGGATTGCCCGACGTGTTCGACATCAAGCGCAAACGGTGGGTCCGGCCGGAGCTGCAGCCGGCCGACGTCGTCGCCGCCCAGGTGATGCGTTGCCCGTCGGGCGCGTTGCAGTTCGTGCGCAAGTCGAAGCCGGACTGACCTCGCGATGCCCACCTACGAATACAAGTGCCCCAACGGGCACGTGTTCGAAAAGAGATTCCCCCGCATCACGAGTCAGCGCCACGCGAAATGCCCCGTCTGCCGCAAACGCGCGGAGCGCCAGATCTCGGGCGGGGCCGGCGTCCACTTCAAGGGCTCCGGGTTCTACGCGACCGACTACAAACGGCCCGCGGGCACATCGGAAAAGGCGGACAATACGGCGTCGCAAGCCGAGAAGACGGCGAAGACCGAGAAGCCCGCTGAGTCGCAGCCGAAGAAAAAAGACACCAGCTCCGACAAGTGACAGCCCACGACACCATCCGTGCGGCGCTGATCCAGGCAGCGGCGCGACTGGGCGCGCCCGCGCCCGAGGTAGCGCTGGAGCGGCCGCGCGATCCGACGCACGGCGACGTCGCCACCAACCTGGCGTTGACGCTCGCCAAGACGCTCGGCAAAAAGCCGCGCGCCATCGCAGAGCGCCTGGTCGCCGGGCTCGAGCTGCCGTCCGGTCTGGTGCGCAAGATGGAAATCGCGGGTCCCGGCTTCATCAACTTCTTTCTGGCCGACGCGCAGGTCGTCAGCGCACTCCCCAAGATCCTGGCGGCGGGCGCTGATTATGGAAAGAGCGACGTCGGACATGGCGCGCCGATCAACGTCGAGTTCGTATCCGCGAACCCGACCGGCCCGCTGCACGTCGGACACGGCCGGCAAGCCGCCCTGGGCGACGCCATCGCGGCGCTGCTCGAATGGACCGGGTGGAAGGTCAGCCGCGAGTTCTACTACAACGACGCCGGCGGCCAGATCATGAACCTGGCGCGCAGCGTGCAGGCCCGCGTGCGCCAGGCGCGTGGTCTCCCGGCCGAGATCCCCCAACAGGGCTATCAGGGCGAGTACATCCGCGAAATCGCCGAGCGCTATGTCGCCGCGAACCCGCGGGATCGCGACGCGGCGGATCTCGACGCTGTGCGCCGCTTTGCCGTCCAGGAGCTGCGCGCCGAGCAGGACCGCGATCTTCAGGCATTCGGCGTGAAGTTCGACGTCTATTTCCTCGAGTCCTCGCTCTACACGACCGGCAAAGTGGACGAGACGATGCGGCGGCTGGTCGCCGCGGGCCACACCTACGAACAGGACGGCGCGCTCTGGCTCCGGACCACCGATTTCGGCGACGACAAGGACCGCGTGATGCGCAAGAGCGCGGAGAAGGGGAGCGACTACACCTACTTCCTGCCCGACGTCGCCTATCACGTGACGAAGTGGGACCGCGGATTCCGTCACGCCATCAACGTGCAAGGTTCCGATCATCACGGCACCGTCGCGCGCGTGCGCATCGGCCTCCAGGCGCTCGAGATGGGTATCCCGCAGGGATATCCGGAGTACGTCCTGCATCAGATGGTGACGGTGATGCGCGGCGGGGAAGAGGTGAAGCTCTCCAAGCGCGCCGGCAGCTACATGACGGTCCGCGACCTGGTCGAAGAGGTCGGCCGCGACGCCGTACGCTACTTCTATCTTATGCGCCGCGGCGAGACGCATTTCGTGTTCGACGTCGATCTCGCCAAGAGCCAGACGGACGAGAATCCGGTGTTCTACGTGCAGATGGCGCATGCGCGCATGATCGGGATCTTCCGCGTCGCGGGGCGCGACCCGACCAGCGTGCGGGCGGAGGGGACGGACCTCAGCGTGCTCACGCAGCCCGAGGAAGCCGATCTCATCAAGGCGCTGGCGGACTTTCCCGCGATGGTGGCGGGCGCCGCCGCGGCGCGCGAGCCGCACCGCATCACGGGATATCTCGAGGGGCTGGCTCGACTCGCGCACGCGTGGTATCACAAGTACCGCGTGCTGGGCGAGCCGCAGGAGTCCGCCCGGCTGGTGCTCGCGCGCGCGGTGCAGCAGGTGCTGGCAAACGGTCTCTCACTTTTGGGGATACGCGCCCCGGAACGGATGTAGCGTGGGTCTGCTCGTTGTCGGCTCGATTGCCCTCGATTCGGTCATCACCCCCTTCGGCGAGACGGCCGACACGCTCGGCGGTGCGGCGGTCTTTTTCGCGATGGCTGGCGCCGTGCTGCACCCGGTCCAGGTCGTCGGCGTCGTCGGCAGCGATTTTCCCGAGGCGCACCTGAAGAAGCTCGCGGCCCGCGGGGTGGACCTGGCGGGCGTCGAGCGGCAAGAGGGGGAGTCGTTCCGCTGGAAGGCCCGCTACTCCTACGACCTCAATTCCCGCGAAACGCTGGAGACGCGGCTCGGCGTGTTTGCGTCGTTTCAGCCGCGCATTCCGGCCAAATTCCGGGACGCGAAGTTCGTGTTCCTCGGGAACATCGACCCGGAGCTGCAGCTCAACGTGCTCGATCAGGTGAAGCAGCCGCAGCTCGTCGCCTGCGACACGATGAACTACTGGATTCAGGGCAAGAAGGACCTCCTGCTGGAGCTGCTGCGCCACATCGATATCCTGATGGTGAACGACTCCGAGGCGCGCGAGCTCTCGGGCGACTGGAATGTCTATCGCGCCGCGCACTGGATCCTCGGCCGCGGGCCGAAGATGGTGGTGATCAAGCAGGGAGAGCATGGCGCACTGCTCGTGGACCCCGACACGACGTTCAAGGTGCCGGCCTACCCGCTGCAGCAAGTCTTCGATCCGACGGGGGCGGGCGACGCGTTCGCGGGCGGGTTCATGGCGCACGTGGCGCGGACGGGCGACCTCACGTTCCCCAACCTGCGTCGCGCGATGGTCTACGGATCGGCGCTGGGGTCGCTCGCCGTGGAAGCGTTCGGCGTCCAGCGCCTGGAGAACATCACGCTGCAGGAGGTGCGCGGCCGCGTGAAAGCCTTCCGTGACCTGGTGCACTTCTCCCTGGATGGTGAGGAGTGAGCAAGTACGCGGCCGCCGGCGTCAAGCTCGACACCGCTGAGGAAGCGAAACGGCGGATCGCCGAGCTGGTGCGCGCCACGCGGACACCGCTCGCGCGCGGCCAGATCGGCGGGTTCGGCGGCATGGTCCGGGTGCCGGACGGCTACCAGAAGCCTGTCCTCGTCATGTCGACCGACGGGGTAGGGACCAAGGTGCTCGTCGCCGCGGCTGCCGGGATCCACGACACCGTCGGCGAAGATCTCGTCAATCACTCGGTCAACGACATCCTGGTGCACGGCGCCACGCCGCTCGCCTTCCTGGATTACATCGCGACCGGCAACCTGGTCCCCGAAATCGCCGCCCAGATCGTCGCCGGCGTGGCGCGCGGCTGCCGGGCGCACGACATGACGCTCGCGGGAGGAGAGACGGCGCAGCTGCCGGATCTCTACCAGCCGGGACACTACGACCTGGCCGGATCGATCGTCGGCGTGGTGGAAGAGGACAAGGCGCTCCATGGCGACCGCGTGCAGCCCGGTGACCAGCTCATCGGATATGCGTCGACAGGACTGCACACCAACGGCTACACGCTGGCGCGCAAGATCATCTTCGAATCGATGCAGCTTCGCCTTGACGCCCCGTTCCCGGAGACGGAGCAAACGGTGGGGCAGGTGCTGCTCGCGGTGCATCGCAGCTACGCGGCCGCGCTGCGCCCGGTGCTCGGCGACGTGCACGCCCTCGCCCATATCACCGGCGGCGGAATCCCGGGGAACCTCGTGCGCGTGCTGCCGGCTGGTACGGATGCCGTGGTCGATGCCGGCAGCTGGCCGTGGCCGCCGCTGTTCCGTGTGCTGATGCGCGC
>DASPXJ010000035.1:0-3437 GCA_035637355.1 Gemmatimonadales bacterium
GCAGGGACTCAATGCGCCCGGACTGACGCTCGACTATGCCGGCGAATCGCGACAGATCCGGCGTGAGGGTGGAGCGCTGACCGTCACCCTCGGGTTCGCCGTGATCCTGATCTATCTCGTGCTGGCGGCGCAATTCCGGAGTTTCCGCGATCCGTTGATCGTGCTGCTCGGCTCGGTGCCGCTCGCGATTTCGGGCGCGCTGATCTTCAGCTTCCTCAATCTGACGACCCTCAACATCTACTCGCAGGTCGGGTTGATCACGCTCGTCGGACTGATAGCGAAGAACGGAATCCTGATCGTGCAGTTCGCCAATACGCTGCAGCAACGCGGCCTCGCCAAGATGGCGGCGCTGCGCGAAGCAACGTTGACGCGGCTGCGCCCGGTCTTGATGACGTCGGCGGCGACGGTGTTCGGTCACTTCCCGCTGGTACTCGTCTCCGGCCCCGGATCGGCTGCCCGCAACAGCATCGGCATGGTGCTCGTCACCGGCATGTCGCTGGGCACGCTCTTCACGCTGTTCATCGTGCCGGTCTTCTACTCGCTCATCGCGGCGGAACACAAACCCGCGCCGGCATATGAGCCGGTCGGCCAGGAGGTATTGCAGACATGACACAGAAATTTGGGGCGCTGCTGGCGCTGCTCATCATCGGAGGGGCCGCGCCGGCGCGCGCCCAAGAAGCCTTTTGGAAGCGACTCGGCGATACGACGCTCGAGCGGCTGGTCGGCGAAGTCGTGAAATCCAATCACGATGTCCTCGCGGCCCAAGCGCGGCTGCGCGGCGCGCGCGCGTCGCGGCTCGAGGCGGGACTCGATTTCGCGCCGACGGTCACCGCGACGGCCAGCTACACACGGCAGCGGCTCGCGGCTGCCGCCTTCCCCGGAGGCTTCGGCACGGCATTCCCTGACCAGAATGTCTGGGACGCCGGGCTGCAGGTCTCGTGGGAGCTCGATGTCTTCGGCCGGATCCGCAAATCGACCCAGGCGCGGGGGGCCCTGATCGGAGCAGCGGAGGAGGACGTGCAGGATCTGGAGGTGCTGCTGGCGGCGGAGCTGGCCACCGCTTACTTCGATCTGCGGGGCGCGCAGGACCGCCTGCAGGTGGCGCGCCGCAACGCCGAGAATCAACAGCACACGCTCGACGTCACGCTGCAACGCCTCGAGGCAGGTCGCGGCAACGAGTTTGATTCCGAACGCGCGCGCGCGCAGCTGAACTCGACCCTCGCCGGAGTGCCGGAGCTGGAGGCGTCGATCGACGCCGTGGAGCATCGCATCGCGGTGCTCGTTGGCCGGCCGGCGACGGGGCTCGAGCAGGAGAACGCAGCGCCCACCCCATTCCCGGCGCTTCCGGATTCCGTCATCGTACCCAACCCCGACGCGCTGGTACGCCTCCGGCCCGACGTACGCAGCGCCGAGCGGCAGCTCGCCGCCGGCAATGCGTTCGTCGGTGCGGCCAAGGCAGCCTATCTGCCCCGCATCGCGTTGGGGGGCGGGTTGGGATACGTCAGCAGCTCATTCGACGCTTTGGGAAACGCGAATACGCCCCGCTACGCCATCGGGCCGGTGATCTCCTGGCCCGCGCTGAACCTCGGCCGAGTGAAAGCCGGCGTCGACGTCGCGCGCGCACAGGAAGCCGAAGCCGACGCGTTGTACCGCAAGACCCAACTCCAGGCGTCCGAGGAAATCGCCACTTCGGTCGTCGCATACAACAAGGCCCGCAGAAGTCTTGCCTATCTCGACGTCGCGGCGCGGGCGAGCGAACGAGCCGCGGCGCTGGCGCGCCTGCGGTTCGACGAGGGAGTCACTGACTTCCTGCAGGTGTTGGATGCCGAGCGCACGATGCTCGAGTCGCAGGATCGGCTGGCTGCTGGACGCACCGCGGCGACGAACGGCCTGATCGCGGTGTACCGTGCATTGGGTGGAGCGGCGTTGATCCAGTAGGATCAACGGGGGGCCTCACCGCGCGACCTTCGCGACGGTTTCCCACGTCCGCGTGGTGAGGTCCTTCCCAAATGTCTTCTCGATGAGGGTCATGAATACAGGACCCTTGGGGGTGGGCAGATAGGCACTGAAGATTTCGCCGTCCTGCATCGCGAGGATGCGGGCGCCGTGCATCTCGACCGGCAACGCGATCTTCGCCTGCGGCCGGCCGCGCAGGAACGTGACGATGCGTTTTGCCTTCGGGTCGACCTTGAAACGTTGATACGGATCGGACGCCAGCAGCGTCCGGAGCTGTGCTATCGGTCGCACGATCGTCAGAAATGCCTGGCCGAGGTGCTCCTGCATGGCGGCTTCGGCGCGCTGCTGGAGCGCCTGTTCCGATGTGCTACGCGCGTCGAACACCACATTGCCGCTCCCCAGCACGGTCTTCACGTCGCCGAATCCCGCCGCTTCGAACGCCGCCTTGAGCGCCGGCATTTTGCAGTTCATCGGCATGACGCCCCGGAGGAAAGCCGCATAGCGTGGCATGTCGAAATCTAGCCTCCCCATGCGACTACCTGGTGTCAAGACGATATTGCAGACTCTTCTGGAGGAAGCCATGAAATACCTTTGCCTGGTTTACCAGGAGGAGAAGCAGGAAGCGAACGTCCCGCGCGAGCAGATCGAGCAAGCGAAGCAGGACTACTGGGCCTTCGCCGAAGACATCAAGAAGAGCGGCCACCTCATCGGGAGCAATGGGCTGAAGCACACCGACGCCGCCACCACTGTCAGGGTTCGGAACGGCAAGGTTTCGACCACCGACGGGCCCTTTGCGGAAACGAAGGAGCAGCTGGGCGGCTACTTCCTGATCGAGGCCAAGGACCTGAACGATGCCATTCAGGTGGCCGCGCGGATTCCGTCCGCCAAGTGGGGCTCCATCGAGGTTCGCCCTGTCTGGGGCGAATAACTATCCACCGGGAGGAAGCCATGAGATACCTGTGCATGATCTACTCAGATGAGAGATGGTGGGATAAAGCGTCGCCAGCCGAGATGCAGCAGGGAATGGCGGACTACAATGCGTTCACCGAGAGCATCAAGAAGAATGGCAACTATGTGGGCGGCGAAGCCCTGCAGCCCACGAAGACCGCCAAGTCCGTGCGCGTTCGGAACGGCAAGATTTCGACGACCGACGGCCCCTACGTCGAGACGAAGGAGCAGCTCGGCGGCTATTACCTGATCACGGCAAAAGACCTGAACGACGCCGTCCAGGTGGCATCGCGGATCCCCGGCGCCAAGCACGGCACCGTCGAGGTCCGTCCGATCATGGAGTTCGACCGGCCGTAGACACGATCGAGTCGGTCTACCGCGCGGAATCCCGCCGCGTCCTCGCCACCCTGATCCGCCTGCTCGGCGACTTCGATCTCGCCGAGGAGGCGCTTCAGGAGGCCTTCGCGGCTGCGGTCGAGCGCTGGCCGATCGAAGGCACGCCGGCGAACCCGCGCTCCTGGCTCATTTCGACC
>DASPXJ010000036.1:0-8286 GCA_035637355.1 Gemmatimonadales bacterium
CTGAGCTCGAGACGTGGAACGGCCGCGTCGCCGACAGGCTTTTCGGGAATCGATGGTAGGGGCGCAGCATGCTGCGCCCCTACATCCTCACCCCCTGACCCCCTCTCCGAACTCGGAGAGGGGGAACGCACGTTAGGATCCGCTGCGTTCAATTTGCGCTCCGAGCGCTTGCAGTCGTGTGTCGATGTGCTCGTACCCGCGCTCGATCTGGCCGATGTTCTGAATGACGGAGTCGCCTTGCGCGGCGAGTGCAGCGAGCAACATCGCCATGCCGGCGCGGATGTCGGGGCTCTCCACCACCTGTCCCCGCAGCGCCGAGGGCCCGGCAATCACCGCCCGGTGCGGATCGCACAGCACGATCCGCGCGCCCATGCCGATCAGTTTATCGACGAAGAAGAGCCGCGATTCGAACAGCTTCTCGAAGACGAGCAGCAGCCCCTCGCACTGGGTCGCGACGACGATCGCGATTGACATCAGATCGGCGGGGAACGCGGGCCACGGGCCGTCCTCGAGCTTCGGCACGTGACCGCCGAGGTCGGGGCGGATGCGCCGCTCCTGGCCGGCATCGACGATCAGCCTCGCGCCGTCGAGCCGCGGCCGCACGCCGAGACGCTCGAACGCGAGCAGCGTCGAACGCAGGTCGTCGACCCGCACGCCGTCGATCGTGACCTCGCCGCCTGTCACGGCGGCGAGCCCGATGAACGACCCAATCTCGATATGATCGGGGCCCACGGTATGCGCTGCGGGCTTGAGCGGCCGGCCGCCGTCGACCGTCAGCGTATTGCTGCCGATACCGTCGATCGCCGCCCCCAGCGCGACGAGAAAGCGCGCCAGGTCCTGGACGTGCGGCTCCGATGCAGCGTTGCGCAGGACCGTGGTGCCCGGCGCCCGCACCGCCGCCATGAGCGCATTCTCCGTTCCGGTCACGCTCGGCTCATCGAGGAAGATATCGGCGCTCTTCAGCTTGCCTTCGAGCTTGTACGCGTCCCCGACGCTGATCTCGGCGCCGAGCTGCTCCAACGCGAGAAAGTGGGTGTCGACGCGCCTCCGGCCGATGACGTCGCCGCCGGGTGGGGGCAATGTGACGTGGCCGAAGCGCGCGAGCATCGGTCCCGCAAGCAAAATCGAGGCGCGGATTTCTTTGCACAGCTGCGGATCGAGCGGGCGTGGTTCCGCGCCGCTCGTGTCGATCTCCACCGTGTTCGCGCCCTGCCACTGCACGGCCGCGCCGACGTGCTGGAGCAAGGCCAGCAGCGTTTCGACGTCGCGGATGCGGGGAACGTTGTCGATGCGGCAGGGGCCATCGGCGAGGAGTGTAGCCGCGAGAATCGGAAGGGCCGCGTTCTTGTTGCCGGCGGGGCGGATCGTGCCCGTGAGCGGGCGTCCTCCCGTGACACGGAACGACGGTGGCATAGGTTCGCCCAAGCTACGAAGCCGCTTGCGCCTGCGTCAAGCGTTCGCGAACGTTCGCCCTCGTGCATCCCCTCCTCGCGCTGGCGCTCGTCATCGTGGCCGGCATCGGCGTGACGCGGCTGTCGCGCCCCCCGGCCCCCGCCGCCCCCTCCGCGCTCTTGAACGATCTGCTTGCGACCGGTGCGCCGTTCCTGGTGCTCGGCCTGCTCCTCGGGCCGGGTCTCGGTGTGGTCGACGCCGCCGGACTGCGCCTGCTCAAGCCGGTCGTCGCGCTCGGCATCGGCTGGATGGGTGCGCTGTTCGGGGCACGCCTCGAGTGGCGCATGCTGCGCCGCGTGTCACGCCGCACGTGGCTGATCGGTGCGACACTCGCCGTGCCCGTGCTGCTGACGACGGCCGCGACCGCCTGGGCTCTGGCCCGCGCGTTTCCGTCGCTCGCCCAGACATGGGGTCATCCGTCGCTCGCGATCGCCCTCGCACTCGCGGGGGCACTCACCACCGCGGCCAGCCAGCGAGGGGCGCGGCTCGGCCGGCGCAACGCGCTGCTCGATACCGCATTCGGCACGGCCGCCGTCGTGGTCGCGGTTGCACTGTATCACCCCCACCTCGCGGTGCGCAGTCTCGTGGTGACGCTGATCGCCGGCCTCGGCCTCGGTGGTCTCTTCGTTGTGCTGGGGCGCAGCTTGCTCAACCCTAGCGAAGCCGGCATCCCCGCGTTCGCGGCGATCCTCTGGGGCGCGGGCTTCAGTTACGCACTGGGGCTCTCGCCCTTCGTCGTCTGCGGATTGGAGGCCGCCGTCATCGTCAGCTTCGCATCGCCCGCGGTGCGCCGTGCCGTCACGGATCTGCTCGGCCGTTGGGAGCTGGTCCTGTTTGCCGCTTTCCTTATCATCGCGGGCGCCCTGCTCCGCCCCGTGAGCGGCTGGGTCCTCGGCGCGGCGCTGCTCCTCGCGCTGATCCGCGTCGCGGTGCGCTGGGTGACGGTACGATTCGGTCTCGATCAGGTGGACCCGGTGTGGCGGTCACTGCCCTACGCGCCACCGCCCGAGTTCGCGTATCCCGCCGTGCGGCAAGGCGCGAGCGCCATCGCGCTCGCGGCCGGGTTCGAGCTGGCACGTGGCACCTTCGGCGCCGTGCTGGTCACGATCCTGCTGAGCGTGCTGGCCGGCGAGGCGATCGCGGCGTGGACCCCGTTGACAGCACGCCCGAGGCACGCAGAGGTTTCGTGATGCTCCCGGCCTGGGTCGGCGTGGTGTCGGCACTGAGTCTGGCGATCATCGCGCTCGCCGCCCTGGTAGGGGCTGCCGCCATCGTCGCCGCGGCGCTGGGCATCCGCGTAGCCGTCAAAGCGCTGAAAGGCTATGCCGGCCCGGCGATCGCCGATGTGCGGCAGCTGATCGGCGCCATTAAGAATGAAGCGGATGCGCTCGTGGGAGCATCCCGCGATGTCCGACAACGCATTGTGCGCGCCGCAGATGCCGCCGAAGAACGGCTCACCAGTCTGGACACGCTGGCCGAGGTGATGCAGGACGAGCTCGAGGAGACGGCGCTCGATGCCGCCGCCACCATGCGCGATGTGCGCCGTGGGCTCTCGGTCTGGCGCTGGAGCCGGAAGCTCCTGAAAGGCAAGAAACGACGGTGAAGCGCCTCGGAGTGGCGGTCGCTCTCGCCGGCATCGCGTTGCTGCTCTTCCCCGACGTCGCGCACGCCTGGACACCCGGCACCCACATCTTCCTCGGCGAGTCGGTGCTCGCCAACCTGTACCAGCTGCCCACGCTGATCGCCGATTTGCTGCGCGCCTTCCCCTACGATTTTCTCTACGGCAACATCGCCGCGGACACGTCGATGGCGAAGAAGTACGCCCCCGTCGGCCGGCACTGTCACGCGTGGCACGTGGGTCAGGAGATTCTCGATCTCGCGCCGAGCGACCCGCTACGCGCGTTTGGACTCGGCTACCTCTCGCACCTCGCCGCCGATACGATCGCGCACAATTTCTTCGTGCCGCGCCAGCTGGTGCTGACGTCGAGCACGGTCGCGCTGGGTCACTCGTACTGGGAGAGCCGGTTCGAGACGCACCTCGGGGACGCGTACGCGCGGGAGGCCCGCGACGTCATCCTGCAGGACCATGCGGCGAGCGATGCCCACCTCGACGAGATTCTGTCGCCCACCCTGTTCAGCGTCAGAACCAATCGCCGCTTGTTCCGCGGCATGGTGCATCTCACCGAGAGCCAGAGCTGGCAGTGGGTGTTCCAGGTGATCGCCGGCACGAGCCGCTGGGATCTCGCCGACAGCGACATCGAAAAACACATGGCCGTGGCGTTCGAGTACGTCATGGAGACGCTGGGCGCCGACGCCCGTGACGCGGCGGCGCGGCGGCTCGACCCGGCAGGAGAAAAAGCGCTGGGCATGGCGAAGCGGATGCGGCGCCAAGCGCTGCGCGAAGGCGGACGGCACGAGCCCGAGCGGGTGGAAGAAACGGCACAGCAGCATTTCGGATTGCCGACCCCGGCGCTCGACTACTGGAAGCAGTCGCGCGCGCAGCGTCCCTGGCGGGAGAGCTAGGAGGGAGAGGGGGAAGCGGGGGAGGCGAGCTTCTCTTCGAGCACGCGCTGGGCCAGCTTCGGATCCGCCTTCCCCTTCGACGCGCGCATCACCTGCCCCACGAAAAACGCCATCAGCTTGGTCTCGCCATTCTTGTAGCGGCCGACTTCGGGCGCGTGCGCGCCCAGCACGTCCGTGACCCACCCCGCGACGACGTTGCTGTCCGCGACCTGCACGAGGCCGAGCGATTCCGCCACGGTGCGCGGGTCCCCGCCCTGCTCGGCCACTTCTCCGAACACACGCTTCGCCGCCTGATGACTGAGTGTGCCGCCCTTCACCAGGGCGATGATTTGCGCCAATGCGGCGGGCGACACCCGCAGCTGGTCCTGATGGTCCTTCGCATCGGCCAGCGCTTCCGTCATCACCCAATTCGCCGCCGCCTGCGGCTCCGCGGGCGCGCGCACGACGCTCTCGTAGTACTCGGCGACCGCGCGACTGGCGGTGAGCACCGCCGCATGCTCCCGGCTCAGCGCATACTGCGCCACGAATCGCTCGCGCTTCTGGGCGGGCAGCTCCGGCAGCTCGCTCTGCTGCTCGGCGACGAACTCCGGCGTCAGGACGAGCGGCGGCAAGTCGGGTTCGGGGAAATAGCGGTAGTCGTGGCTCTCCTCCTTCGAGCGCTGCGGGCGCACGCTGTTCTCGCGCGAGTCGTACAGCATCGTCTGCTGCGTCACGCCGCCGCCCGATTCGACGAGCGCGATCTGCCGGTCGCGTTCCACCGTCAGCGCTTTCTCGACGAACGCGAACGAATTGATGTTCTTGACCTCGGTGCGCGTATTCAGCGCGGTCTCGCCCGCGCGCCGCACCGAGACGTTGGCGTCGACCCGCAGGCTGCCCTTCTCCATGTCGCAATCGGAGATGCCGATGTATTCGAGCAGCTGCTTCAGGATCTGGAGGTACGCGCGCGCTTCCGCCGGGGAGCGGAGATCGGGGCCGCCGACGATCTCGATGAGCGGCACACCCGAGCGGTTGAGATCGACCGCGGTCGCTTTGGCAAAGCGATCGTGAATCGATTTGCCGGCATCCTCCTCGAGGTGCAGCCGCACGATCGTGGCATTCACGATGCCGCGCTCGGGAGAGAGAAATGACAGCGTGCCGCTTGTCGCGAGCGGCTGATCGAACTGCGAGATCTGATACCCCTTGGGCAGATCGGGATAGAAATAGTTCTTGCGGGCGAAGATGCTCCTGGGATGCACGGTGCAGCCCAGCGCGAGCGCGCCGCGCACGGCGAGCCCGATCGCAGCGCCGTTGGCGACCGGCAGCGCACCCGGCAGGCCCAGGCACGTGGGGCAGACCTGGGTGTTGGGGGGCGCGCCGAACGCCGTCGAGCAGCCGCAGAACATCTTCGACTTGGTACGCAGCTGCACGTGCGTCTCGAGCCCGATGATCGTTTCCCAGGCGGCGCTCATTACGCCTCGTCCGTCGCGGGGACCACCCGCTCGAGCGCGTACGCCGCTTCGATCATCTCGTCTTCCAGAAACGCCTGCCCGATCAATTGACCGCCGATGGGCAGGCCTTTGACGCGGCCGATCGGCAGCGACATCGCCGGCAGGCCGGCGAGATTCGCGGTCACGGTGAAGATGTCGGACATGTACATCGCGATCGGGTCCGCGAGCTTCTCCCCCGCCTTGAAGGCGGGCGTCGGCACGGTGGGCGTAAACAGCAGGTCCACCCCGCGATCCCAGACGTTCCTGAAGTCCTGCGCGATCAGCGACCGCATCTGCTGGGCCCGCCGGTAGTACGCGTCGTAGTAACCCGACGACAACACGTACGTGCCGACGAGGATGCGGCGCCGGACCTCGACGCCGAAGCCCTGCCCGCGCGTGGTGCGATACAGGCTGCGCAAATCGGCATGCCCGTCGAACCGCGGCCCGTAGCGAACGCCGTCGTAGCGGGCCAGGTTGGAGGACGCCTCCGCGGGCGCGATCACGTAGTAGGTCGGCACCGCATAGGGGGTGTGGGGCAATGAGACTTCGCGGACCGCCGCGCCGAGATCCTTCAGGTGGCGCACGGCGCGATCGCACGCCCGCCGCACCGCCGGGTCGAGCTCGGGCGGGAAGTACTCCCGCGGCAACCCGATGACGAAACCCTGCAGCGACTCCGGCACCGTCGGCAGCCGCAACGGATCGCGATCCTCGCACGTCGCATCTCTGGGGTCGCGCCCGCTGATCACGGAGAGCACGCGCGCGGCGTCGTGGACGCTGCGCCCGAAGACGCCGATCTGATCGAGCGACGAGCCGAACGCGACGAGGCCGTAGCGGCTGACGCGGCCGTACGTCGGCTTGATGCCGACCACGCCGCAGAACGCCGCGGGCTGGCGCACCGAGCCGCCCGTCTCCGAGCCGAGCGCGGCCGGCACCGCGCCGGCGGCGACGAGCGCCGCGGAGCCGCCGGAGGAGCCGCCCGGCACGCGCGTCTTGTCCAGCGGATGCAGCACGCGCCCGTACGCCGAGTGCTCCGTGGACGAGCCCATCGCGAACTCGTCGCAGTTCGTTTTGCCGGCGATCAGCGCGCCGGCGGCTTTGAGCTTCGCCACCGCGGTGGCGTCGTACGGCGAGCGGTAGCCTTCGAGTATCCGCGACCCGCAGCTCGTCGTGAACTCCAGCGTGCAGATGTTGTCTTTCACCGCGACGGGCATGCCGTACAGCACCCCGGTGGGACGCGCCGCCGCGACCTGCGCGGTGAGCGACTTGCGGAGATCCTTGGGAGGGGTGAGCAGCGCGTTGAGGCGCTTGACCTTCACCAGGCGGTCCGCGACCGCTTTGGCGGGGGCGTCACTCACTCGAATTGATCCAGCTTCGGTACGACGAAAAACCCTTCCTTGAACGCGGGGGCGAACGCCGCGGGGCCGAACGCGAGCGGCTCCGGGTTGACTTCATCGGCCCGGAAGCGGATCGCGTCGGGCCCCGGCACGAACGCCTTCACGCTGCCGTTCGCGGGCACCGCGCTCAGCTGCGCCACGTAATCGATGATCCGGGACATCTGCTCCGCCAGCTCCGGCAGCGCCGCGTCGTCGACGTCGAGCTCCGCAAGCTGCGCGATGCGCAGCGCCTCCTCCCGCGACACACTCATGCCCCTTCTCCTTGCCAGTCCCGCTCGAGCCCCGCGTAGGCGGCGAGCAGTTGTTTGGTCCCGATGTCCGGATCGTCGAAGTCTACGCTCACGCGCAGATCGCGACCCTCACCCGACACGGCGCGCACCACACCACCGCCGAATTTGCGGTGACGAACGCGTTCCCCTTTCACGTAGCGCGGCGCGTCCTGCGAAACGTCTTCAGGAAATCCGATGTCCGGCGGCAATCGCCTCGCCGCAGCGCCACGCGGCCGTGGCGGCCGGGGAGGCATCGCACTCGACCCGCGCAGCGGGTGCCACGACGGCGTCGTGCTCCGCTCGACGACGACCTGCGGTGGCAACGCGTCGAGAAAGCGCGACGGCTCCGCCAGCTCCAGGCGCCCGTTGCGGTAGCGCGTGCGCGCCCATGAGAGATACAACCTTTCGCGCGCGCGCGTGAGACCCACGTAACAAAGTCGTCGCTCCTCTTCGACGCCGCCCGGCTGCTCGGTCGAGCGACCGAGCGGGAAGAGCCCGTCCTCCAGACCCGCGAGCGCGACGATCGGCCACTCGAGTCCCTTCGCCATGTGCGTCGTGGTGAGCGTCACACCCACCTCGTTGCGGTCTTCGTCGGCCGGCGTCACGAGGGCCGCCTGCGTGAGGTAGCGCTCGACCGGGCTCCCCGTGCCTTCCGCCGCGTCAGGGTCCTGGATCTCGGCCCAGGCCGCGGCGCCGGCCACCAGCTCCCGCACGTTCTCGATCCGCTCCATCCCCTCGGCGCCTTCCTCCGCCAGGTACTGCTCGTAGCCGGTAGTGGCGAGGATCGTCTCCAGCGCCGTGGCGGGGTCCGCCTGCCCAACCGCGTCCCGCAAGCGGTCGAGCAACGACGCCACCCCCATCAGCGCCTCGCGGACATTGGGCCGCAGCTCGGTGACGTTGGAGGCGCGGCGCGCGGCCTCGAGCAGCGGCTTCTGCCATCCGGTGGCCGCCCGCACCAGCAGCGCGAGCGAGGCGTCGCCGATGCCGCGCCGCGGCACGTTGACCACCCGCAGGAAGGCTTCGTCGTCGGCCGGGTTGGCAATCAGCCGCAGATAGGCGAGCAGGTCCTTCACTTCGCGCCGCTCATAGAAGCTGATGGCGCCGATCAGCCGGTACGGGATGCCGCGGAAGCGGAAGGCCTCTTCCAGCGGGCGGGACTGCGCGTTGGTACGATAGAGGATC
>DASPXJ010000037.1:0-14275 GCA_035637355.1 Gemmatimonadales bacterium
TGCAGCACCTCGTTGACCTGGAGCGAAATCAGCCGATCGATCTGCGCAATGCGCGCGTTCAGCATCGTGTCCGTGTCGCGGCCCAGCGTGATCGTCCCCGCCAGCACCTCCGCCACGAACTGCTTGATCATGTCGCGCCCACGCTCCTTGGCCGGGGCGTCCACGAACCGCCCCCGCTGCACGATTTGATCGAGCAGGCCCGCCTCGGTCGTCTCCGCCGCGGCTGCCTTCTGGGTTTCGCCCTTAGGCTCCGCCATCCTGACCTCCCGCTGGCTTCGGCTCCGCGTCGAGTTCCGCCTTGAGCTTCTTGCGCTTCTCTTCGTCGGTCAGAGTCGCCTGGAGGATTTCCTCGAGTTTCTCGTTGCTCTGGATCTTGCCGCGCAGATCGGCGAGCTGCCCGCGCAGCTCGAGGAGCTTGCGCAGCGGCTCAACCTGCTGCGCGACCCGATCCGGCGAGAAGTCATCCAGGCTCGCGAAGTCCATTTCCACGGCGATCTTTCCGGCGTTCGGATCGTCGGACAGCTTGTTGTCCACCGTGACCCGCAGGTGCGGCTTCATGCTCGCGATCACGTCGTCAAAGTTGTCGAGCGTGACATCGACAAATTTGCGGTCCTTCAGCTTCGGCAACTCATCCTTCGGCTGACCGCTGAAATCCGCCAGCACTCCCATCACGAAGGGGAGCTCCCGGACTTCCATCGCGCCGCCCGTCTCCACTTCGTATGTGATGTTCACGCGTGGTGGTCGAACACGCTCCAGCTTCTTGTGAACGCTCTCTTTGGCCATGGTGCGCTCCTCGAACGGGTGGGCAGCAGCCGGACCAAACCTCGTCGCGCGCGGAGGCGCGTCGAGCTAGTGCCCCAGGCTAGGTAATATCCCCCGACCGGCGCCGTGTCAAGAAGTTGCGCGCCCCGCTCTGGACTTGCTTCCAAGGTCCGGTAGGTTATCGGTCCCATGAGGCAAATGCAGCCAGTCCTCTGGACGAAGGGCCTGCTGCTGACTCCGCAGCATCTGCAGACCCAGGACCGCTTTCTCGAGGACAGCATCGAGTTTCAGCTGTCCGCGCTCACTGTCTATCCCTGGGGGTTCCATCGCCTGACCATCGATCGGGAAGCGCTGAGCGCCGGTCAGTTCGGGATTTCCGCAGCGACGGGGATCCTGCCGGACGGGTTGCTCTTCGAGGTCCCCGAGTCGGACCCCGCGCCGCCCCCACGCCCCCTCGCGGCCTCCTGGCAGCCGGATCAACAGAGCCTCGACATCTTCCTCGCGATCCCCGAGTACCGCTACGGGGGGCTCAACGTGTCGAATCAGCAGGCGGACCGGAACACGCGCTATCTCGCCGAGGTGCTCAGTCGCCGGGACGAAAACACGGGTCTGGCGGAGAAGTCGCTGCTCATCGCCCGCAAAAACTTTCGTGTGCTGACGGAAGGGGAGTCGCTCGAAGGCAGCTCCGCGCTCCACGTCGCCAGGATTCTGCGCTCGGCAACCGGCGACTATCAGCTCGATCCCCGGTTCGTGCCGCCGCTGATCGATATTGGCGGAAGCGAGTACCTCATGTCCATCGCGCGCCGCCTCGTGGAGCTGTTGGCGGCGAAGAGCACGGCGATTTCCGATCGCCGCCGCCAGAAGAATCAGAGCCTGGCGGAATTCGGCATCGCCGATGTCGCGAACTTCTGGCTCCTGTACACGGTCAACACGTACTTGCCGCAGTTCAGGCACCTGTTCGAAACTCGTCGCGGGCACCCCGCCGAATTGTATGCGGCGATGCTGTCGCTCGCGGGCGCATTGACGTCGTTCTCGCCGGGCATTCACCCCCGCGACCTCCCGCCGTATGATCACGCCGATCTGTCACGTTGCTTTACCGATCTCGACGAGAAGCTCCGCTTCCTGATCGAGACCGTCGTACCCGCCAACTACATCTCGCTACCCGTGCGGCTGGTCGCTCCCTCGGTCTACGCCGCCGCGATCGACCAGGAGCGCTATCTCGCCGCACCCGAGTGGTACCTGGCGCTCAGCGCCGCCCTCGAAGGGCCCGAACTGGTGCGCCGCGCGTCGCAGCTGATCAAGATCAGCTCGCACGATCACATCGATCGGCTCATTCGACAGGCGTTGCCCGGCGTGGGCCTGACGCACGTGCCAAACCCGCCGAGCGCCGTCCCGGTGAAGCTCGATCATCAGTATTTCAGATTGGCGCGAACGGGGCCTGAGTGGGACGCCGTGACGCAGGCGCGCAACATCGCCGCGTACGTCTCGTCGGATTTTCCGGGTGTGCAACTGGAGTTACTCATCGTGCTGCCCGCCCGCGAATAGAGCGGCGCTCGACGGACCGTCGGCGTCGCCCTACCGCAGGATGAAGTACAACGCGACTGCCATCAGCAACGCGAGAGCGGCGCCGCCAAGGATCAATGGCAACAGCGGCCGGCCCGGAGAGTCGCCGGCTGCTCCGGCCGCAGGCGCCGCGGGCGTTCCGCTTTTTGGCGCCGGCGCGGTCGAGGACGGTTGTGCCGCGACGAGGCGCGTGTACTCACTACCGCCTCCTCCCCCTTTCATTCCCGGGCCCTCCGGTGCGCGGGCACCGGCCCCTTGTGCAGCACCGGGAGCGGGGATGCCCGACAGCATCCGGGTGAACTCGCCGGGCGCCGCTGCTTGGTTCGGTCCGCCAGGTGGACGTTCAGAGAGCGG
The DNA here is from genome assembly GCA_035637355.1 of Gemmatimonadales bacterium. Lineage (GTDB taxonomy): Bacteria > Gemmatimonadota > Gemmatimonadetes > Gemmatimonadales > GWC2-71-9 > 20CM-2-65-7. Next base: position 2,680 of record DASPXJ010000037.1, read on the forward strand.
GCCGGATGGAGCAACCGAGCCAGACGGTGTCGCAGGAGCGTCTAGTGCACGCAACAGGCGCTCGGAGGAAGGCTCGGCGGCCCCGAGCGGATGGCTGGCGGGTTCGACGACAGGATTGAACATGTTGGTGAATGCGCCCGGTCGCGCTGATCCTGGAGCGCTTGGTGAAGCGGGAGAGTCGGGCGCGGAAGCAGGCGTAGCCGGTGGCGTGGCCCCGACGGCGCCGAACAGCTGCGTGAATTCGCCCGGTTTCTTGGCTGGTGCTGGCGGCGGAGCAGCTGGCACCGGTGGAGCAGTTGGCACCGGTGGAGCTGGCGACTCCGCATTCCAGCGGATGACAGGTTTCGCGCGCGAGTCGTCGGGCTTCTGGGCCGGCTCGTCTCTCCACCGAACCACCGGGCGCCGATTGGCATCAGGTGCATCGGTGCGCGCGGGCGGCACGTCGCTGCTTTGCTGTGCGGGCTCGTCGACGCTCGGCGAGGGAGTCGGCGGTTCCGCCGCCACCGCGCCAAAGAATGCCGTGAAGCCGCCCGGGGCGGGGGAAGGAGGAACCGGAGGCGACTCCTGGTCGACTTTCGCCAGCTCGTCGGCGCCGAACATCCTCGTGAAGTCACCCGGCGCCGGAGCAGACGCGGGACTGCTGGCCGCCGGTGGCGTCAGCGCCGACTCGGTGGGCGGCAACTTCGCTTTGGACTCCAGCCACGCGAGGAGCGTCTTGAATCCTTGGATAAACTCCGTGACCAACACGGTGGCGCCGTCGACGTCGAGCTTGTCAAGGATTCTCGTGCGATCCACGGGCCGCAGGCGATCGAGCAGTGCGAGGAGTCGGCGCTGATCGTCCAGGGGCGCGCCTGCGAGGAAATGGACCATGACGACGCGGCCCGTTGGGCTCAGGGCGTGATGACTCTGCACACCCTGCTCATCGACGACCTTGAGCAGCTTGTAGCGGCTGCGGAATTCGTCGCCGGTCACGGTGGCACGCGGCGGTTGCTGGTCTTTGACTCGGCCTTCATAATACCTCGATCCGGCGACCCAGCGGCTTTCGCAATAGTAGCCCGTCCCTGGGCACCCGGCAAACGGCGAGCGGCGCGAATCCATGACCTCCCAGGCAAGAGTGGTGTGGCAAGAGGGCATGCACCTGGCGCAGCATCATTTCCAGATGCAGAGCCGGTATTTCGAGGACGCCATCACGTTTGCGCTGTCTCATCTTTTCCACCGGCCGTATGGTCTCGCCGGCTTGGACCTCGATGCGGAAGCGCTCTGGAACGGGACTGTGTCGTTGATCCATGCCCGCGGGGTCATGCCTGACGGCTTACCGTTCAATTTTCCGGACGGCGATCCTGCGCCGTCGCCCCGCGACGTGGGGGAGTTGTTCTCCCCGACGCAGGACAGCCAGACGCTGTTGCTGGTGTTGCCGCCGTATCGGTCTGGCCAAGCGAATTGCGCCGCGAACGGCGCTGCCGCAGACCGGCGCTTCCGCTACATCGCGGACAAGAAGTCGTTCGCGGACGAGATCTCGGGCTCGGGGGAGCATGCCGTTGAAGTCGGGCGCAAGAATTTCCACCTGCTCCTGGAGTCGGAACAGGTCGGCGATGCGGTGGCGCTGCCGTTGGCGCGCATCCGCAGGGACGGGACGGGGCATTTCGTTTACGACGCGCAATACATTCCGCCGTTGCTGCAGATCGGTGCGGGGCAGAGCCTGATGCAACTGCTGCAACGATTGATCGACATCCTCGACTCGAAGAGCGACAGCATCCGCAGCGAGCGCGCGGCCAAAGGCGGTGAATCAGCAGGACAGGACCTCACCTCCTTCTGGCTACTGCACACGATTCACTCGAGCCTCGCACCCCTGCGTCATCACCTCCAGGTGAAGCGTTCGCGACCCGAGCAGCTCTATGTGGAGCTCGCCCGCCTCGCTGGGGCTCTGTGCACGTTCTCACTCGATGCCCATCCGCGCACGCTGCCTGCCTATGATCACGACCGCCTGGAGGACTGCTTTGGCGCGCTCGAACGACAGGTGCGCGCGCACCTCGAGGTCGTCATTCCCACGAACACCGTGACCGTTCCGCTCGAGCGCACCCGCCCCTACCTCTTCACTGGGGCAGTCAGCGACAAGCGATGCTTTGGTCCATCGCAATGGATCTTGGGCATCCGCTCCCCCGGCACGCAGGCGGACGTGATCACACAAGCGCCAAAACTCGTGAAGCTGTGCTCTGCACAATTCATCGAGAGAGTCGTGAAGCAGGCGCGGCCCGCGCTCGAGCTCGAGCACCTGCCGACGCCGCCGACGGCAATCGCGGCGCGGGTGGGCACGCAGTACTTCCGCTTGGCGCAGACGGGGCCGTGCTGGAAGGCCATCCAGCAGCAGGGCGAGATCGGGATGTACGTCCCCGCGGCGCTGGCTGACGCAGAGTTTCAGCTCGTCGTCGCGCTCGAAGCGGCGCGCCTCGGTCGGAGCTGAGCCTGTGACCACCTCGGGCAGGGGCGGCCTTGCGCAAATTCTGCAGGAACCTTTCACCGCCGTAGTACGGCTGCGTCGCAATCGCCAGGCGACCGCCAGCGCCGACGCATTTCGGAATCAACTCAAGCAGTTGCTCAGCGGGGCCCATGCCGAGGCCACCCGCATGGGATACAGCGCCGAGAGCATCCGATCCGCGATGTACGCCCTCGTGGTGTTCCTCGACGAGTCCGTGCTCAACTCGGCGAACCCGATTTTCGGAGAATGGGCGCGCCGGCCGTTGCAGGAAGAGCTGTTCGGTGGCCATATGGGGGGTGAGCTTTTTTTCGACAACCTCCGCGCGCTGCTCGCGCGGCAGCAGTCGGATGAGACAAGCGACGTCCTCGAGGTCTACTACTTGTGCCTGCTGCTTGGATTTCAAGGCCGCTACGCCGCAGCTGGGCAGGGTGAGCTCGAGCGCCTCTCATCGCTCGTCTCCGACAAGATCAAACAGATGCGAGGGGGATATGGCGCTCTCGCACCAGACGGCCTTCCCGCGTCAGACGAGGTGCTGCCCGCGCGGCAGGACCCCTGGCTGCGTCCGCTTATTTACGTCGCCGGCGGCGCTTTCGTGGTCGCACTGCTGCTGCTCGTCATACTCAACGTCTATCTCGGTTCCTGGGTGGGCGATCAACTGCGGACCATCGGCCGATGACCATGCCCCTGCTCGCCTCGGCCCGGACCAAATTGTGGCTCATCGTCGGGGCAGCGCTGCTCGTGCTGCTGACGCTCGTGTGGCTGCTGGGTGGTTGGATCGGCGCGCGCGGCGCGGACCTCTGGGTGCTGCGTCTCGGACTCGCTGGGGCCAGCACCGCGCTGGCGGTGGGCGTGGGCGCGTGGTTGCAAACGCGGCTGCCCAAGCCGCCGCCGGATCAGGTCGGGGGAGACGAGCTCGATACCACGATGGCGACAGCGCGCGCGCGCCTCGCCGCTTCTCGGGCGGTGGGAAACGCGTCGCTCCGTGACCTGCCCGCGGTATTGGTCGTCGGTCGCGATGGCACCGCAAAGACTTCCAGCGTGGTCAACTCGGGTCTCAATCCCGACTTGCTGGCGGGGGAGGTGTTCCACGGCGATCGCGTCGCGCCCACCGGGTGGGTCAACCTGTGGTATTCGCAGCAGGCCATCGTCCTCGAGGTGGGCGGCAAGGTCCTGACGGATGAAGGGCGGTGGGGCCGTTTCCTGAGATACGTCCGCCCGAGTCGGCTGAAAGCGCTGCTGCCGGGGCGGGCGCAAGCGTCCCGTGTTGTGGTCGTGTGCTTCAGCTGCGACGAGCTCCTGAAGCCCGGCAGTGCAACCGCTGTCCCGTCGGCAGCCGCTGAGTTACGGAAGAGCTTGGTGGAGCTCGCGCAGGCATTCGCGATCCGGTTGCCCGTCTACGTGCTCTTCACGAAGGCTGACCGCATCGGGTACTTCGCGGAGTACATGCGCAATCTGTCCCGCGAAGAGGTCCGCGAAGTCCTGGGCGCGACGCTGACATGGCCCCCCGCACTGAGCCCCGGGCTTTACGGTGAACGAGAGTTTCAACGGATCAGTGCCGCATTCGAGGTCTTGTCGCAATCGCTCGCGGAGAAGCGCGCACCGCTCCTCGCCCGCGAGCGGGACAGCGCGCAGCGCGGGGACCTGTACGAGTTCCCCCGCGAATTCCGCAAAATCATTCCGGTGGCGTCGCAGTTTCTTCTCGAGCTGTGCCGGCCGAGCCAACTGCAGGTCAATCCGGTCCTGCGGGGATTCTACTTCACGGGTGTCCGTCCGGTGGTCGTGCGCGATGGCGCCGTGCCCGCTCCCGCGCAGGGCGCGGCGCAACCGGGCGGCCGAGTTGGCGCCACGCAGGTCTTCAACGCGCAAATGCCCTCGACCGCCGCACCGCTGCCGCCGGTCGATCCGGGCGGACATAAAGTCCCTGAGTGGCTCTTCCTCGGTCGCTTGTTCCGGGAAATCCTGCTCGGGGACCGGGTCGCCACTGTCGCCGCGCTGGGATCGCTGCGCGTCAACCTGTTGCGGCGCGTCGCGCTGTCGGCCGTGGCCGGATTTGCCGTCCTGTGGTTGCTGGGCCAGCCGATCTCGTGCGCCAACAATCGCGCCCTTGCAGCTCGAGCGATCGGCTCGCTTCGCAACCTGCAGGGTGGAACGCTGCGCGAAGGCGAGCTCCCCGGATTCGAGACATTGCGGAACCTCGACACCGCGCGTGCCCAGCTGGAGCGCCTCGCCGACTATGAGCGCGACGGTGCTCCCCTCAGGCTGCGCTTCGGACTCTATCAGGGGTCGGAGCTGTACGCGCTGCTCGGAAAGACGTACCTGAAGGAGTTCGAGCGCATCTTGATGCAACCGACGCGTGACGCGTTACGGCGATCGCTGCGGGTTAGTATGGACTCCGCAGCCGCCCGGGATCGCACGTATCAGTTGTTGCGCGCCTACGTTATGGTGACGGAACGGCCCGACCGGGTCGAGGCGAGTTTTCTCACGCCCGTGCTCCTCACGCAGTGGCGGGGTTCCTGGCAAGTCGATTCGCTGCGTCGCGCGCTGGCTGAGAATCAGTTCCAGTTCTACGCGGCAAAGCTGTGCCCCACGGGTGCGTGTGAACCGGGTCATGCGGATCAGGAAACGCTCGATACGGCGCGCAATTATCTCAAGGATTTCACCGGCCCCGAGGCGCTGTATCAGCAAATGATATCGAAGGCCAGCGGGGAGAATCGTTCGGTTCGATTCACCAGTGCGTCAGCGCTGATTGATGTGCAGGAGGTGCCGGGTGCATTCACACCGGGCGGTTGGGAGTCCACGAACCGCTATCTGCGCGATGACGACAATTTCCTTACGGAGGACTGGGTGCTACAGCAGCGGATCAGCGAGGATCCGTCGCGCACTCGCGAACGGCTGCGCGGGCTGTATCGCGCCGAGTATGTGCGGCAATGGAGCACGTTCCTTGACGCTGCCGCGGTGCCGGCCTTTGATAATCGCGCCGGCGCCGCGGCGCGGCTCAAGGATCTCGCCGCCCCCCAAGCGTCGCCCCTCGTCGGGGTGTTGGCGCTCGTCGCGCGCAATACGGATGTCGATCCCGACGGCGTGCGACAAAGCTTCCAAGCGGTCCGCGACCTCGCCCCCCCCGGCACGAAGGATTCCGCCAGTGAGCAGCTGAAACCGTATTTTAAAGCGCTGTTGGACTTGCAGGTACTGGTGGAGGAGGCGTCTCGCGCCGGCCCCGCCGACATGCCCGCCTTGACTCAGAAGATCGCGGATGCCAATCGCGAGGCGCGCACCGCGGCCGGGGAGCTGGAACGCAGCTTCGGTTCGAGCGCGCCTGCCGTCGCTGCAGCAGTCGGCAAGCTGCTGCGGGCTCCGATCGATCGAGTCGACGTGCTGATGCGCGGCTTGCCGGGCATGGCGCTGAACGCAAGCGCGCGGAAGTTCTGCGAGGGATTCGATGCGCTCACGAGGAGGTTCCCGTTCAATGCCGCCGGTGTGGATGCGGACCTGCGTGATTTCGCAGCGATCTTCCAGCCCGTGGAAGGAGAGCTCTGGCGGTTTTATGACGAGGCGCTCCAGAACCACCTCGTGCGGTCGGGATTCCACGTTTCGGAGCGCCCGGGGGCGGGAATCTCACAAGGCTTTATCAGGTTCTTCAATCGCGCCGCGGCTATCTCGGCCTACCTCTGGAAGCCTGGTAATCCTGATCCACAGTTCGATTTCGTACTCTTCTTCCCGCCCTCCGCCGAATCCCCGCGCGTCACGCTTGACGTGAGCGGCCAGCACGCGGTCTGGGCCGAGCGCGACCGTCGGGCGCGGCCCTTCCTCTGGACGGGAAACAACCCCGGCGAAGTGATCATTGGGGCGCAATTCCGCGGCGCCGACACAGAGCTGCGCAGGATCTCGGGCACCTGGGGGATTTTCAGATTGTTCCGCGAAACCACCGCGTGGAGCGGCAGCGGCGGAGCCTACACGTTGCAGTTCAACTTTCCAGACCGTGGTCTCGTCCTGCGGAACGTGCAGTTGAACGTTGCAGGGGAGACGCCCATATTGAGGCCCGACTTCTTCGGTGGACTGAAATGCGTCGAACGGGTCACTCGATGAGCACGGCGGCTTGGTGTCGCTGGGGATCGCTCGGGCTGGTGCTGATCGGCCCCTGCGGCCGCCATCCAGCTGGACTGAGTCCCGTCCTTCCGACACAGCGCATCTACTACGATGACCGGCCCCCCGCCGGACAGTTTCGCGATTCAACGCGTCTCGTCATTCGGGACGCCCAGGGTTGGGACGACGTGTGGACGCGAGCCACGGCGTCGCAGTCGCCTCGGCCCGCGCAGCCCGTCATCGACTTCGGCCGCGAGTTTGTACTTGTCGTGAGCGCCGGACGCCTGAGCCCGGGCGATCAGATTCGCGTTGATAGCGTGGGGACGCCGGGCAAGTACTTTGTCGCCGTCGTGCGAACGATACTCGCGTGCCAGCGCTTCCAAGGGGACGCGTACCCGCTCGAAATGGTCAAGGTGCCGAAGACGAAAAAGGATGTGACCTTCGACGAGCGGCGGGAACGGGCACAGGGCTGTCAGTAGGGTCGGCGCTATAGTTTCAGTCGCACGTTGACGTCCACCAAAACGACGTCCGGCGTGTCCACGAACACGATGCGATCTCCACTCACCGATAATCAGCTTCACCGCCGGGCCCACGCCGATAATTCACGACCTGGTCATTCCCCCACCGTCTCGACGCACATGACCGCGAAACGCTCTCATCGGCCCCCCTTACCAGGTCACCTCCTGCGTTGCATGATAGCACGTTCCAAGTTGTAGTCCGCCTGATTAGGGAAGGTAGTGTGGCGCCATGTTCAAGCGCCGGGCGTCAAACAGCTCACTCTTCTTCCTGTTGGTCCTCTCGCTCGCGGGGCTCGCCGTGCAGTGCGGCAACCCCCCGGGGCCCACCCAAGACCAGCTGATCGTGCTGTCGGCCACGAGCCGGAGCTTCACTGCGACGCAAGGGGGAGCGAGCCCGGCGGCGCAGACGGTCACGGTGAGCAATGGTGGGGGCGGGACGCTGAGCGGGCTGACCGCGACCGTGTCCTACACGACGGGCCAGGGGTGGCTTGCGGCGAGCCTGAGCTCGACGACGGCGCCAAGCACGCTGACGCTCACGGCGACGACGGGCACGCTCGTGGCGGGGACCTACACGGCGACGGTGGCGGTGGCGGCGGCCGGGGCGGCGAACAGTCCGCAGCCGGTGAGCGTGACGTTTACCCTCGGGCCGAGCGCGCCCGCGGCTCCGTCGAATTTGGCGGCGACGGCGGTCTCGAGTTCGCAGATCAACCTGAGCTGGACGGACAACGCGACGACCGAGGACGGCTTCCAGATCGAGCGCTGCAGCGGGGCGGGGTGCACGGCGTTTACGCAGATCGCGACCGTGGGGCCGAACGTGACGACCTACTCCAACACGGGGCTCGCGGCGTCCACGAGCTACAGCTACCGGGTGCGGGCCAATAACGGGGCGGGGAGCTCGGCCTACTCGAACACGGCCACCGCGACGACTTCCCTGACGGCACCGGCTGCGCCGACGAACCTCCTCGCGACGGCGGTCTCGAGTTCGCAGATCAACCTGAGCTGGACGGACAACGCGACGAATGAGGACGGCTTCCAGATCGAGCGCTGCAGCGGGGCGGCGTGCACGGCGTTTACGCAGATCGCGACCGTGGGGCCGAACGTGACGGCGTACTCCAACACGGGGCTCGCGGCGTCGACGAGCTACAGCTACCGGGTGCGGGCCAATAACGGGGCGGGGAGCTCGGCCTACTCGAACACGGCCACTGCGACGACTTCACTGACGGCACCGGCTGCGCCGACGAACCTCCTCGCGACGGCCGTTTCGAGCTCGCAGATCAACCTGAGCTGGACGGACAACGCGACGACCGAGGACGGCTTCCAGATCGAACGCTGCCTCGGAGGCTCGTGCACGACGTTCGTCGAGATTACCACGCTCGGCGCGAACAGCACGACCTATCAGAACACGGGCCTCCTCTCGAACACGAGCTACAGCTACCGGGTGCGGGCCTATAACGCGCTGGCGCAATCGGGCTATTCCAATACCGCCAGTGCGATCACCCCGCAAACGCTGCCCCTCGCTCCGTCCTCCCTCGCGACGAACGTCATTTCGAGCGCCGAGATCGACCTGAGCTGGATCGACAACTCGACCAATGAGAGTGAGTTCCTGATCGAGCGCTGCACCGGCAGCGGCTGCACGACCTTCACGCAGATCGCCTCGGTGAACGCCAACATAACGACGTACCAAAACACCGGGCTCGGCTCACCCATCACATACCGGTATCGGGTGAGGGCCCATAACACGGCGGGTTACTCCGCATACTCGAACACCGCCGACGGCACGACCCCGCAGATCGTGATATTCCCCGGCCCGACGTCGCTGACCGCGACCACCATCTCGCCCACGCAGATCAACCTGGCGTGGGTGGACCGCTCGTCCACGGAGACAGGTTTCGAGATCGAGCGCTGTTCCGGCGTGGGATGTTCGACCTTTGCGCTGCTGACGACGGTGGGAATGAACGTTCAGAGCTACCAAAACACGGGGCTCACGAACGGAACGAGCTATACCTATCGGGTGCGCGCCTACATAGGCACCACGACGAAGTCCGCCTACTCGAACACGGCCACGGCCGTGGCGGGCACGGTCATCTCCACGACCCGGTTCCAAAACAACGCGGTGTGGGCGGTCATTTCGCTGGCCATCGACGGGACGCAGTACATAACGGTGCCGGGCACCGGCATCGCGCCGGGATACTACTACGAAGTGGCGCTCACACCGGGCACCCACCAACTCCGAGCAGCGACCGGTTATTGGGACGGGAACTACCCCTACGAGCTGTACATCTATCCCGGCCCATTCACCCAGGTCTCGGGCGTCACCGGCACGATCACGATCGACAACCCGACAATCGCGCAGATCCTGACGAATTTCAGCGCCAGTCGGCTGTGGAGCGGCGTATGGTACGACTCGAACAGCCTCCCCCATACCCGCGCGTTCCGGTTCTATTCCGGTGGCACCTGCCGTCTCTACTACGACGGCGTCGAGAGCACGACGTGCACCTTCTCGCTCGTCACATATAACCCTGGTCTCATCACGTTCCGAGTGCGCTACGCCAATGGGACGCAGTACGACGGGCTACTGGACGAGCTGAACGGCTACTTCTTCATGGACAACGGCCCGAGCGGCTGGGCGACGATTCAGTATTCAAACACCCTGCAACCGTGAGCGAGGCCACTCACCGCGCGCCAACGAGCTGAAACGCCGTCCAGTACTTGGGCTCACTGAATCCCTTGCGCGGCCGCAGATCCTCCTGCGCTCGCCGCAGCGCGTGTAGAACTAGCTTCATCAGTATCGAGGTCGCCTCGTCCGACACCTTCCAGAGACTCACCAGCACGCTCCGCGCTCACGGTCGCCCAGGCCAGCGCGGTGATCCCGCCATCGCCCGTGTCTGTGAGAGTCCCGTAAGGATTCGCGCGAGAGTGGCCGAGCCATGGGTTGGCTGCGAGGCGCTACAACTTCAGCCTCACATTGATATCCACCAGCACCGCATCCGGCGCGTCCACGAACACGACTCGGTTCTCCACGCGCCGAATGATCAGCTTGAGCGGCGGTCCTTTTCCCTTGCCGCGCCCCATGTTGCCGCGACGGTAGTACACAACTTGGTCGTTCCCCACGTGTTCGATCCTGATCACCTCAAAGCCTTGACGCCCGAGGACGTCGCGCGTGACGATCACGGCGCGGCTCTGGGGCACAACGAACTCTTTCTTGGGACCGCGCCCTTGAGCGATTGCCGGTGCGCCGACAAGCGAGGTGAGCAACGTAAGGAGCAGGATGCGTCTCATCAGGAACCTCCGTGAAGGGCTTCATCCTACGCCATAGAAGAGTCCCAATATGTGATTGCGGTCACACCAGCAACAGCTTGGCAATCGTATTGAGCTGCATGTTGCTCGTGCCTTCGTAGATGGTGCCGATCTTCGCATCCCGATAAAACTTCTCGACCGGATACTCCTTCGTATAGCCGTAGCCGCCAAATAGCTCGACCGCGAGCGACGTCACCCGCTCGGCGACCTGCGAGCTCAAGAGCTTCGCCATCGCCGCTTCCTTCGTATACGACTCGCCCGCATCCTCGAGGCGAGCGGCGTTGTAGACCATGAGCCGGGCCGCCTCGAGCTCGGTGGCAGCTTGCGCGAGCTGAAATTGCACGCCTTGAAACTCGGCGATCGGCTTGTTGAACTGCTGCCGCTCTTTCACGTACTTGAGCGAAGCATCGAGCGCGCCTCGCGCCACACCGATCATCTGGGCCCCGATGCCGATCCGGCCGGTGTTGAGCGTTTCGATCGCCACCTTGTAACCGTTCCCGACTTCGCCGATCAGGTTCGCCGCGGGCACTTCGCAATGATCGAGGATCAGCTCGGCAGTGGACGACGCGCGGATGCCGAGCTTGTCTTCCCTCTTGCCGACGCTGAATCCCTTGAAGCCGCGCTCCACCGCGAACGCCGTAATGCCCTTGTAGCCCTTGGCGAAGTCGGTGTTGGTGAAGATCACGAACAGTCCCGCCTCGGCGCCGTTCGTGATCCACAGCTTGCGGCCGTCGAGGATCCACTTGTCGCCGTGCTTCGTGGCTTTGGTCGCCAGCCCGAACGCGTCGGAACCCGAGCCCGGCTCGGACAGCGCGTAGGCGCCCACGAGATCCACGGCGAGGCGGGGGAGGTAGCGGCGTTTGATGTCGTCGCTCGCCCACTTGAGCAGCAGGGCGTTGACGAGGGTGTTCTGCACGTCCACGAAGATCGCCGCCGAAGCGTCCACGGCGGACAGCTCCTCCACGGCGAGCACCGTCATGAACAGGCTCCCGCCCGCGCCGCCGTGCTCTTCGGGGATCTCGATCCCCATGAGCCCGAGCTCGAAGAGCTTGGGGATCAGGACAGGGTCGAGCTGCGCGGCCTGCTCCATCGCGGGGACGCGCGGCTTGACCTCCTGCGCGGCGAAGTCTCGCACCGCGCCCTGGAACATCTGCTCTTCTTCGGACAGCGTCGTCAGCGGTAGGGCGCCGGTGGTCGCCGGCATCAACCCTTCTTCTCCGTC
>DASPXJ010000038.1:0-56232 GCA_035637355.1 Gemmatimonadales bacterium
CACCGCGCGTGACGACCAGGCGGATGTAGGAATCCTTGATGCCGCTCTTGGCGACGCCCTCTTCGACCATTCGCGCCATGGCGTCTTTCGCCATGGGGATCTCCAGCCAAATCGCTTTGGCCGAGCCGTAGAGACGGTCGAGGTGGGCATCGAGCCGGAAGACGCGGCCGCCGTAGGCACGGATGCCCTCGAAAACGCCGTCACCATACAGCAGGCCGTGGTCGAATACAGAAACGACCGCGGTGCCGCGGTCGTACCACGTCCCATCGATCCACACGATGGAGGGCATCGGGGGAATCTGGCTCCGATGCCCTCGTCTGACAACAGGGGGGTCTCTATTATCTTGTTTTGGCTCGAGGCGGTAGCTCAGTTGGTAGAGCAACGGACTTTTAATCCGTAGGTCCTGGGTTCGATCCCCAGCCGCCTCATGGAGGGGCGTACAAAAAGGGACGGCCGGTTACCCGGCCGTCCCTTTTCGTCTCGTCCCTGCCCACCGCGTCTCTAGAACAACCACCGAATCCCGGCCTGCAGCTGGCGTGGATCGCCCAGCCCGCTGCGGATCGTCCCGTCGAAATTGAAGACCAGGTTGCCGTAGGACGGGTCGTGGAAGTTGTCGTTGCCGGTCAGGTTGAAGACCTCGACCATCGCTTCGACCTGATTCCGGGTGCCGACGTTAAACGGCCGTGACAAGCGCACGTCCAACGAGAAGTACGCGTTGTCCTTCCGCCCTGTGTTCCGCTTCAACAGGGTCGCACCCGCCGGGCCGCAGATTCGGTCGGCCGACGTCGCCGCTGGCTGTCCCGCCGGCGGCGCGAACGGGTTGCCGGACCACGGGCCGCAGCTCAGGGAGATCGGCTGCGCCGAGTAGTAGCTCAACCGATTGTTCATGAGAAAGCCGCCGGGCAGCCGGACCAGCGCCCAGCCGTTGACCCGATGCCGCTGATCGCGATCGCTCCAGTTGTACTCCGGCGCGAGATCGTTTGCGTGCACGTAGCGGAATGTGAACGGATCGCGCTCGTTGTCGTCGTCCGACTTGTCGAACGACAACGTGTAATTGACCTGGAACTGGAAGTTGGGATCAAGCACGCGCTTCAGCCCGATCGTGAATCCGTTGTACCGGGACTTGGCGCTGGACTCGACCGTCGTCAGCGTCGTGATCCCGTTGATGCCGGCCGGCGGCAGCCCGGTCGACCAAGGGCTCCCAAACGCCCCGTCATTGCGATTGATGAAGCGTGTGAGGTGGTCGGTCCGCGCATGCGTATAGCTCAGCAGTAGGCCCAAATCGCTGCTGAGCTGTCGCTCGTAGGCGAGCGTCACGTTGAGCGTGCGCGGGTTCTGGAAGTTCTTGTCGAACACGAACACGTCCGGGAAGAACACGGAGCTTTGTGGAACCGAGTCGGGCAACAAACTGCCGAATCCGGGGACCGGCCCGAGCACTCCAGTGAGCGCGCTGTTCCGGAAGTAGGTCAGGCCGTTCGACCCGTTGGTGCTGCGCGTGGATGCCAGGTTAAGGCCGGGAATCCGGGCGTAGTACAATCCGGCATTCGCGCGGAAGACCTGCCGGCCGTCGGCATGCGGATCGTACGCGATCCCGAGCCGCGGTTGCCACATCTTCTTGTCGGAAGGAATCGTACCGTCTGACGGGAACGTGTACGTCCCGGTGCCGTTCGTCACGGTTTGACCGATGAACGGCGCGAAGAACACCGTACTCGGCGGCGTAATCGGATCGGGCTCGATCTGCGCTTCCCAGCGCAGGCCGTAGTTGAGCGTCAAGCTGGGATTCGGCTTCCAGGAGTCCTGGATATAGAAAGCGAGCTCGTCCTGCGGAATCTGCTGCGTCCCCGACCGGCGCACGTTCTGATCGACGCCCGCCTGCTGCAAGTAGAGCAGTACCGGACCCGCGATGGTCTCGGCCCCAGGACACGTGTACGCGGTGCCGGTGCTGCCGCCGGAACATTCGACGTAGGTCGAGTCGGCGACGTAATTCAGGAATCCGTTGACCGAGCTGAAGATGTAGCGGCTGTTGGCGAACCCGATAAATGTCTGCACCGAGTTCACCCGATTGTATTCGCCGCCCAGCTTGAAGAAGTGATTCCCCTTGGCGAACGACACGTTATCGACCAACTGCACTCGCGTGTCGTAATAGGCGATGGGGATGAAGAACGGCATCCCGAAGCGCAGGTGATTCGTGAAGTCCATGGCGACGTCCGGGAACGGGCGCGCCGCCGGAGGATCGGCCGGGTTGGGCCCGAGCAATGCGGAGCGCGGCCCATTGTACGGACGCGGCCGGTCTTCGCGCGAGTACTGGAACCGGAACTCGTTGGACGTATTGGACGACAGGTAGGACACCAGGCTGCCGTTCACCGCGTTGGAATGGTCGCGCTCCAGCGCGTTGGCGCTGCGCGCCCAGGTATCGACGTCGAAAGTGCCGTTCTTCTGTTCGGACCATGTGTAGTTGTACTTGAGCGACAAGCTGTGACGGTCGGAGAGGTGGAAATCAAACTTCGCGAGCAGCGCGCGCGCGTTGTTGGTGCGCCCGATCGAGCCGAAGTCAGTCGCCAGGACGCCGCCGTAGGCCGACCCCATCCACGCCTTTAACGAATCGAGCGAGGTGCTCGTGGGCCGTGTCCGCTGCTTCACGTCACTGTAGCCTTGCTGATCATAGGCGACAAAGAAGAAGGCGCGATCGCGTTTAATCGGACCGCCCAGCGTGAAGCCGACCTGGCTTTGTCCGAAGTCCGGATCGTAACTATACCCGGCGTGGACGGGCCTGCCCGATATGGCGTCCGACTTGCCGAAGTAGTGTACGGTGCCGCGCAGCTGATTAGTGCCGGATTTTGTGATGACGTTCACGAAGCCGCCCGAGGAACGCCCGAATTCCGCGTTCGCGCCACCCGCCACGACCACGATCTCCTGCACCGCGTCGAGGTTGAACGTAAACGCGGGCCGCTGACCACCGCGCTGCTCGCCGAAGAACGGATTGTTGAAGTCGGCGCCGTCCACCGAGATGTTGTTGTGGATCCCCTTCTGTCCGGCAATGGAGAGCTCGTCACCGTCGGGCCCCTGCACGATCGCCACGCCCGGCGTGAGTAGCGTCAGGTTCAGGAAATTGCGGCCGTTGTTCGGCAACCCCGAGACCGCGCCGGTGGGAAGCCGGGACGCCGCCTCCACCTGTCCGGCGTCTACCACGGATGGCGCTCCCTCGACGACGACGGCCTGTAACGTGACGGCCGCGAGCGCGAGGGTCACGTCCACCGTGCTGCCGACGCGGACCGGAATGCCGTTGCGCCGGCTCTCGCTGAAGCCCACCGCGCGAGCCGTCACATCGTAGGTGCCGAGCGGCAACAGCGACGCGACGAAAACGCCACGCTCGTTCGTGGTGAGCTGGCGTTGGAATCCGGTTTGCGTCTCGTGCAGCGTGACGTTTGCGCCCGCCACCGGCGTCCCGGACGGATCGGTCACGACGCCGCGGATGATGCCGGTAGTCGCCTGCGATTGAGCCGCGATGATGATGGGGAACGCGACGGCCAACATCACGAGCCCGAGAAGCGTGCGCGCCATGCTTCAGCCTCCGACGGGTAGGGGATCAGTGTTTCGGGACGGCTAGCGTACCACTCGAACTGAAGGATGGCAAGAAGGCTCCCTCCCATCGATTTTTCGGGATGCAGAATGCCGAAATCGCCCGCCTCCTCGGTGACGTCGCCGACCTGCTGGAGATCTCCGGGGGGAATCCGTTCAAGGTGCGCGCGTATCGCAACGCGTCGCGGACGGTCGCCGATCACCCCGATCCTATCGCCGAGCTCGTGTCCGGTGGGGACTTCGACCTCACCGACCTGCCGGGGATCGGGGACGGCATAGCGAAGGAGATCACGGCGCTGGTCGAGACCGGCACCCTGCCCCAGCGCCAGCAGCTCGTCGCCACCCTCCCCCCCGGCTTACTCGAGCTGCTCCGGATTCCCGGCCTCGGCCCCAAGCGGGTCAAGCTGTTCCACGAGCAGCTGAAGGTGAACAGCGTGGCGGATCTCAAAGAGGCGCTGGAACAAGGGAAGATCGCGAAGCTGGGGGGATTCGGCCCCAAGCTGCTGGAAAAAATCCGCGAGGGTGTCTCCGGCGCCGCGACCGCCGCCCAGAACCGCATCGTACTACACGAAGCCGAACAATACGCGCGGGCGATTGTGGAGTATCTCAAGGCCGGCGGCGGCATCGACGCAATCGACGTCGCCGGCAGCTTCCGGCGGCGCAAGGAAACCATCGGCGATCTCGACATCGTGGTCAGCTGCGCCGACGCCCCGGCGATGATCCAGCGATTCGGCAAGTTCAGCGAAGTCAGGCATGTCGCGTCGCAGGGAGACACGCGGTCGACCGTGCGGCTCTCCAGCGGGCTGCAAGTGGACCTGCGCGTCGTGGAGCCTGCGGCGTTCGGGGCGGCGATGCAGTACTTCACGGGCTCGCAAGCACACAACATCGAGCTACGCAAGGTCGCGCAGGCCAAGAAGCTGAAACTGAACGAGTACGGGCTGTATCGCGGATCGAAGCGCATCGCGGGACGGACCGAAACTGAGGTGTACGCGGCATTGGATCTGGACTGGATCCCGCCGGAGCTGCGCGAAGGGCGGAACGAGATCGCCCTGGCCAGAGAGCACACGCTGCCCGCGCTCGTCACGCTGGAGGAGATCCGCGGCGACCTGCAGATGCACACCGACGCCAGCGACGGCAAAGCAACCATGGCGGAGATGGTCGAGGCGGCGCGGTCGCTCGGCTACGCCTACATCGCCATCACCGATCATTCCCCGCGCATGTCGATGGCGGGACAGAGCCCCGCCGAGCTGCGCGCCCAGTGGAAAGAGATCGACCGCCTCAACGAACGGCTGCGGCGGGGGGGGGGGAGTATCCGGGTTCTGAAGAGTGTCGAAATGGACATTCTGGAAAGCGGCAAGCTCGATCTGCCCGATGATGTGCTCGCCGAAGCCGACTACGTCGTGGCCACGATTCACTACGGGCTGAAGCAGAGCGAGAAACAACTCACGGACCGGTTGCTGCGGGCGATCGAGCATCCGTGGGTCGACGCGATCGGTCATCCCACGGGACGGATCGTTCCCGAGCGTCCTTCCTATCCGCTCGACTTCGACGTGGTGGCGAAAGCCGCGGCGAACGCGCAGTGCCTGCTCGAGATCAACGGCAGCGAGCGGCTGGATCTACCCGACACGCTGGCGGCCGCCGCAAAAGCGCACGGCGTGCGGTTCGTGCTGTCGACGGACGCGCACAACCAGCGGGAGCTGGGGTTCATGCGCTTCGCGGTCGCGGTGGCGCGGCGCGCGGGATTGACCGCGGCCGACATCCTCAACACGCGGCCGGCGGCCGATTTCCTAAAGGGATTGCGGCGCAGCAGAAACCGTTAGCAGCTCGATCTGTGCGACCGGCTCGAAACTGTAGCGGTGGTGGCGGGTGGGACCGAGCCGCTGAATCGCGTCCAGGTGCTCGGGCGTCGCGTAGCCCTTGTTCGTCTCCCAGCAATAGCCGGGATGCCGCACCGCGAGCCGGTCCATCAGGTAATCGCGCAAGACCTTGGCGATGACGGACGCCGCCGCGATCGAGTGGCAGCGGGCATCGCCGTCGACGATGGCTTCGTGCTCGCAGCCGAGCTCGGGGCACGGCAGGCCGTCGACGAGGACGTGCGCCGGAACGATGCCGAGGCGCCGCAGCGCCCGCTCCATCGCGAGAATCGACGCGCGGCGGATGTTGAGCCGGTCGATTTCGCGCACGCTCGCGGCGCCCACGGCGACCGCGAACGCGCGCTCGCGGATCTTGACGGCGAATTTCTGGCGCTGGATCGCGGTCAGCACCTTGGAGTCGTCCAGGCCGCGGATGGGCTTCGCACCCATCGGAAACACGACGGCCGCGGCGACCACTGGACCCGCCAGTGGACCGCGGCCGACTTCATCGATTCCGGCGACGATGCTGCGCCCTTCGCACCACAACGCCGCCTCGCGGTTCAGCGATGGGCGGCGGTGTTTCACGTCTGCGTCGGCTCCTGGTCGGCGGCGCCGCCGGTCGGGACCGTGATGCCGCGCTTTTCGCGGATCCGGGCGGCTTTCCCCGCCAGGCGCCGCAGGAAGTAGAGCTTGGCACGCCGCACGCGGCCCTTGCGCAGCAGCCCGATCTCCGCGATCGACGGCGCGTGCAGCGGGAATATCCGCTCCACGCCGACGCCCGCGGAAATCTTGCGGACCGTAAACGTCTCGTTGATGCCGCCGCCGCGCCGGGCGATGCAAATGCCCTCGAACGCCTGGAGCCGCTCTTTCTCACCCTCGCGCACGCGCACCATGACGCGCAACGTATCGCCGGGAGCAAACGCTGGGATGTCCGTCTTCAGCCCTTCGCGCTCGACTGCCCGCAACTTCTCCATAACTACTCCCCATGTCGCGACCAGAGATCCGGCCGCCGTTCGCGCGTCAGACGTTCGGCCTCAGCCGCCCGCCATGCCGCAATCTTGTCGTGGTCGCCACTCAACAATACTTCCGGGACACCGAGCCCGCGATAGCTGGGCGGCCGCGTGTAGCTGGGCGGCGCCAACAATCCTTCATAATGCGAGTCGCTCGACGCGGATTCGTGATCGCCGAGCGCGCCGGGCAACAGCCGCACGACGGCGTCCACCACACACAGCGCCGCCGGCTCGCCGCCCGACAGCACAAAGTCGCCGATCGACACCTCTTCCGCGCCCAGTCCCAGGGCGACGCGCTGATCGACGTCCTTGTAGTGCCCGCACAGCAACGTCAGCTCGCTGCCCACCGCAAACCGCACCGCGACATCGTGCGTGAAGGGCCGCCCGCGCGCCGACAGCAGGACGATCGGCGGCTTCGCCTTCAGGTCCTCCACCGCCTCGAAGAACGGCTCGGGCTTGAGCACCATGCCCGCGCCGCCGCCATACGGCGAGTCGTCGACCGTGTGGTGTTTGTCGTGCGTGTAGTCGCGCAACTGCACGACTCGATACTCCGCCAGTCCCGCCGCCGCGGCTCGTCCGAGAATGCTCGACGCGAGCGGCGCGGCGAACCAATCGGGGAACAGCGTTACCACATTGATGCGCAACATCGCTACTCATCCACCGCGACGAGCTTGTCACGCCAGCTTTCCACTGCGGCCCGCGACGTGATGCCCTCGAAGGCCAGCAGCCATTCGCGGTGATAACCGCGGCGGCGCGACACGACGAGCGGCCCCGCCAGCACCTCGCGCTCCTCGTTCAACACGTACAGCCGGACTTTGGGGACGAACACCGTTCCCGGCTTCTCCACGAGGGGGACCACGGCGACCTCCCCCTGCTGGCCGTGCGGCTTGCGCAGCCGCCCGACTACGCGGTGGGCGCCCGTTTGCCCAGTACGCCGGCCTTCTTGAGGAGCGAACGCACCGTATCGGTCGGCATCGCGCCCTTCTCGAGCCAGGCCCGCGCCTCCTCGGCGTTGACGTTGATCACTGCCGGCTTCGCGCGGGGATTGTAGTGGCCGATCGCCGCCACGAAGCGCCCATCGCGGGGCGATTTCGAGTCCGCGATCACAATGCGGAAGTATGCCTGACCCTTCCGCCCCACGCGGCGCAGCCGAATTCGAGTTGCCATAGCGTTCCCTTACATCCTTTTCATGAACTTGCTCATTTTTTTCATCTGCTGGAACTGTTCCAGCAGGCGATTCACTTCCTGCACGGTCCGTCCGGACCCTTTCGCGATCCGCAGCTTTCGCGATCCGCTCAACACCGTCGGATCGGCCCGCTCCGCGGGCGTCATCGAGAGCACGATGGCCTCGACGTGCTTCAGCCGCTTGTCGTCCAGCGACACGCCCTGCAACGCCTTGGCGTTGATCCCCGGCAGGAGACCGAGCACCTGCTTGAGCGGTCCCATGCTCTGCATCTGCTTCAACGCCACCAGAAAATCCTGCAGGTCCATGCCCTTCCTGGACCGCACCTTCTGCTCGAGGCGCTGGGCGGCCTCGGCGTCGACATTGGCCGCTGCTTTTTCGACCAACGCGACCACATCGCCCTGGCCGAGAATCCGGCCCGCCATGCGGACGGGATCGAACGGCTCCAGCGCGTCCGTCTTTTCGCCGACGCCCACGTACTTGATCGGCACGCCGGTCACGCCGTGAATCGAGAGCGCCGCACCGCCGCGGGCGTCGCCGTCGAGCTTCGTCAGGATCACGCCGGTGAGCCCCACGCCCTCATGGAACCCGCGGGCGATCTTCACCGCGTCCTGCCCCGTCATGCCATCCGCCACCAGCAACACTTCCTTGGGCGGGACGGCAGCCTTCAGCGCCTTCAGCTCATCCATCATCTCGGCGTCGATCTGCAGGCGGCCCGCGGTATCGATAATGACCGTGCGTGCCCGTGCCGACTCCGCTTCGCGTAAGGCCTCCTGCACCAGCTTGACCACGTCTCCCGTTTCTCGTTTCCCGAGAACCGGAACGTCAATTTGCGCTCCCAGCTGTTGCAGCTGTTCGGTCGCCGCCGGCCGATAGATGTCGGCCGCCACGAGCGCCGGTGCCTTTTGCTCGAGCTTCAGCCGTCGCGCGAGCTTCGCTGCGGTGGTGGTCTTCCCCGACCCCTGTAACCCGACGAGGAAAACGACCGTCGGACCTACGGAGGCGTATTCGAGGCCGGCCTGGCTACCGCCAAGCAGCGTGGCGATTTCGTCATGCACCAGCTTGACGACCTGCTGGCCGGGACTGACGGCCTTGACCTGGAGCGCACCGACGGCCCGCTCGCGCACCCGCTCGACGAAGCCGCGTGTGACCTCGAAGCTCACGTCCGCCTCGAGCAGATGGCGGCGGATCTCGCGCAACGCGTCGGTCACATCGCTTTCCGAGAGCACCCCGCGACCTCTGAGCCGGCTCAGTACCCCGGTCAACTGCTCGGAAAGGGCCGTAAACATAAGCCTAGCAAGCTAAATGGCGAGTACCGTGAATCCAAGTGGGGGTCTTATCTTGGGCTCTATGCAGGACCAGATCCGCGAGACGCGGCAGGCGCCGCAGACGCAGCAGGTCACCTCGCAGTGGGCCCGTCCCGACGACGCCGAGCGCCAGGCGCGGCTCGACGCCATGAAGCGGCGCGCGACCGGCCTGCTGGCGGTCGCTTTGCTGATCTTCGTGGGAGCGAGTTTGTTCGAGGCGCAGTTCCCCTGGCTCGGCTACGTCCGGGCGACGGCCGAAGCGTCCCTGGTCGGCGGGCTGGCCGACTGGTTCGCCGTCACCGCGCTGTTCCGCCATCCGCTCGGCCTGCCGATTCCTCACACCGCGATTGTCGCGACGCGCAAGGAGCGCATCGGGCAGATCCTGGGCAACTTCGTCCAGAATCATTTCCTCTCGCGCGACGTGATCGCCGCAAACCTGCGCCGGGTGCACCCGGCGGAACGGGCGGCGCAGTGGCTCGCCGACCGCGAGCACGCCCGGCAATTCAGCCGGCAATTCGCCGGCGGTCTCGCCAAGACGCTCGCGAACCTGCCGGCCAACGAGCTGCAGGACCTCGTCAGTCAGGTCGTCCGCAACCGCGTCCGCACGTTCCGCGTCGCGCCCGCCCTCGGCAAAACGCTGGCGTTGGCGCTCGCCGACAACCGCCAGGAAGAGCTGCTCAACGCGACCGTGAAGCTCGCAGCGGATGCGGTCCGCAACAACCGGGAGCTGATCCGCGAGCGCGTGCGCGCCGAGACGCCGTGGTGGGTGCCGCCGGTGTTGGACGAGAAGATTTACGAGAAGATCATCGCGGCCGTCGAACGGCTGCTGCACGACATGGTGATGGACCCGGCGCACCCGCTGCGCGCCGCGTTCGATGACGCGATTCGGGACTTCATCGAGCGCCTGCAGCACTCGCCCGAAGTGATCGAGCGCGCGGAAGCATTGAAGGAAGAGTGGCTCATGGGTGCGGCGACCGACGATCTGTCACGCAAGTTGTGGGAGGGGATCCGGCAGGCGGTCACCACCTACGCGGCCGGCGGCGGCGACGGCGCTCCCAGTCCGCTCGACAGCGGTCTCAGCGAGTTCGGGACCGCATTGCTTTCGAACCCGACGCTGCTCGCGGAAATCGACGACCTGCTGATCGATGTCACGGCCAGTGTGGTGGAGAAGTACCGCCACGAGATTGGGGACCTGATTGCCAAGACCGTGGCCGGGTGGGATCCCCAGGCGACGTCGCGGCGATTCGAGCTGGCGGTGGGTCGCGACCTGCAGTTTGTCCGGATCAACGGCACGCTCGTCGGCGGACTCGTCGGCCTGCTGATCTACACGATCACCCGCTTCTGGCACTGAGCCGCACGGTCGGTAGCGCGCGCCAGCCTTTCCAATCGGCGGGCGCATCGACCAAGCGCACAACCGGTCGTCCTGAAACGGTGAGCTGGCGTATTTCAGACCGCCTGGCCGTGCGGCCGTCCGGCCGCCCCTTCTGCCACGCGCGCTGCAGCCCCGTCGCGAACCGGGTCGCCGCCGCCGCGTCGTCCCACACACTGTACCAGACGAGCGCGTCGCTCTTCGGCCCCAGGACCTGATAGCGGTCCCCGTCCCACCCCGCGGCGAGATTCGCGGCTTCCGCTTCGTCGCCCAGGTGTTGTTGGAACAGCAATCGCGTTTCGAACTCACCGAGTCCGTCTTCGTATTGCAGCGTGTCCGGCCCGCCGGACGAGAAGACGACGTCCGTCGGCTCGTCGTGCGCCGCGTAGCGCTCGGGATGCAGAATTTGCTCGGTGGACTGCGGTATCGAATCGAGCACCGAGCGCCCGAAGTATTTGTGCCGGTACCAGACGATGAAGTCGGCGCCGCCCAGGTAAGGGAAGATGAGGCCTTCACGCAGCCACAGCGGCGCGCGCGCGAACTCCTTCATCTGCGCCTGCTGGGCGGCCATGACGGCCCGCTGTCTCCAGAACCATCCCAGCGCGAACGTGTCGGGTTTCTGCTCGGGCATGAGGACGGGGATCTGCGCGACCGTGGCCTGGCCCTCGAGAATCGCTTGCGCCGCCGAGCGCCGGTCGTTGGCGTGACGCTGCGTGATGATCGAGTCGAGATGGACGTACTGATCCTGCAAGGCGTGCACCAGCTCGTGCGACACGACGACGCGCAGCTGGAACGGCTCGATGTCGGCGGGGATGAACAGCGCGTTCGAGTCGGGGTCGTAGTAGCCGGCAATCTGCTCGGTCAGCAGATCGATCATCGTCGGGCGCAGCTCGAGCGAATCGGGAATCAGGCCGAACAGTCGCAGGGCCGATTGCACGCCCGCGAGGTCGGCGGGCGGCAGATCCTCGTCGAACTTGCGGATCACGTAGTCCCGCACCTGCGCGCGCGAGCGGCGCAGGACCAGCGGTTCACGTTTGAAAGGGAGGCCGGTCGCCTGCGCGACGACCGGCATCATGCGGTGCACCATGTCCTTCAAGTCCGCCTCGCCCTGGACCGCCTGCGCACGCTCGCGGCATCCCACGGAAAGCACCACCACAACCACAGCGGTTGACAGGCGCGTCAGCCTGCCCACTCGATGCCTTTCCCCACGGACGAGGCGACCACGCGGGCAACTTCCTTGCCCGTGACCACGAGCCCTTGCCGTTCCAGCTCGGCGCGGAGGCGGCGATCGAGATCCGCTCGCTGCTCCTCTAACGGTGCCGGGCGGCGAGGGGCGGCGGAGGGCTTTCGCCGCCCCTCGCCGCCGCCCAGCAGCTCTTCGATCTCCTCCCCGAATCGTTGCAGCACCGTCGCCAGATCGGGCATCGGCTCTTCCGGCGCCGAGCCTCCTTCTTCTTCCGTCAGTCCCCGCCGGATCATCGCTTCGACTTTCTTGCGGTCGCGGATGAGCTTGTCGAGCTCCGGCGACACACGGGCGGTCGCCTGCGCGTGGGCGCAGGCTTCGTCGAGCACGTCGATCGCCTTGTCGGGACGCGCCCGCTCGGGCACAAAGCGGTCGGTCAACACGATCGCCGCCTTGAGTGCATCGTCCGAGATCGCCACGGCGTGGTGGCGCTCGAGCCGTGGCCGCCGTGCGACGAGGACTTCCCACGTCTGGATCGCGTCCAGCTCTTCGATCGTGACCGGCTGAAAGCGGCGCTCGAGGGCCGGGTCGGCGCGGATCCACTTGTCGTACTCTTCGCCCGTCGTCGCGCCGATCACGCGCATGTCCCCGCGGACGAGCGCGGGTTTCAGCATGTTGGCGGCATCCATCGCCGCGCCCATCGCCGTTCCCTGCCCCATCAAGTTGTGCAGCTCGTCCACGAACAGGATCAGATTGCGATCGGTCTCGAGTGCCTTGACCAACCGGCGGATGCGCTCCTCGTACTGGCCGCGAAACGACGTACCGGCGAGCATCGATACGTGGTCCAGCTGCAGGATCCGGGCGTCCTTGAGCGCCGGCGGCACTTCGCCCGCGGCAATGCGGTGGGCCAGACCTTCGACCACGGCGGTCTTGCCGACACCGGCACGCCCCACGAGCGCCGCATTGTTCTTGCCCTGCCGCAGCAGGATGTCCACCACACGCGAGATCTCGGCGTCGCGGCACCGCACCGGCTCGAGATCGCCGCGGCGCGCCTGTGCCGTAATGTCGATGCCGACGCGCTCCAGCACGTCGCCCGAATCGAAGAAGCCTTCGAAGGGATTGCCCATGTATCGCTAATCGCCTTTGAGAAAGTGCCCGTACCAGGCGATGATCGCGTCTCCGAATACGAACGCGACGACGGCGCCCACCGCGAGGAATACCCCGAACGGCACGAGTCGCTTCTTCTTGATGGATAATGGGATGAAAATCAGTGAGCCCAGCGCGGCGCCGGCGAAGACCGTGAGCAGCACGCCGCGCCATCCGACAAAACTCCCCACCATCGCCATCATTTTCACGTCGCCACCGCCCATCGCCTCTTCCTTGAACACCCACGTGCCCGCCATCCCGACGAGCCACAGCAGCACGAATCCCACCGCGGCGCCGAGCAGCGCCTGGAGAAACCCCTGCACACCGCCGCCCAGCGCGAGCAGGAGGCCGATGACCAGGCCGCCCCAGGTGAATTCATCCGGAATGATGTAGTGGCGTGCGTCGGTGATCGCGATCCCGAGCAGCAGCGTGCCGAACAGGGCGGCCGCGAGGGCGTGCCAGGTCATACCGTAGACCAGCAGCGCGACGCCGAACAGCACGCCCACCAATGCTTCGATGAGCGGGTATTGCTTCGCGATCGGCTTGTGGCACCAGCGGCACTTGCCGCGCAGCCGCAGCCACGAAAAGAGCGGAATGTTGTCGCGCCACGCGATCGGCTGCTTGCAGTTGGGGCACGTCGAGCGCGGACGCAGCAGCGATTGGTCGCGCGGCAGCCGCAGAATGCAGACGTTGAGGAAGCTGCCCACGCAGAGGCCGACCAGCACGGCCGCGACGACGATCACGGGATCAGCGCCCACGCAGCACCTCGTACAGCAGGATGCCTGCCGCGACGGCGACGTTCAACGACTCGGCGCCGCGCGCGAGCGGAATCGCGACCCGTTGCGCCGCGATGGCGTTGAGCTGCGGCCGGATTCCCGCGCCTTCGTTTCCCACGATCACGGCGATGAGCTCCTTGCCTGATGTCTCCGCGTCGAGCGCGCGTGCGAGCGGCACGCCGTCCGCCGCGGCGGCCCACAACGTGATGCCGTGCTCGCGCGCCCACGCGATGAACGGACCGTCATCCAGCTGGACGACGGGGTGGCGGAACGTCGCGCCCATCGCCGCCCGCAGCGCCTTCGGGTTCATCGGGTCGGCACTGCCGCGCAGCAGCAGGCTGGCGGAGGCGCCCAGGGCGTGCGCGGTCCGAATCAGCGTGCCGACATTGCCGGGGTCCTGCACCCCATCGACGACGAGCAGCGGGCCGCCCGACACGTCGGTCACCGACCACGCGCGCGGCTGCACAATCGCGAGAATTCCCTGCGGCGTGTCGGTTCCCGCGAGATCGCTGAATGCGCGCGACCCGACTTCCTCGACGGGCACCGCATGGCTGGCGAGCTCCGCGGTCAGCGTTTGACCACGGGTGGTACGCGCCAACTCGGGGGCGACGAGCGCGCCCTTGAACTCGAGACCGGCGGCCAACGCTTCCTCCACCAGGCGCACCCCTTCCACGACCGCGAGCCCGCGGCGTCCCCGCGCCTTGCGACGTTGTAGATCGCGGACGGTCGACTGCAGATTACTGCGGATGCGCGTCCCCATGCCGGTCACAGGTGCCCCTAAGATTGCGTGTGCCGTTGGTTTCGCCAAGGCACGGCCCCCGAAGTCATGAGAATCGCCCTCACGATCGCGGGCTCGGATTCAGGCGGCGCCGCAGGCATTCAGGCCGATCTCAAGACGTTTCATCAGTTCGGCGTGTTTGGGACCACCGCGATCACGGCCGTCACGGCGCAGAACACGACCGGCGTGCGCGCCTGGCAGGCGCTCCCCGCAGCCCTTGTGGCACAACAGATCGACGCGGTCGCGGATGACTTGTTTCCCGCCGCCGTGAAAACCGGCATGCTCGGCTCTGCAGAGATCGTCGCAACCGTTGCGGAACGAATCGCGGACCGCCGCCTGCCGAATTACGTGCTCGATCCGGTGATGGTCGCGACGTCCGGAGACCGCCTGCTCGATCGGGACGCGGAGCGGCTGATCACGCGCCGGCTCGCGCCGCTCGCGACGCTGGTGACGCCGAATCTGAATGAGGCGGAGATTCTCGTCGAGGCCGAGGTGCGAAACCCGGATCAGATGGAAGCAGCGGGTCGCGCGCTGGTCGCCATGGGGGCACGCGCCGCGCTCGTGAAAGGCGGACATCTCACCGGGCCGACGCTCGTGGACGTGTTGGTGCACGGCAAATCGGCCCGCCGTTTTACGCACGAGCGCATCGAAACGACGTCGACGCACGGCACGGGCTGCACACTATCGGCCGCCATTACCGCGGGACTCGCGCTCGGCCGGCCACTCGAGCAGGCCGTGGCCGATGCGCTCGACTTCGTGCATCGCGCGATTGCCGCGGCGCCGGGCCTGGGGCAAGGCCACGGACCGCTCAACCATTTCGTACCGGCGCCGCCGAGGCCGCCGAGTGAGGGGCTGTAGCGCGGTGGCGGTTTGCTGATCCCCATTGCGTTGATTTGATACCCACATCATTCAGGATATCACTATCTCTGGTGGATGCGTGCCGACATGCGCATCGCTCGTTGCCGCCGTCGCTCCATTCGCCTTTGTGAGTATGATTATCGTCGCGACGGTGCGTATTTCATCACGATCTGCACTCACGACAGGGCTCCGATATTCGGTTCGATTGTTAATGCGTCCGTGCGGTTGAGCGATTCCGGTAAATGGGCGCGCGATTGCTGGTGGGCGATCCCCCGTCATTTTCCTCAAGTGTTTCTCGATCGATTCGTAATCATGCCCGATCACGTTCACGGCATTATCGTGATTCGCAATCACGCGCCAGATGTCGATCCGCAGATCGTGATCAGGAACAGTCCAGGTACGGTAGGGGCACGACATGTCGTGCCCCTACACGCGCACACCACTGTCCGTCGCCGGTTTGGTGAACCGATACCTGGTTCGCTCTCTACGATTGTCGGAACCTTCAAATCGGCGGTCACACGCCACATGAAGAACAACGGAATGACCGAGCGTGTGTGGCAGCGCAATTATTACGAACACGTGATTCGCAACGATCGCGACCTGTGGGCAATTCGTCGGTACATCGTTACAAATCCAGAACGATGGAATGAATCGGGGCCAAAACGAACGTAGGGGCACGACATGTCGTGCCCCTACGCTGCGCCCCTACCAAAACCATATCGTTACCTACACCACAATCACGGATTCCCACCAACACGCCATTCGCGTGCCCCTACGATCGATCACGAATAAATCCCTGTTATGCGATGATCACGGGTTCCACCAGTACGTCGCCTTGATCATGAAGATGTTGTCCGCCGGGGCCCGCAACATCCGGCCCATCGAGGAGCCGAAGCGGAAGTCGCCATTGATATCGGAGTCCTCGCGGTTCTGCGTCCACACGAAATACAGCGTCGAGCCCGGCATGTACTCCCACCGCAGCACCGCGTTGCCGCGCAGCGACTTGTAGTTGAAGTCGGGCCTGCCGAAGGAAAACGGCTTGAGCGGCCCCGAGCGGTCGAGATCGACTTCGTACGAATTGGTCGAGTCCACGTATGTGATGCGGGAGCCGTAGATCGAGCCGTAGCGCGTGAACTCGGCGCTGCGTGGCCGGGCCAGCTCGTGGAAGTAGTCGTACCGACCGGCAGAGATCAGCGGTTGCGCGTAGAGCTGGAGCGACAGCGTAGGGCTGTACGTCCAGTTCAGGCGGATCGCCGCCGATAACTCGGTCTGTTTCAGCATCCCGAAGATGTAATGCGTGCCATAGGTGTTCGGCGCGCCGCCACTCGTGTCGACGACGGCATCGACGTACTGCAGCGGGTTGCTCTACTTGTACAGGTTTGGACCGACGCTCACCAGCACGTTCGGCGCGGGCCGGTACTGCACGTTGGCATATATCGATCCCTCGATGTCCTGCGACGAGCGGAAGTACGTGAAGAATCCCGTGCCCAGCGTCACCGATTTCCGGCTATCCGATCCCAGGTCGAGCCCGAGCTGATACGCCGGCGGCAGCAACATCAACGGCCCGCCCTGCGTGCGACGGTTGTCGACGGTCCACGGATTGTACGCGACGTTCCAGTTGATCCAGGAGTAATTGAGGAACTGCACATAGCCGAAGTTGAAGGCGCCCGACCAGTTGATGTTGCCGTCCCAGTCGTAGTTCCGAAACAGCGCGCCGCCCGTCTCGGCATAGCGGAACACCTTCCCGGGCTTGGTCCAGTTCCGCCCGCCCCCCACGTGCATGTTGATGTAGCCGACGCGCGACAGGAAACCGACATCGTTGACGTCGAATCCGGGCGAGATCACGCCGAAGGCGGAGTTCACGAACGTGTTGCCGCGCTGCTTGGCCAGCGTGAATCGCGCTGCCGTGCCGGTGAGGGACGCAGCGCTTGAATCCACGTCGACACTCGGCGCATCGGGCCGCTGAAAGTAGTGCACCGAATTGCGCTGCACGGCGGTGATGCGAGCCGGGGACCCGGTGATCCGCGAGGCAGCGACCCAGGCGGTCGACACCCAGGTCTTCGAGGAATCGAGGAAGATCCAGCCGTCCGTCCCGAACGTCATGGCGTTGCTGTTGCGGGCGTCGCGCAGCGTGGCATCGTCGAACGCGCGACCGGCGATCGTGGAAATGAACCCGAGCCCCTGCCGCCCCTTGTCGAACTCCTTTTGCGCGCGATAGACCCCGTACATCGCGAGCGGCTCCATTTCCTGACCCGAGCGCGCGCCGAGGCTGTCCTGCAGTGTGGCACGCTCCCGGCGCGTGATCGCCGTCAGGCCACCGACGTTCCAGCTGCCGGCGACCTTGCCGGTCAGCTTGAGCGCGCCCAGGATGTGCGCGCCGTCCGGCCCGTCGACGTATCCCTTGTCCGGCGCGCCCGGGAGCGACAGCGAGCGGCCGATGCGCCGGCTGTAGAGGAAGTTCGGTCCGGACCAGTTGAATCCCCAGAAGTTGCTCTGGCCGCCGTATCCGAACTCGAAGATCGACGAGCCCTCGACGAAGAACGGCCGCCTCTCGTTGAAGAAGGTCTCGCGGTCGCTGAGGTTCACCACCGCGGGGTCGACCTCGACCTGGCCGAAATCGGGATTGACCGTGGCGTTGAGCGTCAGATTCGAGCCGAGCCCGATCCGCGCGTCAGCCCCGAACCCGGGGTCGACCTTCGAGCCGTCGTTGAACGGGTCACCGGCCGGACGGCGGGTGAACGCGGCGCGGCTCGTCGCATACGGCATGATCTCGAGGCGGCGCGGCGGCTCGATGCGCTCGATCCCCACCAGATCCGGAAACCGCGACACGAAGCCGCGCCCGTCCTTCGGCGTAAAGGCGATGAAATCGAACTCGTTTTTGCGGGCGATGTCGCGGCGGAAATTGATGCCCCACACATACTCGCTGCGCTTGACGAAACGCAGCTGCGAGTACGGAATGCGCAGCTCCGCGGTCCACCCCTGCGCGTCGCGCGTGACCTTCCCCTCCCACACGCCGTCCCACGTGTCGTCGTCCCAGTCGTCGTTGAAGAGCGTGCCGTCGTACAGCGTACCGGCCGCGCTGATGCCGAAGTAGTAACCACTACGCTTGTCGTGGTAGGAGTCGACAAATACCTGAAAGCGGTCGGAGTTCGTCCCCTGATCGCGCCGAGCCAGACGCGCTACGATCGAATCGGGACGCGAGTCGTAGAGCCGCGCGGCGATGTAGAGCGCCGCGTCGTCATACGTGATGTAGACGACGGTGCTCTCGCTCGGGGCCGTGCCCTCATTCGGGTCGCGCTGCGTGAACCCCGTCACCCGCTCCGCGGCCTGCCAGAGCGGCTCCTGCAGCAAACCATCGATCGTCACCGCTTGTCCCGCGCCGAGCCGCGCGGCACGCAGCTGCGAAGGCGCCAGTGGCACTGGGGGTGCGGGAGGCGGCGAATCGATTGGGACTGCGGGCGGGTGCATGCCCGCCAGCGCGAGTAGCAACTGGATCGTCGTCGTCATGATGCGTCCGGCGCTGAAGTGAAGGGGAACCCCGGTCGCGAACGCTGACGGCGAGCGCGCGGCGGTTATCGATCCATATGACAGACGCGGGAGAGAAAAGGTTGCAAGGGGAAGCGTTTGGAGGGTGTCAAGCCATTGTCAGGCGTTTCAGCACCCCTTTCACGACCACGGAGAGGCGTCGCGCGACCTGTTCGCTGACCGCGAGCACGTCCTGGTGTGACAGCGCTTCGCCCGTAATGCCTGCCCCGGGGTTGGTAATAGAGGAAAACCCCAGGCAGCGGAGGCCGCGCGATCGCGCGACAAGCACCTCCGGCACGGTCGACATCCCCACGGCATCGGCACCCAGGCGCTCGAGCATCCGCACCTCCGCGGGCGTCTCATACGACGGGCCGAGTAGGCCGACGTACACGCCTTCCTCGAGCGGGACGCGCTCTTCCCTCGCGACCGTGCGCGCGAGCGCCCGCAAGTCGCTGTCGTAGGGCTCGTGCATGATGGGAAACCGTTGCTCGCCGGCCTCCGGCTGCCCGATCAGCGGATTGCGCCACATGAGGTTGATGTGATCGGCGATGAGCATGAGGGTTCCACCGGGAAACGTCCGACGCACTCCGCCGGCGGCATTGGTGACGATGAGAATCTCGACGCCCAGCTCCGCAAACACCCGGGCCGGGAGGCCGGCGACGGCGGCAGGATGCCCCTCATACAAATGAAAGCGGCCCGCCTGCACGATTACGGGAACGCCCTCGAGCTTCCCCGCGACCAGCTCGCCCTTGTGCCCGGCGACACCGGGCTCGGGAAAACCGGGGATGGTGTGATACGGGATATGAATCGGCTCGGTGACTTCCTCGGCGAGAAACCCGAGTCCTGATCCGAGAACGATCGCGACGCGGGGTTTGAGCATTCCCAGGCGTCGCTTCACTGCCTCCGTTGCCGCTGTTACAGCACCCCTCCCCCTTCCCCCGTCCCCCGTCCCCGTCACAAGAGCATGCCCGCCAGCGTCGCGGAGAGGAAGTTGGCGAGCGTCCCCGCGATCATCGCCCGGAATCCGAGCCGCGCCAGGTCGTGCTTGCGATCCGGTGCCAGCGCGCCGATGCCGCCGATCTGAATTCCCACCGAGCTGAGATTCGCGAAGCCGCACAGCGCAAACGTGGCGATGGTGAACGAAACGGGATCGAGGCTCGCCTTGAGCGGGCCGAGATGGGCATAGGCAATGAACTCGTTGATCACCATACGCTCCCCGAGCAATCCGCCGATGACCCCACTGTCGTGCCATGGCACGCCCATCACCCAGGCAATCGGTCGGAAGATCCACCCAAGCACGGTCTGCAGCGTTGGCGGGAACCACGACGCGAACCCGTGAATCCAGCCGAACAGGCCATTCACCAACGCGATCAGCGCGATGAACGAGATGAGCATCGCGATCACGTTGAGCATGAGCTGCAGCCCTTCGCTCGTCCCGCGGGCAGCGGCGTCGAGCACGTTCACGTCGGTGCGCGGGATCTCGACCTTCACACCGCCCAGCGTTTCGGGGACCTCGGTCTCGGGCTCCAGGATCTTCGCCATCATGATCGTCCCCGGCGCGGTCATGATCACGGCCGTCAGCAGATGGCGTGCCTCGATGCCGAACGCGATGTAGGCCGCCATGATCGAGCCGGAGACGTGGGCCATGCCCGCGGTCATCACCGTCATCAGCTCGGAGCGGGTCATGCGCGGCAGGAACGGACGGATCGTGAGCGGCGCTTCGGTCTGTCCCATGAAGATCGACGCGGCGACGTTGAGGCTCTCCGCGCCGCTCGCACCCATGATCTTGTTCATCGCCACCGCGAACGCCTTGACGACGATCTGCATGATGCCGAGGTAGTACATGATCGCGAACAGCGCGGAGACGAAGATGATCGCGGGCATGATCTGGAACGCGAACACGACGCCGATGCTCGAGTGCTGCTTGCCGATCTCGCCGAACACGAATTCCGAGCCGGCGTAGGAAAAGCTGAGGATCTTCGTCACCGTGGCGCCCAACCAACTGAAAATCCTCGTGCCGATGGGGACACGGAGCACAAAGATCGCGAACAGCAGCTGCAGGCCGACGCCCCAGGCGACCACGCGCCGGCTGATCGCCCGCCGGTTCCGCGACAGCCCTACGCCGATGCCGAGGATCAGGAAGAGCCCAAAGATCCCCGTGAGGCGTGAGCCGAGGGAGCGCGGAACCGGCGTCACCGCCACCTGAGCTTTGGTGGTGTCCTGCGCGGGAGCCTGGACCGTCGCGCCGCGCACCGTGTTGAACACGAAGCGCGGCAGCGTGAAGACGACGAGCGCACAGACGAATGTGACGGCGAACGCGAACACGACCCGGCGCCAGGACATCACGAAATACCCCCTTCGAGTTCGCTCTGCACGCGGGACACCAAGGCGACTTTTTCGTATTCCGGGAGAAACGCGCTCTCGCAGCCGTTCAACACGACGCGCGCCAGCTCGTCGGGCGAGAGGCCCAGCAGGGCGTGTGCCTGGAAGTATTCGTCGGTCAGCGTGATCCCGTCGGTCAGCGGGCCGTCGGTATTCAGCGTGACCACGACGCCCTGCTGGAAATAGCGCTTAAAGGGATGTTCCGCCACCGACGCCACGACGTGCGTGTGCACGTTGCTGGTCAAACACATCTCCAGCGGGATTTTGCGCGCGACCACTTCCTCGAGCAGCGCGGGGTCTTCGGCGAGCCGCGTCCCGTGCCCGATCCGTTGCGCCCCGACCTCGTGGATCGCCTGGTGGATCGAGTGCGGCCCGTCGCCTTCGCCCGCGTGACAGGTGCAGGCCATGCCGTGCGCGGCCGCGTATTCGAACGCCGCGCGGTGATCTCTCGCCGGGAAGCCGCGCTCGGCGCCCGCGAGATCGAACGCCGTCACTCCCGCCGCGTGATACTCCGCCGCCGCTCGCGCCAACTCGAGCGATTCGGCCGGCGGTTTGGTGCGCATCGCGCACACGATGAGTCCGACCTTGGTCCCCGTTTCCGCGGACGCGCGCCGGATCCCGGCGAGTGGCGCTTCGATCGCTTGCGCCAGCGTCAGCGCCGGCCGATGCAGCAGCGGCGAGTAACGCACCTCGACGTAACGGACGTTCTCCGCCGCCTTATCGACGACGAATTCATACGCCACACGCTCCAGCGCCGCGGCCGTCTGGAGTACGGAGAGTGTGATCGTGTACTTCTCGAGGTACTCCTCGAGGTTTTTGGCATCGCGCACCAGCATCGCCTTGGCGAGTGCCTCGGGCGTCTCAGCGGGCAGGCGGATGTCCTGGGTGCGGGCCAGCTCCAGCATCGTGGCGGGCCGCAGGGCACCATCGAGATGCACGTGCAGCTCGGCCTTGGGCCAGCGCCGCAGCGCGTCTTTGGTGAGCCGCGGTTTCCCCTGGCGCGCGGACACGACCACGCGAAACACGGCGCCGGCCTCGCCCACCGCGTCGCCGGCGTCGATCGGACGGCCCGCGGCGTCGGTCACATAGGCGGCGCCGTCGAGCAGCCGCGCCAACCCATCGTCGGCCTGTGCGACCGCATCGCGCACGCGGGCGCCGCGCGGGACATCGACTGCTTTGTCGTTGACGAAAACCCGCATCAGTGGTCGGTCCGGTGGAAGCGCGCGTCCGCCGGCGCCTCCACGGGAGTGCGCAACACCCCCAGATAGCGGATCAGGGCATCGACGTCGGGCACATCGAGGTCCTGCTTCGGCGCGCCCGCCAACATGGCGAAGCCCGAGCCACCGGTCGCCATGAAGTCGCTGACGACAAGTGTGTACGTGCCGTTCTTCTCGAGATCCTTGCCGTTTTCGAGGCGCGCGCGAGTGATGCGCTTCCCCGACTCCTTGCGGCCGTCGTACCACACCTCCACGCCGGCGACGTGACAATTGGGCAGGTGGTCGCGGCCCGCCACGCACTGCTCCAGCGCGTCCTGAAGGACGGAGCCCGTCACGGTGAGCCGCAGCAGTCGGTTCTGGAACGGCTGCACCTGATAGACGTTGCCCCAGGTGACCGCGCCTTCGGGCAGATCGGAGCGGATGCCGCCGTTGTTCATGATCGCCACGTCGGCGCGGCCGGCGGCGCGCTGCGCGTCCGCGATCAACCGGCCCAGACCGTACTCATCGCCCTCGCGCTTCAGCGGGAACTTGAGCCGCGCGACGACACGCTCGGTGATGTTACGCAGCGCCTGCTGCTGGCCGCTCAGGGCCCCGGTGAGCGCGACATCGGGCTTGACCTGGTCGACATAGGGCGTGACGAGCTGCACGCGCACTTCGCGCCGGCCGCCGACACGCACGAAGTCCACCACGCCGAACGCGCGCGCACTCGACTGCGCTTCCACGATGGGAATGCCGTTGACGACGGTGTTGACGCGTTGGTGGGAGTGCCCGGCGACGATGAGGTCCACCGATCCCGAGTCGAGCTGTCGCGCGACGTCGAGGATCTCACCGTGACAGGTCGCCGCCGTCGCGGAATCGCACACGGCGCCGGCGTGCGCGAGCACGATGACGAAATCGGCCGCCGCGCGCGCCGCGGGCAGATACTGCTTGATCGCCCGCGCGCCGTCGCCGAACGCGAGGCCCTGCACGTTGCGGGGCGCCGTGCTGGTCGGCGTCTCCGTGGTCGTCAAGCCGATCACCGCGATCTTCGCGCCGCCCTTCGTCACCAGCGTCCAGGGAGTGGCCCAGTCCGGCCGCGCCGTCCCGGCGGCGTTGGTGATGTTCGCGGAGAGGAAGGGATACTTCGCGTCGCGCATGCGCGAGCGCAGCGTGTCCAGGGACCAGTCGAATTCATGATTGCCGATCGCCGCGGCGTCGATCCCGAGCGCATTCATCGCGTCGATCGTGCCGCGCCCGAACGTCGCGTTCGACAGCGCCGTCCCCTGCATCTCGTCGCCCGCGTCGAGCCGAACGCTGGTACAGCCGCAGACGCGGGCCAGGCTGTCGAGCCACGGCTTCAGCGCCGCAACCCCGCCGACCTGACGGCCATTTGACCAGTCCCACACGCGTGGCTCGAGCTGCCCGTGCAGGTCGCTGGTGGCGAGGACGCGGAGCAGCGTACTGTCGGCGACGCGGACGGCCACGGCGGCGGGGGGGGGGGCAAACGCGGCGCGTGCCGCGGCACGAGCCTGTTCGGGGATGATCGCCCAGCTGGGGTGCAGATAGCTCGCAACCTGGAGCGTGCGCGCGCGGCGGATCTCGTCGACCAGCAGCTCGCGAATGTCCTCCCCCTTGTCATAGACGACGCGCGCGCCGGCCAGCATCGAGTAGCCACCGCCTCCGGCTTGACGGTAGCTGTTCACCGCCATGGTGAAGCTGTCGCTGGGTTGCACGATCTTGCCGTTGTACGCGAGCCCACGGATGCGCTGCCCGGCCGGACGAGACAGGTCGATGTTGTAAACGACGCCGCTGACGACGTCGAAGTTGTAGCCCGCGACGCTGTCGTTGATGATTGGCTCATTTGGCTCGTAGGTGCGGAAGTAGCGCGCGGATTGCTCGAGGAATTCGCGCAGCTGCTGGCCGGAGATCTTCACCGCGCGCAGCGTATTCTCGTAGGGGTAGATCCCCGCCACCTCCCGCAGGTGCACTTCCCCTTCCGGCAATCCCGGCTGCACGTCAAACGCGGCGGCCGCCGACAGCTGGGCGCCCGAGCGGCGGCGCTGCACCTCGTTGATGAAATCGAGCAGCGGGGTGTCCTGCACGCGCGCGTAGCGCGCGTCGAACCCCGGCGACACCGTGCCGAGCGGCGTGGCCGCCCACAGCCGCGCGGCCTCGTTTGCGGCGTCGAATCGACGCGTAAAGCGCGGCAATTCCGGCACGTTCGAGACCGGAATCAGATCGGAGCGGACCGACGTGACGCGATACCGTCCACCCGACGTCGAATCCCTCGCCAGCCACACGTGCACGACGGCGATGCTCTGCGCCCAGTTCTTCGGTTGGACGAAGTGCACGCCGTTGATCACCGTGTCGCGGATCTCGCGATGCGTGTGGCCCACGATGACGATGTCGGGTTTGGGATTCACCGCTGCCAGTGCCGCCGCGTCGTTTTCCGGCCCGATGCCGCTCGTGTCGTAGCTCGACGCTCCGAAGCCGCTGTGAATCAGCACCACTTTGAGATCCGCGCCCTCCCGGTCGAGCCGCGCCACCGCCGCGGGTGCCATTTCGGCGATGCGGCGCACCCGGGCGCGGCCGGCAAGCTGCGCGCGATCCCACAGCATCACGCCCGGCGTGGTCAATCCCGTAATGCCGACCTTGATGGGACCGCGCCGCACCAGTACGGTCGGAGCGAACATCAGCGTGCCCGTAGAGTCCTGCACGTTTCCCGATACGTAGTGGTAGGTGGCCTCGGCCGCAGCGCGCCGGAGGAAGGGAAGCCCGAAGTCGAAGTCGTGATTGCCCGGCGTGACCGCGTCGTACTGCAGCGCGTTCAGCGCATCGACGATGGGCTGCGGCTGCCGTTTGTCGTAGCGGCCGAAGAACGTCGCGAACGGGTTTCCCTGCAGCAGATCACCGGCATCGACCAGCACGACGTTGCCGGGATAGCGGGCGCGCAACGTTTCGAGCGCCGTGGCCACGCGCGAGAGCCCGCCGGGCGCCACGCCATCGCGCACGTAATCCCAGCCGAGCACGCGGCCGTGAATGTCGGTCGTGGCGACGATGACGATGTGGGCGGTGTCCGACGGGGTGGCCGGAGCCGCCTGAGGATTTTGGAACGCGAAGAGCAGCGCGGGCAGAAGCAGCATAGTGCGCACAAAATTGCGAAACGAGCGGCGCTCGCGCTACCTTCCGGCCTGTTTATGGCGACCGACAGCCTGGCGGTGCAACGTATTCTCGTCGTGGACGACGAGCCCGACATCACCGCGCTCGTCGCGTATCACCTTGCAAAGGAAGGTTACCGCGTCACGACGGCCGGCACGGGCGCCGACGCGCTGCGGTCGGCGCGCGACGAACGGCCCGATCTGGTCGTGCTGGATCTGATGTTGCCGGGGCACTCGGGGTTCGAGGTCCTGGCGGAGCTGCGGCGCCGCGACGAGACGCGTGACGTCGGCGTCCTGTTGCTCACCGCGCTCAAAGAGGAGCCCGACCGCATCAAAGGGCTCACCCTCGGCGCGGACGATTATCTCGCCAAGCCGTTCTCGCCCAAAGAGCTCGTGCTGCGGGTGGGCGCGATCCTGCGGCGCCTCGCGGCGCCGCCGGTCGCCGCGGGCGGCCGCCTCGCCGGCGGCCCGATCATCGTCGACCGTTCAGCCCATCGCGTCACCGCCGACGGCAAGGACGTCGAGCTCACGGCGACGGAATTCAAGCTGCTCGAGCGATTGATCGAGCGGCGCGACCACGTGCAGTCGCGCTCCCAGCTGCTCGAGTCGGTCTGGCAGGCGCAGCCCGACCTCCAGACGCGCACCGTCGACATGCACGTCCAGCGACTCCGCACCAAGCTGGGCGCCGCCGGCGACTGGATCGAGACGGTGCGAGCCGTCGGCTATCGATTCCGTGAACCGCGCACATGAGACTCGCCACGCGGCTGTTCGCGAGCATCGGTCTGCTCGTGGCTGCCGCGGTCGTCGGTTCGATCGTCGCGGCCGACGTGCTGCTGCGCCGGCATCTGGAGCGGGAAATCGCCGGGGAGCTGGAGCGCGAAGCCCGGTTGGTCGCGGCGCTCGCCCCGACCGACTCCACACGCTGGCCGGAGTTCGCGGCGCTGGTGGGGACGCGGCTGGGACGGCGCGTGACCCTCATCGACCCTGAGGGCCATGTCCGTGGCGACACCGAGTTCGGCCGCGCGGCGCTCGCGCGGCTGCAGAATCACCGCGACCGTCCCGAGGTTCGCGCCGTGCTCGACTCCGGACGCAGCGTCGGAATGAATGAGCGGCTGAGCGCATCCACCAACGAACGCCAGCTGTATGTCGCGATCAAGGACGGCCCGCCCGGCCTCGCCGTGGTGCGTGTCTCCACGACGCTAGCCGTGGTCGATACGCAAATCCACGCGGTGCAGCGGGCGGTCGCCGCCGCGGGTTTCGTCATGTTGCTGGCCGCCGGACTCGTCGCCTGGCTGCTGTCCCGTGTGCTGGCTCGGCCGCTGCTCCGCATCGCCGGCGCCGCGCGTGATATCGCTGCCGGCCGCCCGGCGGAATTCCCCGACGTACACGTTCCGGAGCTGGCGCACCAGGTGGACGCGCTCCGCACGATGCATCACGAGCTGGAGCGCCGCTTCGACGATCTGCGGCGGGAGCGCGAGGAGTCGCGCACGCTGGTCGAGGCGCTCTCCGATGGTGTCATCGCCGCGGACGAACGGGGCGCGATCGCATCGGCCAACGCCGCGGCTCGCCGCCTGCTGGGCTATGGTCCGTCGGAAGCCCTGCCGCCGCTGGGGGAGCTGTTTCACGACCGGCCGCATCGCGCGCTGATGCGCGAAGTGCTCGCGGGCAATGTGGTCGAGCGTCGCGAGCTGGACCTCGACGACCGCACGGTGGTCGTCTCGGCGCGGCCGCTGAAAGATGGCGGCATCCTGCTGGTCTTGAGCGATATCACGGACCTGCGCCGGCTCGAAACGGTGCGGCGCGACTTCGTCGCCAACGTGTCGCACGAGCTGAAAACGCCGCTCACGGCCATCGCCGGCTACGCCGAGACGCTGGCAACGGAATCGCCCTCAACTTTTGCGGAAACGATCCTGAAGAACGCCCACCGGATGCAGCGCCTGGTGGACGACTTGCTCGACCTGTCGCGCATCGAGTCGGGGGGCTGGCGACCCGAGCCCGTCGCCGTGGACGTCGAGTCTGCCGCGCGGGATGCCTGGGAGCCGTTCGCGGAGCGCGCGGCGGCGCGGCGCGTGGCGTTCGAGAGCGCGACTCCTGCGGCGCGTACGATCAACGTCGATCCCGAAGCGTTGCGGCAGATCTTTACGAACCTGTTCGACAACGCGCTGCGCCATAGCTCGGAGAACGGGCGCATTCGCGTCGCCACGGATCCACGAACGGACGAGATCGTCGTCACCGTGGCGGACAACGGCTCGGGCATCCCCTCCGAGCACCTGCCGCGCATTTTCGAGCGGTTCTACCGGGTCGACGCGAGCCGCTCGCGCCAGGAGGGCGGCACGGGGCTGGGACTCGCGATCGTCAAACATCTCGTCGAAGCACATGGTGGGCGCGTCGCCGCCGAAAGCGCGCTCGGCCGCGGCACCACCATCCTGCTCTCCTTCCCCGCCGTTACACAGTCGTAACGCTACTTTGACTCGGTCCCGGCGACGACCACCCCCACGCTCCGCTCCTTCAGCCGACCGTTGAACTGCGCCAGATCCTGGTTCACCAGGGTGTCGAGCCGTGCGCGGATCGTCTGCACCTGCCCACCAAGCAACTGGCGTACGTCGCGTTGCTGCGCCGTGGGCGCGAAGTCCGAGCTCGCGACGCCCTGCGCGAGATACGTGATCCGGCCTGCGGCGCGCGTGGGCCAGCGGATGTTGTCCTGACCCCGCCCCGTGATCCGCAAGTCGTGCAGCTCGCCCTCGAGCCCGCTGAAGCGACGTTCGAGCGAGTCCGCCCCTGCGCGCAGCTCGGCCGGCAGCACTGCGCGCAACCCCAGCAGTTGGCTACGCACCAATTCCATCTGGTTGACCATGTCGACGGCGGCGCTCAGGTCCCCCTGAAGATCGGCGAGAAGTTTGGTCTGGCTCTGTATCTCCTCTTCGCTCCCGCCCGAGTTCGGATCCTTGCGGACGACGAGCGGTTGAGTCAGCTCCTGCCCCCCCCCCACACGCACCTTGACCGTGTACGTGCCCGGCGGCATGAGGAGCGACATGCGCCCTATCGCCGCTGCCGCGCGCGTGCCGTCGGGGCCCAGCCGGACGTCGGGGGCGTACGGCACCGGCGTGCGCAACCGCGCTTCCTTGGAGTCTTCATTGCGCAGGTCCCACCAGGCGCGATTGACCCCCGCTTTCGCCGGCCCCTTGAATGTCCGGACCGTCTGGCCGCCGGCGTCGGCGATCGCGATGGTGGCGCTGTCCGTCTGCGCCGTCTTGAGCCAGTAGTTGATGGACGCTCCGTACGGCGGATTCTGACCGGCCGTCGGGTCGTCGGTCATCTGGTTCGGCGTGGTGTTCAGCCGGAACCGGTACGCCGGTCGAGGCTTGAACAGATACGCGGCGCCGGCGCGCGCGTCCGCCGTGAGCTGTTCGAGCGGCGTGATGTCGTCGAGAATCCAGAAGCCGCGACCGTAGGTCGACACCACGAGATCGTTGAAGTGCTCCTGGATCACGAGCCAGTAGACCGGCGCATGCGGCAGGTTCGACTGCAGCGGCTGCCAGCCGCCCCCCTCGTCGAACGACACGTATAACCCGCTCTCGGTGCCCAGGTAGAGCAGGCCGCGGCGCACCGGATCCTCCCGCACCACGTGCGCGTACGCCATCGGGGTGCGCGGCAAGCCGTTCACGATCGGCTTCCAGCTGCGCCCGTAGTCCGCCGTTTTATAGATGAATGGGTCCCGATTGTTCGCCTGGTGGGCATCCACCGTGATGTACGCCGTGGCGGTGTCGTAGCGCGATGGCTCGATGTTCGACACCGTGCCCCACGACGGCATCCCCGGGATGCTCGCGGTGACGTTCGTCCACGTCTTCCCGCCATCGCGCGTCACCTGCACCTGGCCGTCGTTCGTCCCCGCCCAGATCACGCCCGCCTTGAGCGGCGACTCGGCGATCGCGAACACGACACCGGCGTACTCGACGCCGATGTTGTCCGGCGTGAGCCCGCCCGAGATCTGCTGCTTGCTCTTGTCGTTCAGCGTCAGGTCGGGACTGATCACCTGCCAGCTCTTGCCGCCGTCGGTCGTGCGGTGCACGAACTGGCTGCCGGCGTAGACGGTGTTGTGATCGTGCGGCGAGATGGTGAGCGGCATCGTCCAGACGAACCGGAACTTCACGTCCGCGGCGGGATAACCGATGGTGCTCTGCGGCCAGATCTCCACGTTCTGCGCCTGGCGCGTGCGCTCATCGTACCGCACCACGATCCCCCCCACGCTTCCTGACCCCGATGCCGACGACCAGATGATGTTCGGATCGGTTGGATCGGGCGTTGCCCAGCCGCTCTCCCCTCCGCCCACCGAGTGCCACTCGCCGCGTGGGATCACTCCGCTACCACCTCCACCACCTCCAAAGCCTCCGAATTTCGAGTTCGACGGGCCGCGCGATGACGGGCCGTCCTGGCGGTTGCCCATGACGTAGTAAGGGATCTGATTGTCCACGGTCGCGTGATACATCTGTGCGATCGGGAGCTGCTGGCGGAGCCACGTGCGACCGCGGTTCGTCGAGATCGCGACCTGGCCATCGTTCCCCACGACCATGCGGTTCCCGTCGGTCGGATCGATCCACATGTCATGATTGTCGCCGCCGGGGGAGCTGCCGAAGGGGATGTCCGCCGTGGTCGCGCCCCCGTCGAGGGTCTTGGAGAACGACGCGCACAGGAAGTACGCCTCGTTGTCGCGGTCGGGCGCCACCGCCATGCGGGTGTAGTACGGCTGGCGGCAGGAAAGCTGGCGGTCGTAGGAGACGACGCGCCACGTTTCGCCGCCGTCATCGGAGCGCCACAGCTCGCCCCGATCCGTTTCCTGATCGTGCACCGGGACGCCGTCGCCCGTTTCGATGAGCGCGTAGATCCGGCTTGGGTTGTTGGGCGCGATCGCGAGCCCCACCTTGCCGAACGGCTTCGCCGGCAGGCCGTTGCCGGTGAGGCGCTTCCACGTCGCGCCGCCGTCGCGTGACATGTAGATGCCGCTGCCGGACCCGCCGCTCTCGCGGCCCCAGGTGTGGATGACGATCTGCCACATCGCGGCGAACAGGATGCGCGGGTTCGTCGGATCCATCACGACGTCGGCCGCGCCGGTGTTCTCGTCGACGAACAACACGCGCTCCCACGTCTTCCCCCCGTCCATGGTGCGATAGATGCCGCGCTGCTGCTGCGGCCCGTAGGCATGGCCCAATGCCGCGGCGTAGACGACGTCGGGGTTCGTGGGATGCACGACCACGCGGGCAATGCGTGCCGTGCTGTCGAGTCCCATGTGCTGCCACGTCTTGCCGGCATCGGTGGACTTATAGATGCCGTTCCCGATCGAGATGTGACTGCGGATCCATGCTTCGCCGGTGCCGGCCCAGATGACGTTCGCGTCGGACGGCGCAACCGCAAGCGCGCCGATCGACTGCACCGGTTGGTCGTCGAAGATCGGTTGCCAATGCACGCCGCCGTCGATCGTCTTCCAGATACCACCCGACGCGGCCCCGGCGTAGTAGACGCTCGCGTCGCCCGCGACGCCGGCCACCGCCGACACGCGATTACCGACGGGCCCGATGTAACGGTACTTGAGCTGGGTGTAGGTGGCGGAGACGTCCGGCTGCTGAGTCGCCGCCGCAGCGGGTGCGAAGCCGAGAATCACAAGCGAGGCGATCGTTGCACGAAACATGGGAGCCTTCGGCGTTGGTCGGAACTTGTATCATCCCTGCCGGCCGGCGACGGTGCAAGACCCGTCAACCACCGCGGTGTTGCATGCTCACAACACCCTTGACGTGTTACAGACTCGTGACACTGGCACGGGCGTTTAGTGATGCGAGGAAGCGAGTCTTCGCTACCTGATTACTCCACCCTTTTGGAGGAGCACACAGCGTGCACGTACGACCCATGTTGATCCTCGCGGCAATCCTGACCACGAGCCTTCGCGCCCAAAGTCAGGCCCCGCAGCCACCGCAGGTCACCGTCGGTGGCGTTGTGTATGGACAGTTTGTCTACCAGCTGAAGGACAGTCTCGGCGCCGGCCATCAGAACCAGTTCTCGATTCAACGGGCCTACGTCAACGTGCTCGGCCGCTTCGCCGGCGGGGTGGGGACGCGGCTCACCGCGGACATCGCGCCGACGGGTGTCGGCAACCAGCAATTCCGCCTCAAGTACGCATTTGTCACCTGGACGCCCACCAGCAGCAGCATCACGTACAAGTTTGGGTTGCTGCAGACCCCCTACGTGGACTGGGAAGAGACGCTCTGGGACTACCGCATGCAGGGCGCCATCGCAGTCGACCGCAATGGTTACATGACCGCGGCGGACTTCGGGATCGGCGCGGACGGCCATTGGAACAACGAGCAGGTCAATGCGCAGTTCGCGATCATCAACGGCGAGGGCTACGCCGGCGGCACCGGGGACAATCGGAAGGATGTCACGGCTCGGGTCTCCGTGCGCCTGTCCCCCACGAACGACGCAAGCCGAGTCGGCGGACTGCGACTCACCGGCTACGCCGGGATCGGCAAGGCGACCGGCGGCGCGGACCGCAATCGCTTCCTCGGCACTCTCTCTTATAAGACGCAGCAGGTGACGCTGGCGGGTGAGTTCGTGTCGACCAAAGACGCCGCGATCAGCGGGCGCATCCTGAGCGCGTTCGGCGTCTATCGCTTCAGCGGCAGTAAAGCCGCGGCTATCGGGCGCGTCGATGTCGTGGATCCCGATACGGACACGCCGGACAACAAGCAGACGCGCGTCATCGCCGGTCTCTCGTATCAGATCCAGCCGAACATCCGGGTGCTCGGCGACGTGGACCTGCTCTCGTTCGAAGGTGGCGCGACGCCGCTGGAGGACGCGACGCGCCAGCGTGCCCTTTTCCAGATGCAGTTCACGTTCTAACACGAGGCTACGCATGAAGCGTATTACATCACT
This sequence comes from Gemmatimonadales bacterium, assembly GCA_035637355.1. GTDB lineage: Bacteria > Gemmatimonadota > Gemmatimonadetes > Gemmatimonadales > GWC2-71-9 > 20CM-2-65-7. The sequence continues at coordinate 32,225 of DASPXJ010000038.1, forward strand.
CGCCCTCGCCACGTTGCTCGCCGCCGCACCCGCGGCCGCGCAGGTCACGCTCAACGGCGCCGGGGCGACGTTCCCGAACATCATCTATTCGAACTGGATGCTGACCTACAATCAGGCGCATCCCGATGTGAAGCTGAACTACCAATCGATCGGGTCGGGCGGCGGCATCCGCCAGTTCTCCGACGGCACCGTGGACTTCGGCGGCACCGATGCGCCGATGACGGACTCCGCCATCGCCGCCATCAACGGCAACGTGCTGCACATCCCAACGGTGCTCGGCGCCGTCGTGGCCGCGTACACACTGCCCAACGTCTCACAGCCGGTGAAGCTCACGCCTGACGTGCTGGCCGACATCTTCCTGGGCAAGATCACGAACTGGAACGATGCCCGCCTGGCGAGCATCAATCCGGGCGTCACGCTGCCGAATCAGGACATCATCGTTGTGCACCGCTCCGACGGCTCGGGCACGTCGTTCGTCTGGACAGACTACCTCGCCAAGGTGAGCCCGGAATGGACGCAGAAAGTCGGCAAAGGCACGTCGGTCAACTGGCCGGTCGGCCTGGGTGGCCGTGGCAACGAAGGCGTCGCCGCAACGGTCCGCCAGACACCGGGCGCGATAGGCTACATCGAGCTCGGCTATGCGCTGATCAACAAGATGCCGTTCGCCGTGCTCCGCAATCAGTCGGGCAACTGGATCACGGCCTCGCTCGAGTCGGTGACGGCGGCTGCCGCCGGCGCAATGAAGGACATGGGCCAGAACACCGACTTCCGCGTGTCGATCACCAACTCGCCCGGCGCGCAGGCCTATCCGGCCGCGAGTTTCACGTGGCTGCTCGTTCATAAGACGTACAGTGATTCGGCCAGGGGACGGGCGCTCGTTGCGTTCATCTGGTGGGCCGAGACCGAGGGACAGACAAAGGCTCCCGAGCTCGGCTATGCGCCGTTGCCCAAGGAGTTGCGCCCCTGGATCCAGGCCCGCCTGAAGAGCGTCACCGCCGAGTAGCTTGGCTCTTTTTCGCAGCGACCGGATCTACCAAGGCGTCCTTACAGCCGTCGCGCTCGCGCTGCCGCTCCTGATCCTGGTCATTCTCGGCGTGCTGCTGGTCCGCGCGCTACCGGCCATCACGACGTTCGGGCCCTCGTTCCTCTGGACCTCGACGTGGGATCCCGTGGCCGAAGTCTACGGCGCGGCCCCAATGATCTTCGGCACCCTCGCCTCGTCGCTGCTGGCGCTGCTGATCGCGGTGCCGCTGGCGCTCAGCGTCGCGATTTTTCTGACCGAGTTCTCGCCCCGCTGGCTGCGTCAACCCGTCGCGTTCCTCGTGGAGCTGCTGGCCGCCATTCCCAGCGTGGTGTACGGGACGTGGGGCATCTTCGTACTCATCCCGTTCCTGCGCAGTCATGTGGTTCCACCGCTCAAGGCGGTGTTCGGGTGGACGCCGTTCCTCCAGGGTGTCTTCTATGGGAACTCACTGCTGGCCGGCGGGATCATTCTCGCGATCATGATCGTGCCATACATCGCGGCGGTGGCGCGCGAAGTCCTGCTCGCCGTGCCGACGAGTCAGCGCGAGGCGGCGCTCGCGATGGGCGCCACGCGGTGGGAGGCGGTGCGGTCCGCCGTGTTGCCGTACGGACGGGCGGGCCTCATCGGCGCGGTCATCCTCGGCCTCGGCCGGGCCTTGGGGGAGACGATGGCGGTGACGATGGTAATCGGCAATCGCCACGACATCGCGCTGTCGCTGCTGCAGCCCGCGTACACGATGGCTGCCGCGATCGCCAACGAGTTCAGCGAGGCGACCACGAACATGTATTTGTCCGCGCTGTTCGAAGTGGGGCTGATCCTGTTCGTGCTGACGGTGGTGGTCAACGCGGTGGCCCGCATTCTGATCTGGCGCGTCGCGCGCGGCGCGGCGGTGGGGAGCAAGGCCCTGTGAGCGGACGCGCGCTGCGCCGCCACCTCACGAGCCGCCTGATGACCGTGCTGGTCATCATCCTGTCGTTCACGGCCGTCCTCGCTCTGGTGCTCATCCTCGGCAACCTGATCGTCAAGGGTGCGTCGTCCCTCGACTGGGCTTTCTTCACCAAGAGCCCGGTCCCCGCCGGACAATCGGGGGGCGGCGTCGCGAACGCCATTGCGGGAACCGTCATCGTCGTGGGCCTGGCGGCGCTGATCGGCGTGCCCATCGGCGTCGGCGCCGGGATGTTTCTCGCCGAGTATGGCGCCGGGCGGCTCGCGTTCCTCGTGCGTTTCGTGGCGGACGTGCTGAACGGCACGCCGTCGATCGTGATCGGCATCGTGGGCTGGACGTTCATCGTCAAACCGAGCGGCCGCTTCTCGGCGCTGGCCGGCAGCGTCGCGCTCGCCATCCTGATGATCCCGATGCTGGCGCGCACGACGGAGGAGATGGTCCGCCTGGTGCCGCACTCGCTCCGGGAGGCGGCGCTGGCGCTCGGGTATCCGCGCTGGCGCACTTCGCTCAAGATCGTGGCACGCACCGCCATGGGCGGGATCGTGACGGGATGCCTCGTCGGCATCGCGCGCGTCGCAGGTGAGACCGCGCCGCTGCTCTTCACGGCGCTCGGCAATCTCAATTTCTCGCTGGCCGTCGGCCAGCCGATGCAGACGCTCTCGCTGCAGATCTACGTGTACGCGACCGGCCCGTTCGACGAGTGGCATCGCCTGGCCTGGGCGTCGGCGCTGGTCCTGATGGGGCTCGTCCTCGTGATCTCACTGGCGGCCCGCTGGGTCACCCGGCAGCGGTATGGTAGCGTCCGCTAACACCCGGCTGCGGCTCGAGGCGGCGCACCTCACGGCGCTGTTTGGACAACAGCGGGCCGTGCGCGACGTGTCGCTGCTGTTTCCGGCGCATACGGTCACCGCCATCATCGGGCCCTCGGGCTGCGGCAAGTCCACCCTGCTCCGCTGCCTCAACCGGATGCACGAGCTCACGCCGGGCGCGACGGTCAGCGGCGAGGTGCTGCTCGACAACGTGAACATCTACGCGGCGGACGTAAACCCGGTCGAGCTGCGCCGCCGCATCGGGATGGTCTTCCAGCGTCCCACGCCGTTCCCCACGATGTCGATCTACGACAACGTCGCGGCGGGACTCAAGGTCAACGGCGGGCGGCCCCGCGGCGAAATCGACGACGCCGTCGAGCGTGCGCTGCGACAGGCGGCGCTGTGGGACGAGGTGAGCGACCGCCTTCGGACGAGCGCGCTGGCGTTGTCGGGCGGCCAGCAGCAGCGCCTCTGCATCGCGCGCGCCGTGGCGCCACAGCCGGAGATCCTGCTGCTCGACGAGCCGACCGCGTCGCTCGATCCCGCCGGCACCCAGCGCATCGAGGAGCTGTGTCACGAGCTCAAACGGCTCTACACGATCGTGATCGTGACGCACAACATGCAGCAGGCGGCGCGCGTCTCCGATTACACCGCGTTCATGTATCTCGGCAGCCTGATCGAGGTAGGACTCACGAACGACGTCTTCACGAAGCCGAAGGTGGAGCAGACGGAGGCGTATATCACCGGAAGGTTTGGATGAGACTGACGACGGCGGCGGATCGGCGGATCGGCGGTTCGGCGGATCGAGGCGTACACAACGATCCGGCGATCCGGCCATCCGCCCATCCGCCGGTCGTCGAGTCCCGAGAGTACAGCTTCTGGTACGGGCCAACGCAGGCCCTGTATGACGTCAGCTGCGCCATTCCGCCCAACGCGATCACCGCACTGATCGGCCCGTCGGGGTGCGGCAAGACCACGTTTCTGCGCTCCATCAACCGGCTGCACGATCTCACGCCCGGGGCGCGGCACGGCGGCGATATCCTGCTCGACGGCGGGTCGATCTTCGCGCCCGGGACCGACGTGGTCGCGCTGCGGCAGCGGATCGGCATGGTGTTCCAGCGCCCCAATCCGTTCCCCAAGCCGGTTTACGACAACGTGGCCTACGGGCCGCGCCTCAACGCTCTGGCCCACCCGCGCGAGCTGCCGGACCGTGTGGAACGCGCGCTGCGGCAGGCAGCGTTGTGGGACGAGGTGAAGGACCGGCTGCGCGAGCCGGGCACGGCGCTCTCCGGCGGGCAGCAGCAGCGGCTCTGCATCGCGCGCGCGCTCGCCAACGAGCCGGAGGTGCTGCTGATGGATGAGCCGTGCTCCGCCCTCGACCCGATCGCGACCCAACGCATCGAGGAGCTGCTGGTCGAGTTGAAGCGGACGTACACAATCGTGATCGTCACGCATAACATGCAGCAGGCGGCGCGCGTGTCGGATTACACGGGATTCTTTTACGTGGGCAAGCTGCTGGAGTTCGGAACGACGCAGCAGCTCTTCACTCGCCCTGCCGATGAACGGACAGAAGCTTATATCACGGGAAGGTTCGGATGAACGCACAAGCGACGAGCCATAGGCATTTCCACGACGAGCTCTCCGCGCTCAAGGTCGCGCTCCTCAACATGTCGGGCGAAGCGCAGGCCGCGCTCGCCGCCGCCGCCGACGCCGTGCTGCAGCGCGACGGCGACAAGGCGCGCGACGTGATCGCCGGAGATCGTGAGATCGACCAGCTCGAGCTCGACGTCGAGGAAACGGTCATCCGCCTGCTGGCCACCCAGCAGCCGATGGCCCGCGACCTGCGCTTCCTCACCGCGGCGATGAAGATCTCGAACGACCTCGAGCGCGTGGGGGATCACGCCGTCAACATCGCGCAATCGGCCGAGCGCCTGCTCGCCAGCCGGCCGATCGTGCCGGAGCCGGAGCTCTTGGAAATGGCGCGTCAGGCGCGCACCATGCTCGCCGACGCGCTGGACGCGTTCGTGCGCGGTGACGCCCAGGCGGGCCGCGCAATCTGCCGCCGCGACGACAGCGTGGATGCGCTGCACGCATCGATGTTCCGGATCCTGCTGACGCACATGATGGAGGACCCGCACATCATCGGCACCGCGATGGAGCTGTTTCTCGTGAGCCGCAATCTCGAGCGCGTGGCGGATCTGGCCACGAATATTGCTGAGGATGTGGTATTCCTGGTCGAGGGAAAGTCCATCAAACATCACGCGGAAGGATAGGAGTCTGGATCTGGGAGTCTGGAGTCAGAACTCCTAGATCCCGGCTCCTGACTCCAGAATCCTCAATAGGTCCGGTACCGGTAATACGCCTCGGGCTGCGTCGGGCGGCGGCGCAGCACCTCCTCCGAGGCGAACAGCCGCACCAGCAGTATGCCCGCGATAAACCCGCCGATGTGCGCAAAGAACGCAACGCCGCCCTTCTCGATGTCGCTGAGACTGCCGAGACCGCTCAAGAGCTGCAGCACGATCCAGTACCCGAGCATCACCCAGGCGGGCAGCGCCACGGTCGTGATGTAGATCGGCAGAATGATCAGGGTGTGGACGCGCACCCGGGGATACAATAGGAGATAAGCGCCCAGAACTCCGCTGATCGCTCCGGACGCGCCGATCATCGGGACCACGGAATGGGGGCTGACGAAGGTCTGCGTCGCGGCGGCCGCGATGCCACAGAGCAGGTAGAACATCAGGAATTTCCCGTGCCCCATCACGTCCTCGATGTTGTTCCCGAAGACCCACAGGAACACCATGTTGCCGATCAGGTGCAGCCAGCCGCCGTGCATGAACATCGACGTGAGCACGGTCCAATACTGCGGCGCTGCGTCGACCAGGCAGTACATCCCCGGACCGAGCGCCACACCGCTGCCCGGCTTGGCGTTTTGCAGGATTTCCGCGGGGATTAGGCCGAGGTCACAGACCGAGCGCGCGAGGGGCCCCTGCGCCGCCGCGCCCTGTACAAGAATGAAGGCGAGCACATTGGCGATGATGATGGCGACGGTGATGACAGCGGGTCGTTCAGTGGGGTTTTCGTCCCGGAAGGGAAACATGGGTCAGAATCTAGACGGTTAGGCGGTTCGGCGGTTAGAATGCTGAGTCGAACCGCCGAACCGCCTAACCGCCTGCCTTTTTGGCATTTTAATTCGGCACGATGCTTGCCTTCTGCGACCGAGAGCATCAGGTCGGCATCAAATCCCTATCAGGAGCTGAGAATGGCTGAGAAGATCATCGGCATTGACCTCGGGACGACAAATTCCGTTGTCTCAGTCATGGAAGGCGGCGATCCCGTCGTCATCCCCAACGCGGAAGGCGGGCGAACGACGCCCTCCGTGGTCGCCTTCACAAAGGACGGCGAACGGCTCGTTGGGCAGGTGGCGAAGCGGCAGGCGGTGACCAACCCGCAGAACACGATCTTCTCGATCAAGCGTTTCATGGGGCGGCGCTTCGAAGAAGTGAGCGAAGAGATCAAGCGCGTTCCCTACAAGGTCGTCCGCGGCCAGAACGGGCTCGCGGCCGTGGAGGTCAGCGGCAAGCAATACGCCCCGCCGGAGATCTCGGCGATGATCCTCCAGAAGATGCGGCAGACGGCGGAAGACTACCTCGGCCACAAGGTCGAAAAGGCGGTCATCACCGTCCCCGCGTATTTCAACGATTCACAGCGCCAGGCGACCAAGGACGCCGGCAAGATCGCCGGCCTCGACGTGGTCCGGATCATCAACGAGCCGACCGCCTCCGCGCTGGCGTACGGACTCGATAAGAAGAAAGAAGAGAAGGTCGCGGTCTACGACCTGGGCGGCGGTACCTACGACATTTCCATTCTGGAACTCGCCGAGGGTGTCTTCGAGGTCAAGAGCACGAACGGCGACACCCACCTGGGCGGCGACGACTTCGATGCCCGGGTCATGGATTGGCTGGTCGGGGAATTCAAGCGCGATCAGGGGATCGACCTCTCCAAGGATCCGATGGCGCTGCAGCGGCTCAAGGAAGCCGCCGAGAAGGCCAAGATGGAGCTGTCGACCGTCATGCAGACGGAAATCAATCTGCCGTTCATCACGGCGGATCAGTCCGGCCCCAAGCATCTGAACCTCGCGCTCACCCGCGCGAAGCTCGAGCAGCTGGTGGACGATCTGGTGAAGCGCACGATTCCGCCCATGCAGAAGGCGCTGACGGATGCCGGGCTCAAGCCGGGTGACATCAACGAGGTCATCCTGGTCGGTGGCCAAACGCGGATGCCGAAGGTCCAGGAGATAGTGAAGAGCTTCTTCGGCAAGGAGCCGCACAAGGGGGTGAACCCCGACGAGGTGGTGGCCATCGGGGCGGCGATTCAGGGCGGCGTGCTCGCCGGCGAGGTCAAGGACGTCTTGCTGCTCGACGTCACCCCGCTGTCGCTCGGCATCGAGACGCTGGGCGGCGTCACGACCGTGCTGATTGGGCGCAACACGACCATCCCGACCAAGAAGTCGGAGGTGTTCTCGACGGCGGAAGACAATCAGACGACGGTGGAGATCCACGTGCTCCAGGGCGAGCGGCAGATGGCCGTGGACAACCGCACCATCGGCAAATTCCAGCTCACCGGAATTCCACCCGCGCCGCGCGGCATTCCGCAGGTCGAGGTGACGTTCGACATCGATGCCAACGGCATCCTGCACGTCTCCGCCAAGGACAAGGCGACGGGCAAGGAGCAGAAGATCCGGATCGAAGCGTCCTCCGGGTTGGCGGACAAAGACATCGACAAGATGGTGAAGGACGCCGAGGCGCACGCCGCCGAGGACAAGAAGCGGCGCGACGTAATCGAGCAGCGTAACCGGCTCGATAACATGGTGTACCAGGTGACCAAGGAGTCCAAGGAGTGGGTCGACAAGCTCGAGGCGGGCCTCAAGTCCCGGCTCGATGCGGCCATTCAGTCGGCGCAGTCGGCCCTGCGTAGCGGCAACGCCGACGAGATCAGCAAGGCACTCGAAGAGCTGCAGCAGGCCTACTCCGCGGCGGGCGCGTCGCTCTACGCTGCACGGAGCACGGCAGGTGCCGGAGGTCAGGGCGGCGAGGGGGCGTCGGGGGGAGGGGGCGGCGATGGTCAACCCGGCGCCGAAGGTGGGAAGAAGGATGAGAAGGTCGTGGACGCCGATTACGAAATCATGGACGACGATAAAACGAAAAAGTCGTAAAGGGGGAACGGATGTCGGTGAAGACGCGGGACTGGCTGAAATTCGGCACATTGGTGGCCCTGGCGTTTGCGCTCGGCCTGGCATTCGCCTCGGCATTCCGGTTACCCACGCGCGGCGAGGCGGCGGTGCGCTCGGTCCTTCAGGATACGAGTCGCCCGCTGCCGCAGGCCAAAGCTGCGGCGGACCTGGGCGAGGCGTTCGCATCGGTCGCCGAGCACGTGAAGCCGGCGGTGGTGTTCATCAAGTCCGAGCGCCGCGAACGGACGACCGACCGGCGCTTGCCGCCGGGGTTTGAGGATTTCTTCCAGATCCCGCGTCGTCCCCAGATCGAGCAGGGCTCAGGATCGGGCTTCATCGTCTCGCAGGACGGCTACATCCTCACGAACAATCACGTCGTCCAGGGCGCGGACCGCGTCACGGTCCGGCTCTACGACAATCGCGAGTTCAGCGCCAAGACGGTCGGCACCGATCCGTCGACTGACGTCGCCGTCATCAAGATTCAAGCGACCGGCTTGCCCACCGTGCGCATGGGTGATGCCGACTCGACCAGCATCGGTAACTTCGTGCTGGCGATCGGCAATCCCCTGGGCGCGGACTTCACGTTCACCGTGACGGCAGGGATCGTGAGCGCCAAGGGACGCTTGCTCGCGGGGCTGAACCAGAGCCGCTATGCCATCCAGGATTTCATTCAGACCGATGCGGCCATCAATCCCGGTAACTCGGGAGGCCCGCTGGTCAACGTCCGTGGCGAGGTCATCGGCATCAATGCGGCCATCGCCAGTGAGACCGGATACTATTCCGGGTACGGGTTTGCAATCCCGATCAACCTGGCCCGCACCGTGATGACGCAGCTGATCTCGACCGGCCACGTCGATCGGGCGGTCATGGGGATCATGATCAAGGACGCGGAGCAGGAAGACGCGCAGGCGGTGGGGTTGCCGGCGATCAAGGGCGTCGTCGTCCGCGACTATACCAGTGAAGACTCCCCGGCACGACGGGCGGGGATCGAGCAGGGCGACGTGATCGTCGCGGTGGATGGACAGTCCGTCGTGTCGGTCCCGCAGCTCCAGCAACGCGTGGGATTCAAGAAACCGGGCGAGATCGTCCGGGTAACGTTCGTGCGCAGCAGGGGCCAGCAACAGACGGTTCCCGTGCGGCTCGCTTCACCGCCGTCCGACGCGGATGTGGCGAGCAACGATGCTTCCGATCAGCCGGGCGACGTGACTCCCGCGTCCGGTCCACTCGGGATCTCGGTCCAACCGCTCTCGCAGGAGGACGTTCGCGACCCGGACCTCCGTCCCGTGCTGCGCTCTGGCGGCGCGCTCGTCGTCGCGCAGGTGTCCCCCGACGGTCCGGCGTATCACAAGCTGGCGGATGCGTCATCCGGGTACCCGGACATCATCCTGAAGGTCAACGGACAGCCGACGCGGACGGTCTCCGAGTTCCGTCAGGCGGTTGGCGCGATCCGCAAAGGCGACATCGCCACACTCTCCGTGTTGCGGCGGACGCCCGCCGGCTGGCTCGGAGATGTCGTGCGGATGCGCGTACCGTAGGGGGTAGGGGCGCAGCATGCTGCGCCCCTACGAACGTTGAAACGGATCGGGGGCCGCGCACACCGGCCCCCGATTTGTTTTCGGCGAGCCGGCAGTCAGGGGATGGGACGTCGCTCCACCAGCATGACCAGCGCGGTGACGGCCAGCCAGACCACAAACGCGGCCTGCGCAAAGTAGAGGTAGGGGAGGAACTCACTGAAGACCAACCCAACGACGCCGCAGACTACCGCGACCACCCATGCCATCCACGCGAGCCATTTCGGCCACACCTCGCCGTTCCGTATCGCCCAACCGAGCATGTAGGCCACGAGCCCCAGCAGAAACGTCGCGAGCCGCTCGGCCGCCAGTCCCATCGGGTGGAGCATGTCGTAGACGAAGACGGCGTGCGTGCCGGTCAGCCCCGTATCGGATGCGGTATACGCACGCGCCAGCTGCCAACCGGCGCCGACCATGAAGAGGATGTTGAGCGACCAGACCGAAAAGGCGAATGCGCCGAGCCGCACGCCCGCGCGCCCCGGTGTCGAGCCCGGCGTGTCGTTGTGGCGCAGCGCGACGCCAACCACCCCCGTGTACATGAATGCCAGACCAAACAGCAGCGACCAGTGAATCGCACGCCAGCCGTTCGTGCGCGCGATGGTACTGAGCTGCGCGGCACCATCCCCGGAGAGCAAAGGATGCAGGAGACCGGCGACACCGAACAGCAGGACGCCGACGAGTAGGCAGAAACCATAGAACAGCGGACGTCGCGTCACGATCATGGGGCCTAATCTAGCACGCACTCGGCCCGACGATATATTGGGCCGCCATGGACTTGAATCGCATCCTCCGCGAAGGCTTCATCGCCGGCTGCATCGGCGCCGCGACCGTCGCCGCCTGGTTCCTGGTCGTCGACACGATCAACGGCCAGCCGCTGTTCACGCCGGCCATGCTCGGCAGCGCGGTCTTCTGGGGCGCGCACGATCCCTCCGCGGTCGTCATCGAGCCCGCCCGCATCTTCGGGTACACGATGATTCACGTCAGCGCGTTCGTCGTGGTCGGATGCGTCGCGGCGGCGCTGGCGGCCGAGGTCGAGTTCGCGCCCTCGACACTATTTCTCGTCATCGTTGGATTCTGTTTCTTTGAGGTCGGCTTCTACATTCTCGTCGCCCTGCTCGCCAAACCGCTGCTCGGCTACCTGGCGTGGTGGAGTGTCGCGATCGGCAACGGATTGGCCGCGCTCGGCATGGGCTATTACCTGTGGCGCGAGCACCCGAGGATCGGCGAAGAGCTGCGCCGTCACCCCCTAGGCGAGACCGAAGATGGGGAATGAGAGGTGACGGCGAATGATCATTGATCATTGATCATTCGTCCCGTAGGCTTCTTCCGGAACTCTCGTTTCAGCATCTGCTCTCTGATCCCACACGGCATAGCGGAACCACACGACGCTCATCACGATCCACAGCATCAGTCCCCCCAGGACCCACATCAACAAGCCGCCAATCTGTTGATCCTCGAGCGGCGACAAGCCCCAAACGCGCGGCGCGGCGGCGTAGAACGGATAGAGCACTGAATCCGATAGCGAGATCAACGCGCCCGTCACCGACATCGGAATGCCGAGCAGGAACAGGTACAACAGCTGGAGCAGGTGCGGAATGCGTGGCAGCTCGGGAACGGGGGAGAGCACCGGCCACCACATGATGACCGCGGTGGTGAGGAAAACGAGGTGCTGGAGGATATGGAGGTTGTGATGACGCAGCGCGGCCTCATACAACACCGGCACGTGCCAGATCACGATCGGCGCCGTGAACAGGACCGCCGCGGCCAGCGGCCGCGTCACCACGCGTCCCACTGCCATGACCCATTTCGGCCGCAGCAGCGGCCGCACCACGCCGGCGGGACAGCCGTACAGCAACAGCGGCGGAAAGACGAGCGTCAGCACGAGATGCTGCGCCATGTGCGCGCTGAACAGGTAGGTGTCGGACAGATTGTGCAGCGGCCCGTTCAAGGCCACAAACAGAACGGCGAGTGCTCCGGCAAAGCTTACAACGTGGCGTCGTGGCGACCTAAGACCGCCTAGATAGACATAAAGCCCGCCCAACAGGACGAGCCCGATCACGACGCTGGGATGGAGATCCCACGTATTCCACGGTTTCACATCCCTGTCCGCAGACGCAGCGTTCCGTAGAAGATGAAAAGCAAACTGACCACGACGGCCACCCCCAACAGCAACGGCCCGCCGAACAGGAACGCAAAGAAGCGGTTATCGAATTTGAGATGCATGTAAAACATCACGACCAGCGCGAACTTCACCGCCGACAGCACCAGCAGCACCGGGACGAGGACGCCCTGAAACGCCGGCACGTAGAACACGCCGACCTCGATCAGCGTGATCATCACGAGAATCGCGGCGACCCGTAAATAGGTGCCCGTTGTCGCGTGTACTTGCTCGCTCATCCAGCCCTTCCCTGTCGCGTCATTGAATCAGGTAGACGACCGTGAAGATCACGATCCACACGACGTCCACGAAGTGCCAATACAGACCGGTGATCTCGACCGTGAGCGCGTTCGCGGGGCCCAGCTTCCCCCGCAGCGCCTGGATCCACAGCGTCAGCAGCCAGATCACGCCGACCGTGACGTGCGCCCCGTGTGTCCCGGTGAGCACGTAGAACGTCGAGCCGAACAGATTCGTCGTGAGCCCGAGTCCCTCGTGCACGAAGTGGCTGAACTCCCAGAACTGCCCACCCAGGAACACGAGGCCCAGCAGCGCCGTCACGAGCAGCCACAGCTTCCCCTGCTTCATGTCGCCGCGCTGCACCGCCGCCAGGGCGAGGACCATCGCGAGGCTCGACATCAGCAGGTCGAAGGTGCTGAACGAGGTGAACGGGATGTTCAGGATCTCGTGCGGGTACGGCCCGACGAGGCTTCTTCCTTTATAGACGAGATACGTCGAGATGAGCGAGCCGAAGAGCAGGCATTCCGAGCCGATGAACGCCCAGAACGCCATCTTGCGGCTGTCGAGCCCCATGCTGGTGCGGTGAGCCTCGTGCGCGTGTGCCATTTACATCTCGAAGGGCTCGTAAGCCCAGCGGTAGATCCCCACCACCACGACGAGCGCGCCGGCGATGACGACGGGGAGCAGATGCGACAGCGCTCCGATCGCCATCACCGGCAGGCCTAACGCCGTGATCATCGGCCACCACGAGCCGCCCGGCACGTGGATGGGCGCCGGTGGCCGCTCCGGCAGCGGCGCCATCGGCGCGTGGCGCTCCGTTCGCCACAGCGGCATGCGGCTCTCGACCGAGGGGATGACGGTGAAGTTGTAGACCGGCGGCGGCGACGCGATCGCCCATTCGAGCGTCGCCCCGCCCCACGGATCGTTGGGCGCGGCGGCCGGCCGCCGGTAGGTCCGCAGCAGATTCACGAGGAACACGAGCGTGGCCACACCGATGAGGAAGGCGCCGATCGTCGAAGCCAGGTTGAATCCGGCGACGCCGAGGTCCGCAGAATAGGTGTAAATGCGCCGCGGCATGCCCAGCAACCCGGAGAAGTGCATCGGGAAGAACGCGAGGTTCATGCCGATCAGCGTCAACCAGAAATGCCACTTGCCGAGCGTCTCGGAGAGCAGGCGCCCGGTCATCTTGGGCCACCAGTAGTACATCCCCGCGAACAGACCGAGAATGGTCCCGCCGAACAGCACATAGTGAATGTGCGCGACGATGTAGTACGTATCGGTCTGCTGCAGATCGGTGGGCGGCGACGCGTGCGTCACGCCGACGAGCCCGCCGATAATGAACATCGCGATGAATGCGATCGCGAACAGCATCGCCGTCGTAAACCGGATCTGCCCGCCCCACAGCGTCCCGATCCAGTTGAAGATCTTGACGCCGGTGGGAATCGCGATCAGCATGGTCGTGCCGGCAAACACGGAGTCGGCGATCGGCCCGAGCCCCGCGGAGAACATGTGGTGGCTCCAGACGCTCCATCCCAGAAAGGCGATCAGCACGCCGGAATACACGACCACGGTGTAGCCGAACAGCGGCTTCCTGGAGAACGTCGGCAATACCTCCGATACGATGCCCATCGCGGGTAGAATCAGGATGTAGACCTCGGGATGGCCGAACATCCAGAACAGGTGCTGCCACAGAATCGGATCGCCGCCGCCCGAGGGCACGAAGAAGTGCGTCCCGAAGAAGCGGTCGAACATCAGCAGCACGAGCGCGACGGTGATGACCGGGAACGCGGTGATGACGAGGAACTGCGTGACGAGCGTCATCCAGGTGAACACCGGCAGGCGCAGCATCCGCATGCCGGGGGCGCGCATGTTGAGAATCGTCACGATGAAGTTGAAGCCGGCGGCAAGCGACGCGATGCCGAGGATCTGCAGGCCGAGCAGCCAGAAGTCGACGTTGGGGCCCTGCGAGAACTGCCGCGACGTCAGGTTCGCGTAGCCGAACCATCCGGCATCGGGCGCCACCGACAGGCGGTCGGCGCCGAACAGTGGTCCCGCCACAAAGCTCGCGTTCAGGAACAACCCGCCGAGCAGAAAGACCCAGTAGCTGAACGCGTTCAGCCGCGGGAACGCGACGTCGCGCGCGCCGATCTGCAGCGGAACGATGAAGTTGAAGAACGCGGCCGACAGCGGCATCAGCGCGAGAAACACCATCGTCGTGCCGTGCATCGTAAAGAGCTGATTGTAGGTCTCGGCGCTGATCCCCATGCCCTCAGGACGCGCCAGTTGCCAGCGAATCAGCAGCGCCTCCAGCCCGCCGATCAGGAAAAAGCCGAACGCCGTCCAGAAATACAGCAGCCCGATGCGCTTGTGATCGGTGGTCGTGAGCCAGCTCTTCATTTCAAGCTCTGGAGATAGGCGATCACGGCGTCGAGATCGGGGCCGGAGAGGTTCTGCGGCGGCATCAGCGCGCCCGGCTTCAGCGACGGCGCGTTCATGATCCAGCGGTGCAGCGACTCGGCGGTATTCGGGAACAGCGCGCCGGCGATCGTCCCGCGGCCGCCGACGTGATTCAAGTTGGGGCCGACCATTCCGGCCGACACGCCGGTGATGGTGTGACACCCGATGCACGCGCTGCGCCGGAACACCTGCTGCCCGTGCTCGGCCGGCGACCCCTGCGCGGGCGCGGCGGGCGCGGCGCGCTGCTGGTCCACCCAGCGCTCGAAGACGGAATCCGGCTGCACGATCACGCGCAGGCGCATGTTGGCGTGGGACGTGCCGCAGAACTCCGCGCACTGGCCCCAGTACTCGCCGACCGAATCGGTGCGGAAGGCGATACGATTCGTGCGCCCCTGGGTCAGATCCCGCTTGCCGCCCAGACGCGGGACCCAGAAGCTGTGGATCACATCGGCCGATGTCATGTCGAGCTGGATTGCCGTACCGGCAGGGATGTGCAGCTCGTTGGCCGTGCCGATGTTCAACGCCGGATAGCGATACTCCCACCACCACTGATGCCCGATGACCTCGACACGCAGCGCGCCTTCCGGCGCGTGCCCCGCGGTCGCGAAAATCGTGCGCATGGTCGGGACGGCGATGAACACGAGAATCAGCGCGGGTGCGAGCGTCCATCCGATCTCGAGGGCGGTATGACCGTGGACCGGTTTGGGCGTCGCGGCACCGGGGCGCGCGCGATAGCGCGCGATCGCGACCAGCAGGATGGTCTCGACAATGATGAAAACGACGACGGCCCACCAAAAGATGTTTTTGAAGAGGCCGTCGACTTCGGTGCTGAAATCGGACTTGGGAGCGAACACCGATTGCGGAAAGGGTCCGCTGCAGGCGGTGAGGAAGAGCAGGACT
Source organism: Gemmatimonadales bacterium (assembly GCA_035637355.1). Lineage (GTDB taxonomy): Bacteria > Gemmatimonadota > Gemmatimonadetes > Gemmatimonadales > GWC2-71-9 > 20CM-2-65-7. The sequence goes on from DASPXJ010000038.1 coordinate 47,557, forward strand.
GCAACCAGAACTAACGGCACGGCGTCAAAGTAGACAGACCCCCGCAGCACGTCAACGCGCACGTTATCTTAGGCGGCCATGGCTGAATTCTCGGAACGGTTGCAGGCGGCGCTCGGGACTGCCTATCGCGTCGAAAAAGAACTCGGCGGCGGCGGGATGAGCCGCGTGTTCGTTGCCGAAGAGACGCGGCTCGCGCGGCGCGTCGTGATCAAGGTCCTGCCACCCGACCTGGCGGCGGCGATCAGCGTCGACCGCTTCAACCGCGAAATCCAGCTCTCCGCATCGCTCCAGCATCCGCACATCGTGCCGCTGCTCGCCGCCGGCGGGCACGAGGACCTCCTCTATTACTCGATGCCGTTCGTCGAAGGCGAGGCACTGCGCACCCGTCTAAGCCGCGAGGGCGAGCTGCCGGTGCGCGATGCCGTGCGCATCCTGACGGACGTGGCGGATGCGCTCGCGTACGCGCACGCACGTGGCGTCGTGCACCGCGACATCAAGCCGGACAACGTGCTCCTCTCGGGCCATCACGCCGTCGTGGCCGATTTCGGGGTCGCGAAAGCCGTCAGCCAGGCGAAGCCCGAAAGCGGGCTCACGTCGGTCGGCGTGGCGCTCGGCACGCCGGCCTACATGGCGCCCGAGCAGGCGGCCGGCGATCCGAACATCGATCACCGCGCCGACATCTACGCATTCGGCGCGATGGCCTACGAGACGCTGACGGGACGATCACCGTTTGCAGGACTGGCGCCGCACCAGATGCTGGCCGCGCACGTCACGGAGCCGGTCGTGCCCATTACCGATCGCCGACCGACGCTGCCGCCGGCGCTCGCGAACCTGGTGATGGCGTGCCTCCAGAAGAATCCGGCGGACCGCCCGCAAACCGCCGAGGAGCTGCTGCAGACACTCGAGAGCATGGCGACGCCGAGCGGGTCCGTGGCCGTCACCTCACCGATCGCGACGTTCCGTCACGTGCTGCGCCGGCCGCGGAATCGGATCCTCGCCGTCGCGGCCATGATCGTGATCCTGCTCGGCGCCGGGTGGATCGCGCTCCGGCCCCGCACCGCGACCGCGCTGGATGCGAATCGCATCGCCATCGCGCCGTTCGACGTGTTGGGCGGGCCGGAGCTCGCGTTGTGGCGCGAGGGCCTGGTCGACGTGCTGTCACGCAGCCTCGACGGCGCAGGGCCACTGCGCACCGTGTCGCCCACGCTCGTGGTGCGGCGTTGGAGCGGGCGGGCGGACGCGGGCTCCGCGCAGGCGCTGGGACGGCAGCTGGGCGCCCGGACAGTGTTGTTCGGCGGCCTGATCGCGGCCGGTGACTCGGTCCGGCTCACCGCCACCGTGCTCGACGTCCCCGGCCCCACCGTTCTCACCGAGATCGAGCTGCGCGAGCGCGCCGACCGTGTCGACCGGCTCGCCGATTCCCTGACGGTGCGCGTGCTGCGCGAGCTGGGCCGGACGCGGGCGATCGCCCTGGTGCGCAGCGCGTCGCTCGGCTCGCAGTCCCTGCCGGCGCTGAAGGCGTTCCTGCAGGGTGAACAGTTTCTGCGCCGCTCCGAATGGGACTCCGCGCTGGTCTACCACCAGCGGGCGATCGGTCTCGACAGCGGCTTCACGCTCGCCTGGAGCCACGCCGGCATGGCCGCCGGTTGGCAGCATTCGGCGGCAGACTCACTCTCACGCACGTATAAGCTGCAAGCCGGGGCGCTGAACCACGGCCTCGCTCCGCGTGAAAGCCTCATCGTCCAATCGGAGTCGCTGGCCGCGGTCGTCTACGGCGGACCCGTCCAGCTGGGGAACCGGATATGGGCAATGGGCCGGCGACTGGTCGGTACGCTCGATGAAGCGGTACGGCGCTACCCCAACGACCCCGAGCTGTGGTACATGTTGGGCGACGCGCGTTATCACGCCGGCGTGTATGCCGGTTTACAGCCACGCGCCAGCCTCGACGCGTTCGATCGCGCCATCCAGCTCGACTCTGCCTTTACGCCATCGTACGTGCACGCGATCCCCCTGAGCCTCGAGTTCGGTGGGACTCAGTCCGCCCGACGCTACGCCCAGGCGTTTCTGACGGCTGGAGCGATTGGCTCGTACGCACAGAGCACGGATCTCGTGGTCCGTTTGCTCGACCCGGCAACGCGCGCGGGCGCACTGCGCTACCTGGCCGACAGCGCAGATCCGCATCTGGTGCTGACGGTGGGAATCGCGCTCAGCCGCTGGACCGACTCAGCGGAGACGCTGGTTACCCTCATGCGGGCAGAGGCAGAAAAGGAAAAAGCGCAGGGCAAACCCAGCAATCTCGGTGTGTTCGCGTTCCCCGTCGCCCTCGCCAGCCGTGGCCATATGCACGAGGCGTACTCGCTCCCGACGCTTCCGGTGCTGCTGTCGCAGTTCATGCTCGCCGGTGCCGTGTCGCCTGATAGTGCCGCGAAGGTGGGACGCTCGTGGATCGGAAGGGTTGACGGGGGGACGCTCTTTGCGGCTCCATTACTCGCCGCAGCACGTGACACGGCGACGCTGGATCGCACGATTCGCTATGTGGACTCCGTCAGGCAGAATCCGCCGCCCCGCGCGCCGCCTATCACGCGGGATATGTTGTCGTATGTCGCCGTCGCGGCACACGCGTATGCGGCACTCGCCCGAGGCGATACGACACGGGCGCTCGCGCTCTTCGACTCGCGGCCCGACACGTCGTGCTTCGGCGCATGCTCAATCGATGATCTCGTCCACATTCAGCTCCTCGCCGCGCGCGGGCGGTACGCCCAGGCGGCGGCACGCCTGGAACGTCCGCAGCTGGGATTGTCGGGCTTCATCTTGCCGGTCGAAGTACTGCGAGCATTGGAACGCGGGCGCGTAAACGAGCACCTGGGAAACCGCGACCTGGCCATTGCCGGCTACGGTTTCGTGGTCCGCGCGTGGCGCAATCCGGATCCCGAGCTGCAGCCCTATGTGGCGGAGGCGCGTGCCGCGCTGGCGCGGCTCAGTGGGGAGAAGGCATCGAGCGCGGCGTCTCCGTGATGGAGGACTTTGCGTCCGTGCCGCGCCCCGTCAGATCCATCGTCGAGCCATCCTTCAGCTTCGCTCGCACCATCCCGAAATAGAGATCGGGCACGACCCAGCCTTCATTCTGGTCGTTGGCACTCCGGACGTGCAACGCGCGGAATGATCCCGCCGGCACGGTCACCTGTTCCCATCCTACGACGGTCATCTCGAGACACTTGCCCGCGAGATCCGCCGCGAGGTTTTGGCCCATGCGCCCGCCCATCATGCGCACCATCTCATCGGGCATGCGCATGGCCGGTTCGTCGCCGCTCTTCACGATCAAGGCCCGCACCGCACCCGGTTGAAAGCCGAGTCCCGGCACGAGCATCTGGAAGACGTTCCGACCCTTCGGTCCCTTCTTGGGATCGTTCATCAGCATCTCATACCAGTAGTACGGCTGGCCTTCCACCGCTTCGGTACCGACCACGGCCATGCGCATCGTGGTGCCATCGCTGCGGCCACCGGTCCAGGTGTAGCTGGACCACTGCCCCACCCGCATCGGCCGATGCTGGAGGTCGTTGCAGAGCTGCTCCTTCGACTGCGCCGCGAGGGGCGCGGCCAGGACGAGGGCCAGCAGTGAGAGCGATTTGGCACGCATCACGGCACTCCGGGACAAGGAAGGGGGACAATTATACATTTCCCAGTGATTCACGCGACCGTGGCGGAACTGGCAGACGCGCCAGCCTTAGGAGCTGGTGGGGCAACCCGTGGGGGTTCGAGTCCCTCCGGTCGCACTGAAAAGCAAAGCGCGGACATGCAAAGACTAGGCAACTAGTTTTTGCAGGTCCTCATCCACTCACCCCTATTCCCTAGTAGTTAGATTTATTCCCCACATGCCCGAGATTCTTGTAAAGAAGACCAGAGCGGAACCTGGCGAAGCCTCCCTCGAGGTCACCATTCCGCCCGACAATGTGAAGGCGGCCGAGGACCGTGCCACCAGGGCCTACCAGCAGCGCGCCCGCCTGCCCGGCTTCCGGCAGGGCAAGGCCCCCGCCGCGGTGGTGCGCAAGAAATTCGCCGATGACATCCGGCAGGAAACGCTGCGCGAGCTGGTGCAGGAGAGCTGGCGCGTCGCGCAAAAGCAGGAAGAGCTCAAGCCCATCGCCGATCCCCACATCCACAATCTGAAATGGGAAGAAGGCGCTCCCGTCACATTCGAATTCCACGTCGAGCTGAAGCCGGAGCTGAAGCTGCAGCGCCTCGGCGGCTTCCGTCTGACGCGGACGGTGCCGGCGGTGACGGCCGCCCAGGTCGATGCACAGCTCACCACGATGCGCGAACAGCGCGCCCCGTGGACCCCGGTCGCGGGCGAGAAGCCGCAGCTCAAGGACCTCGTCGACGTCATCATCGCGACGCGAGAAAACGGCGCGGAGAAGGACCCGCAGCCCTACCAGTTCGTCCTGGGCGAGGGGCGCGCCATTCCGGACGTGGAAGAGCGGGTCATGAGCCTGACGCCGGGCGAGTCGGTCGATGCCACCGTCCGCTTCCCCGATGACTTTGCCGAGGAAGCCAAGCGCGGGCAGACGCGCGACATCCGGGTCAGCTTGCGCGAGGTGAAGCGCCAACAGCTCCCACCGCTCGATGATGCGTTTGCCCGCGAAATGGGCGACTTCGAGTCGCTCGAGGCGCTCCGGGCTGCGGTCACCGCGGATCTCGGGAAAGAGGCGGAACGAGAGGCGGACGCGAAGCTGCGCTCCGAGCTCGTCGAGCAAATCGTCCAGGCGAACAACGTCGTCGCGCCGCGGCCGCTGGTCGAGCGCGTGCTCGGGGCGTACGCACAGGCCTACGAGATCCCCGAAGAGCGCTGGCAGCAGTTCGCGCAGGAATTCCACAGCATCGCCGAGTCGCAGGTGCGGCGCGACCTGGTGCTCGATGACGTCGTCGAGTCGCAGAACCTGCGGGCGACCGAAGCCGAGCTGGACCAGAAGATCCAGGAGCTCGCCGAGCGCCGGGGGGGCGGGATGACGGCGGCCCAGCTGTACGCGTCGCTGGAGAAAGCCAAGCGGCTCCGTGATGTCGCGCGGAGCATCACCGAGGAGAAGGTGTTCGCCTATCTCCTGTCGCAGTCCACCGTGGAGCAGACGTGATCGAGAACGAAAGCCACATCTATCCTCCGTACATCATCGAGCGCTCCAGCCGTGGCGAGCGCACCTACGACATCTTCAGCCGCCTGCTGATGGACCGCATCGTGTTCCTCGGCACGTCCATCACCGACGATGTCGCCAACATCATCATCGCGCAGCTGCTGTTTCTGGATGCCGATAACCCCGAACGAGACATTTACCTGTACGTGAATTCCCCAGGTGGTCTCGTCTCCTCGGGCATGGCGATTTACGACACGATGCAGTTCCTGCGTGCCCCGGTGAACACGATCTGCATGGGCATGGCCGCCTCGATGGGGTCGTTCCTGCTCACCGCCGGCCGCAAAGGCAAGCGGTCAGCGTTACCCCACGCGCGCATCATGATGCACCAGCCGTCCGGCGGTACCCAGGGCACGGCGTCGGACATCGAGATCCAGGCGCGGGAGATCCTGTTCCTGCGCCGCAAGCTCAACGAGCTGTATGCCAAGCACACCGGCAAAACCGTCGAATCAATCGAAAAGGACATGGACCGCGACCGCTTCATGTCGGCCGAAGAGGCGAAAGAGTACGGGTTGATCGATCACGTCATCTCCAACTTCGAGGAAATCAAGGAAGACGGGAAGGCAAAGAAGTGATCCCTTGCGCCGCTCCACCGGCTTTCCCATACTAGAAGACGATGTCTCACGACAAGCATCTCCGCTGCTCGTTTTGCGGTAAATCCAAGGATTCCGTCCGGAAATTCATCTCCGGGCCGTCGGTCTACATCTGCAATGAGTGCATCGCGCTCTGCAATGAGATCCTGGCGGAGGACGAAGAGCGCGAAGTCGCGGAAGCCATCACGCAGGTCCCCACGCCCGCCGAAATCAAGGACGTGCTGGACCAATACGTGATCGGGCAGGACCGCGCCAAGAAGACGCTCGCGGTCGCCGTCTACAACCACTACAAACGGATCAACTCCCACTCGGGTCGCGATACCGAAGTCGAGCTCGATAAGAGCAACATCCTCCTGATCGGCCCAACCGGAGTCGGGAAAACGCTGCTGGCGCAGACGCTGGCGCGCATTCTTGATGTGCCGTTCACGATCGCCGACGCCACCACCCTGACCGAAGCCGGCTACGTGGGTGAGGACGTCGAGAACATCCTGGTGCGCCTGCTGCAATCCGCCGATTTCAACGTTTCCGAGGCCGAGCGGGGCATCGTCTATATCGACGAGATCGACAAGATCGCGCGCAAGTCAGAGAACCCCAGCATCACGCGCGACGTCTCGGGCGAAGGTGTGCAGCAGGCGCTGCTCAAGATCCTGGAAGGCACGGTGGCGAGCGTGCCGCCGCAGGGCGGCCGCAAGCACCCGCAGCAGGAATACATCCAGGTCAACACCAAGGACATCCTCTTCATCTGCGGCGGCGCGTTCGACGGTCTCGAGAAGATCATCGAGTCGCGCACCGGCCGCCGGCAGATCGGCTTTACCAAAGAGGAAGTCGCCGAGGGCGTCGCCGCCAAGCTCAAGAAGAACCCGTTCGTGGACGTCGAGCCGGACGATCTGCTGCGCTACGGCCTCATCCCCGAGCTGGTCGGCCGCCTCCCGGTCACCGTGCCGCTCGACGCGCTCGACGAGGACGCGCTGATCCGCATCCTCACCGAGCCGAAGAACGCGCTCGCCAAGCAGTATCAGAAGCTGTTCGACCTCGAGGACGTGCGGCTGACGCTCGAGAAGGACGCGCTGAAAGCGATCGCGGCGAAGGCGATGAAGCGCGGCACCGGCGCCAGAGGGTTACGCGCCATCCTCGAAGAGATGATGACGGAGATCATGTTCGAGCTGCCGAGCCGCGATGACGTGCGCGAGGTGGCCATCACCGCCGAGTGTGTCACGTCCGGCCGCGCGCCGCTCCTCGTGACCGAGCGTCCCCGCCAGAAGAAAGAAGCCTGATCCGGGTAGCGTTCGTCAGCCACCATTCTCACCTGAGAATGGGCGGGCAACGCAGCATGGCGCTGCTCATCGAACATCTCGACCGACACGTCGTAGAGCCGCTGGCGATTTGCCCTGAGCCTGGTGAGCTCACCGATCATCTCCTCGCGCTGGACTGCCCCGTCGTCCACATCCCGCTGTACCACATCAAGCCACGCACCCTGCTCCCGGTGTGGCGCTCGTCGCGCGCGATCCGCCGGGTGCTGCAGCAGCGTCGCGTCGACATCATCGCACCCGATGCGTCCCGCAACGCGCTCACTTGCGGCCTCGCCAAGCTGGGCACCCCCACGAAACTGGTCTGGTTCATCTGGCAGACCGCGCACTACAGCCTCGACCCGCTGCTCGAGCGATTGGCCGACGGCATGATCGGTGAGTCCAACGACGCCGGTCGTCGCTTTTCACGCCGCGCGCGGCAGCGCGGCAAGTACGCGACGATCCGGGGCGGATCGGATCTCCGGCAGTTCCAGCCCCCCGCCGGCAGCGACCGCCGCGCCGCGCGTACGGCACTGGGGCTGCCCCACGACCGCTTCATGCTGCTCTTCGTCGGCCAGATAAACCGTCCCAAGGGAGTGCTCGACATCGTGGACAGCGTGTGCCTGCTGCGCCGCGAGCTCCCGAACGACCGCATGCCCTTGCTGCTGCTCATCGGTACTCCCGATCCCCCGGAGATCCTCGAAGAGATCGGTCGGCGCGCGGCCGCGGGCGGGGCGGCATCGGACGTCCGCGTTCTCCCGCAACAACAGCATATCGAGCGCTGGATGCAGGCGACGGACCTCCTGATCAGCGGGTCCCATCAGGACACCGAGGGCATGTCGCGCGTGCTGCACGAGGCGATGGCCTGCGGCGCGGTGCCCATCGCGACCAACATTCGTGGAAACCGCGAGGCCCTGACGCCCGAGACCGGCATCCTCGTCGCGGAGCGCGCGCCCGCGGAGCTGGCCCGCGCCGTGGTCGAGCTTGCCGGCGATCCCGCGCGCCTCACCGCCATGCGCGCAGCGGCCGCGCAGCGCGCGCGCGACCTGTTCGACGTCACATCGTACGCGCGCAACGTGACGCGCTTCTACCTGAACGTACTGGGACGCGCGTCCTGAGGTTCGTCGGTTCGTTTCCGCGGGCCGACGTGGCCCTCGATCCGCCGCTTCCCGAGGTGGCGCTCATCGGCCGATCCAATGTGGGCAAGTCGTCGCTGCTCAACGCGCTGGTGGGACGACGGATCGCGAAGACGTCGGGGACGCCGGGCAAGACGCGGGCGCTGAACGTCTTCCTGATCGGCGGGGCGTACTACTTTCTCGACCTGCCGGGATACGGCTACGCGCGCGCCGGCAAGGCGCAACGCGCCGCGTTCCGGGGCCTGCTCAAGCATGCCTTGCTGCGGCAGCGGCTGCGCGGCGTCGTCTGGCTGCTCGACATCCGCCATCCCCCCTCGACTGACGATCGGGCGATGCAGGACGTATTAGTAGAAGGGGAAACCCACGTGCTCGCGGCGCTGACGAAAGGCGATAAGCTTTCGACGGGACAGCGGCGCACCCGCGAACGCGAGCTGCGTGAAGCGCTGGGGCTGCCGGAGGATCAGGTGGTGGTGACGAGCGC
>DASPXJ010000039.1:0-14543 GCA_035637355.1 Gemmatimonadales bacterium
CGCCGGTTCCCACGCGTCCCATGCGATCACCAGCGGCACGATGCGCACGTCCGATCGCAGCATCTGGAGGAACGGCAGCTCGACCTCGACCGCGTGCTCGGCACGATGGGCGTCGTGATCGACGTCGACCAAACCCTTGGAAATCTCGAGCAGCGCTTGTGCAGCGCCGGCATCCACCGGGACGTCGCCGAGGGGTGTGTGGAACGCGCCTTCCTCCCACAACGACACGCCGCTCTTGGCGTCCGAGATGCCCGTATGGTTGGGAGCGAGAATGATGACGAGACCGGGGATCGTTACGCGCGCGAAGACTTTTGCGGCTGTCCGGCCGGAATAAATGTAGCCCGCGTGTGGAACGATGATAGCCCGAGCAGGAACAGCGTCCGTATGAGCGTCTGCGAGCAGAGTCGCGACTACCGCGCGCAGCTCTGTGGGATCGTTCGGATAGAACCGTCCGCTGACGGCGGGCGGCCGGACGTTCACCCCGAAGAGGAGACTCCGGGCCAGCGATAGCCGGCGCCCGCCTTGAAGACTTCCGCGAACTCGTACACCCGCTCGAAGTCCTCCAGACGATCGGTGGGTTGCCGCGCCAGCAGTCCGACGTCGATCAGGATGAAGACGATTTGCCCGAAGTCTTCCGTGGTGTGAATGCCCCAGTGCGTCAGCACCGCCGACGCCAGCATGCCGAACTGTTCCAGCGCGAAGTCGCGGCAGGCCCACGCCAGCTCGACGCCGCTCAGATGGCGGCGCGCGGGGAGGCGGGTCTGCGCGAACTCCAGCGCCGCGAGCACGAACACGTAGGCGCGCTCGTTGTATTTCCCGTCGCGGCGGCGGATCTCGGCGAGGGCCGCTTCGAGAGTCGCGACGTCGCTCATCGCCGGGCTTCGCCCGGAGGCGGTGGAGCTGCCGGCGAGGCCGGCGGCGTGGGCGGTGTCGTCACCACCCGAATCCCGCCGGAACGGCGTTCCGAACGCTCTTCAGCCGGCGGCACGTCCAACAGTGCCAAGGCGAGCACGTCGTCAATCGTTTCCACGAGCTTGATATCAAGCAACTTCTGCACCTCTTCAGGCAAGTCAATAAGGTCGTTCTTGTTGCGTTCGGGAACGAGGACGGACGTCACGCCCGCGCGTGCCGCCGCGGTCAGCTTCTCTTTGAGCCCGCCAATCGGCAGCACGCGCCCGCGCAAGGTCAGCTCACCCGTCATCGCGACGTCGTGGCGCGCCGGCCGCCGGCACAGCAGCGACGCCAGCGCCGCCGCGATCGTGATGCCCGCCGAAGGCCCGTCCTTGGGGACGCCGCCCGCCGGCACGTGCAGGTGCACGTCCGACTGCGTGAACGTATCGAGCGGGATGCCAAGCGCACTGGCGCGGGCGCGCAGCAGGCTCCAGGCGGCCTGGGCCGATTCCTTCATCACGTCGCCGAGCTGGCCGGTCAAGGTGATCTGACCCTTGCCGGGCATCCGGATCGCTTCGATGAACATGATGTCGCCGCCGACGGGCGTCCACGCGAGACCCGTCGCCACGCCGATCTCCGGCGCTCGACCCGCGACTTCGCTCTGCACTTTGGGCTGACCGGCGTACTTCTCCAGGTTCTTCGACGAGATCCTCACGTTCGTCGACTTCCCCTCGACCACCTCCAGCGCGGCTTTTCGCAGGATCCCCTGGATTTCCCGCTCCAGCTGGCGGACACCGGCTTCGCGCGTGTACTCGGCGATCAGCCGGTCGAGGGCGCCATCGGCGACGTGGGCGCGTTCGGCCTCTTTGCCCTTCCCCAACCCCGTCTCTTTCAACTGCCGCGGCATGAGGTAGCGCTTGGCGATCTGCAGCTTTTCCGCGGGCGTGTACCCCACGAGCGTCAGCTGCTCCATGCGGTCGAGCAGCGGATCGGGGATCGGCACCGTGCTGTTCGCGGTCGCGATGAACATCACGCCCGACAGGTCGAACGGCACCTCGAGGTAGTGGTCCACGAACGTCGAGTTCTGGGCGGGATCGAGCACCTCGAGCAGCGCGGCCGTCGGGTCGCCCCGCACGTCGGCGCCCATCTTGTCCACCTCGTCGAGCATCAGGACGGGCGTGCGCGTCTCGCAGCGCTGCAGCGCGTGGATGATGCGGCCGGGGATCGCGCCGACGTAGGTGCGGCGGTGGCCGCGCACCTCCGCCTCGTCGCGCACGCCGCCGAGCGAGACGCGCGTGAACTTGCGGCCCAGCGCTTCGGCGATGCTCTGGCCGAGCGACGTCTTGCCGACGCCCGGCGGGCCGACGAAGCAGAGGATCGAGCCCTTCGCGTCGGGATTGAGCGTCCGGACGGCGAGATACTCGAGGATGCGCTCCTTGATCGTCTTGAGATCGTAGTGGTCGCGGTCGAGGATTTCGCGCGCCGTCTTGAGGTCGAGCCGGTCCTGCGTCACGCGGCTCCACGGCAGCGCGGCGAACACGTCGAGATAGGTGCGCGCGACCTGATACTCGGCCGATTGCGGCGACATCTGGCGCAGCCGCTTCAGCTCGCGGTCGGCGACTTTCTTGGCTTCGGCCGACAGCTGCGCCTCGTCCAGGCGCCGGCCCAGCTCCTCGAGCTCGTCGTCGCCCTCGCCTTCGCCCAGCTCCTGGCGAATGACCTGGAGCTGCTCGCGCAGCACGTATTCGCGCTGATTCTGGTCGAGCCGCGTCTTCACTTTTTCCTGGATCTGCGTCCCGACCTCGAGCACCTGGAGCTCTTGCACCAGGAAGTCCGCCAGCCGCTCGAGCCTGTGGGTCACGTCGTCGACGGCGAGCAGCTCCGCTTTCGCGGGCAGGGCGAGGTCCAGATTGGCTGCGATGAAGTCGGCCAGCTTCCCGGCCTCCGTGATGCCGGCGAGCACTTCGTGCAGCTCGGCGCCGAGGTAGGGGGCGATGTCGATGACGCGGGAGAACTGCGCGATGACGGTGCGCTTCAACGCTTCGGTGCGCGAGTCCTCGAGCAGGTTCTCGACCAGCGGCTCGGAGCCCGCCATCAGCCACTTCTCGCCCTGGGCGATGTCCTTCAACCGGGCGCGCTCGAGCCCCTGCACCATCACGCGCACCGAGCCGTCACCCAGCTTCAGCATCCGCACGATCGTGCCGAGCGTGCCGACGTCGTAGAGCTGATGCGGCAAGGTGTTCATTACGGCGCCCTCGGGCGGTTCCATCCCGCCCATCGATTTCACGACGCCGAGCAACACGCGCTTCTCGCCCTGGATGATCTCGTCGATCAGCTGAACGGCTTTGGGATCTGTGAGGGCCAACGGCAGGACAACGTGGGGATAGACGACGAGCTGGCCCAGGGGAAGGACCGGCAGTCGTTCCATTAGGTCACTCGCACCGACTGCGCGCCCGACGAGCGCGGCGGTTGCTTGGCGAGCCGGATCTCGAGAAAGCCCTGCTCATAGGTGGCGCGAATCGACGAGGGATCGACGACGACGGGCAGACGGAAGCGGCGCTCGAACGGTCCGATCTGGACTTCCATCGAGTGGTAATGCCGCTTGCCCTGCTGCCGCATCGCGGTACGCTCACCCGAAATCTTGAGGATCCCTTCGTCCAGCTCGACGCTGAAGTCCTCGGCGCGCATGCCGGCGATGTCCATGTGGACGATGAGCTCCTCGTCCGTTTCGAAGACGTCGGTGCGCGGCTTCCATTTCGGCGAGGCCACGAAGCCGACCGGGCGGCCGTGGGCGACTTCGTTGAAATAGACGTCCAGCTCGTCGGCGAGATGAACCGTCAGAGAACCCGACCCGCGGGAGGGACGATTGGGAAGACCGCTATCAGCCATGCGCGACTTAAGATAACGTGCCGCGGGGCGGCGCGCGGGGGCTCAAATCACCGACTTTCCAGCCTATGGGGGGGGGTCGGCGTCAGCCGGCTCGCCTTGATCCAGAACCAATCGTCGGGGAATCCGAGCTTCCCGTCGCCGTGGATCATCGCGGGGTAACCGTACTGGGGGTCGTACGCGACCTCGAGGACGTCCACGCGCCTCGCACTTTGCTCGACATCGTCGAACAACCCTTCGACTGTGTACAGCGACCAGGGCTCGCGCGGCGCGCCCAATGCTTTGCCCGTGGTGTCATACAACTTCACGGCCACACCGCCCCGCACTTCGAGGATCGCCGGATTCCCCGGCCATGAACAGAAGCATCCGACCGCGATCTGAATGCGGTAATCGCTGACATGCCGCGCACGCCACGATTCACGGCGTGCGGCTACCTCGCGCAGCAGCGAGTCGCGCTCGCCAGGTGTAAGCGGCCTGGTCCAACGCCTGCCAACACCCAGCACATTGTTGCCAGGCGGCAGCACCTCGCTGGGCGGCGGCGGGAGCGGGGCTGGAGGCGGGGATGGCGAGTGACGATGTGCCCCACACGCCGTGCTGAACGCCAGGAGCGCCACCACAAGCGGCACACGCAACATGGCTACCATCCCAGGCGAATGAAGTAGACAACGTAAAACACGAACCAAACGGAGGCGAGGAGGGCAACCCAGCGCGCCGCATGCTGCTCGATCGAACGCGCACACACGGCATGCGCGAGGGCGGCCAACGCAAACACCGGCGCGATGCGCACGACGCGCGCGAACACGGTCCACAGCAGTACGGCGCTCAGCGACATCCCCAGCGAGAACGCCATGCCGGCGTAGACCTTGAGCGGCACGCCTCCCACGATCAGCAGCGGCGTATAGGGCAGACCGCTCGCGCCCAGCAGCAGCCGCACGTGTTCGAGCATGCTCCACGGTATCCCCGGTACGGCGGCCAGGAAATTGACGTACGCCACACCTCCCGCCGTCAACAGGAAAATCACCGTGACCGCGACGAGCGAGCCGGCAATCGAGGCGATCCAGGCCGTGACGCCCGAGCGCAGCGAGAATAGCGTGGCGAACGTCACGTACACGTCGGGGACTATGAAGAAGAACAGCCCTTCAGCGAATCCCCATGCGAAGCCGGCCCACCCGGCCCGCCGCTCATCCCGCGCGAGCTGCGGAATCCGTTCTGCGAGCACGAAATCCAAAGTACAGCAGTACGAGAGCGACGGCTTGCACGACGTGATAGAGCGCGTTGTGGTCGAAATAGACCGGGTGGATGGCGATGCGCGCTTGTTGCAGCAGCGCCGCGAGCATGGACAGCGCCAAACCGCCCGAGATCAGCATCCAGCTTGCGTTCCCGGGGCGTGACGCCTGATACTGCGCCGCCCCGAACATCAGCAGGACCGTGGGTGCGTACAGCCGCGTGACGGTCGCGAAGGATTCATCGACGAACAAAATGATGCAGGCAAACAGCAAGCAGTAGCCCAACACGATGGCGCGACGAACCCCGGGCCCGACATCAGGGGCGAGCCGGGCGAAGAAAATTGTCAGCGCCATATCGAGCAGCGACCCGGCGACGACGGCGATCGAAAACGCGACCAGTAACCAGACGACGAATCCGGCAGCGGTCGCCGTTTTGGCGGGAAAGGCGGCATGAAACACTGCGCCCCACAGCGCGGCGCTCGCGAGTCCCAGCATTACGATTGCGCCTCGGCGCGACCACCCGCCTCCCTGGCGCCCCCCCCCCAGGCGCCAGGCGAAATACGTGCCCAGCGCAGCGAGGCCGAGATCCGTGAACACCACGTCGGGATCGGGAATCGCGATCATTGATCGCGCAGTTGTTTCGCGCGCACCGGCTGGTCAGAGATGACCCCATACGGATGGCGGGCCAGCGCGGCGCGGATGTCGGGTTCCTCATTCACGGTCCAGATGAATACCGGCCATCCCTTGGTGATGAGGCGATCGGTGACTGCGGCGGGCACCTCGTGATTGATACTGAGGAGGTCGGGCCGGATGATCTTGCGCAATGCGCGGCGGATGAATTCCTGGCGCACGATCCATGGCAGGTCCACGCGGTCTTCCGGCTTGATCTCGGCGAGCAACTGCGGGTTCCAGTTGGTGTCCATGAAGATGAAACAGGTGCGCACCCGCGGGTCGAGATGCTTCACGCGGTACAGCACGAAGGGATTGAACGAGCTCAGCACGACGTGCTCGTAGGCGTCATTGCGACGGATGATGTCCACCGCCCGCCGCTCGATGCCGGTGGCGCCGAGGCCCGGGACCTTGAGCTCGGTCATCAGAATGCCCTCCCGCCCCCCCCCGTCCCCCCCGCCCCCCCCGCCCCCCCCGCCACGCGCCATCACCGTCCGGACGAAATCCTCGAACGTGTGCACGCTCGCGCCGTGAATCGTGGGGTTGTACTTGGGGCCGAGATCGAGCGCCAGCATTTCGGCCGTCGTCTTGTCGCGCACCCGTCCCGTCCCCGACGTCAGCCGGTCGACGCTCAAATCGTGAAAGATCACGATCTCGCTGTCCTGCGTGAGCTGGCCGTCCAGGTCCACGCCGTCCATCCCCGCCGCGAGGGCGTGCTCGACGGCATACAGACTGTTGTCGGGACCGAGATTCCCGAAGCCGCGGTGCGCGAACACCAGCGGTCGGGCCGGACGCGGCACCAGCGTGCCGTGATAGGCCGGCTCGTAGCAGGCGAGATAACCCCCGAGCAGCACGACGCCGAGCAGGATCACGCCCAGCGCTCGGCCGACGGACCGCCTAGTGACCATAGGTCTCGTAGAACCGGCTGCTGAACAGCTCGCCCGGATCGTAGAACCGCTTGCGCTCGAAGGCGCGGGTCGCGTTGGGATACGCCCGGTGCAGCTGCTCCACCGTGGGATAGAGCTGATAGGTGAGGTAATACGTGCCGCCGAAGGCGATGGCCGCGTCCACCAGCTGCCGAGTCACGTCGCGTGCGTGCGCCTGCGCGTCGGGCGCCAGGCCGACGTTGCTCATCTGGATGATGGCGAAGGCCGGGCGCTGCGGAGCATAGGCCAACACCGGCGTGGCGTTGGGTGCCACGTAGCGGACGGTCGAGCTGATCACATTCATCTTGCCGGTCAGCAGAATCTCCCGGAAGCGGTCCATGAACGGGACGAAGTTCTCGACCGGGACGTAATACTCCTGGATGATGTCGGTATTGCGGCGGGAGTGATACTGCAGCAGCTCGAGCGGCGCGAGCGGCGGGCGCATCGCGTTGTTGCGCGACACCACGCGGTGCTCCCCGGCGCCGAGCTCGATCTTTTTCTGCAGCGACCAGCGCCACCGCTTGGCCCAGTCGAAGCGCCGCGATAGCTCGAGGAAGAACCGGTCGCGCCAGACGTGCGCCTCTTCCGTCAGCGCGAACGAGGCGTCCGCACCGGGCGGCGCGCGCCGCCAGGTGACGACCACCAGCTCGCGGAGGAATGAGTCCGGCGATGGATCGATCGAGGGGCGCACGAGCAGCAAGGCGATCCCGGAGTCGCGGGGGGGGGCGATGTGTTGTGCGAAGTATGCGGGGAACGCCGTGTAGTCCATCACCACCGCGTTCTGCTCGTACAGCTCGTCGCGCGTCACCCGCAGCGTGACGTCGAGAATCACGCCGTACATGCCGTAGCCCCCGATCACCAGACCGAACAGCTCCGGGTGCTCGGTGCGCGACACCTCCACGACGCTGCCGTCGGCGAGCAGCAGCCGAAAGCGCTGCACGACCTCGACGATTTGCATGACGTCCACATCGCGGCCGTGGACGTTGGCGCTCAGCGTGCCGCCGACCGTGAAGATATTGGACGACTGCATCACCTTCAGGGCCAGCCGGTGCGGCGCGAGCGCGCGCTGCACCTCGTCCCAGGTGGCGCCGCTCTCGACGGTGACGGCCGGTGTGATCGTGTCGATGGCGAGCACGCGGTTGAAGGTCCGCATGTTCAGCACCACCCCGCCCGCCGTGTAGGTGTGCCCCCCCTGGCTGTGGCGGGAGCCCGCGACCGACACCTTCAGCCCCCGCTGGCGCGCGTCCCGCAGCACGGCTTGCAGCTGCTCGACGTCCCGCGCGGCGGCGACCGCGGCGACCCGCGCGGGGGCGATTCGGGCGACGTCGGCGGCGAGCAGGGGATCCTGCCGGCGCAGCAGGTCACCGTAGGACACCAGGAACGTGCTGCCGTACAGCACGACGGCCAGCAGGACGGCTGCGGCGAGCGACAGCCACGTCCGGGCGCGGCCGCGCATGCCTACACCTTGCCTCCCTGCTGTGCCCATTGCTGGCGCCGCTGCTCGACGCTGTTCGCGAAATCCTGCTGGCGCTTCGTGAACGTCGCCGACAAATCGTCGCTGAAACCGTAGATCGCCCACGGCGCGCGCTGTTGCACGTATTCCAGCAGCTCGTGCACCTTCTTTTCCTTCCCCGGAATCGTGGCGTTGCCGCCATAGCATTGGATGATCGCTTCGTACGTCTTTCCGGTGGGAATGAAGTTCACGCTGTGCTTGGTGATCTTCTTATACGCCCACAACACATCCTGGAAGCGCAGCACGTTGAACGTGAAGAAGCTCGAGCGCACCAGATACTTGTTCCCGAGCCGCCAACCCGCCTTCGCCGTCAACATGGGATTGTCGAATTCGCGCTCGGCTTCGACCGCGACACCCATCGGGTCCCCGCCCCATTTCGCGATGCGCCGCGCCAGCGGATGGCCCTCGGGATTGCGCCAGGCGCGAAACGCCGGAACGGCCCGCCACACGAACAGCAGCAGAAACACGATGCCGACGGCAATCACGACGTAACCGGGGCGCCGGAACGAATCGCCGTCGAGATAGAACGGATAGAAGCTGCTGCGCAGCGACCGCATCTCCTTGCTGTCGAACAGTTGACTCTCGAGCTCCGCCGGCCACGGCACGAGCTTGCCCTCGGCTACCTGGGATTCGGCGCCCGCGGTGCGCACGACCAGAAAACGACGGCCGAAGACGAGCGCGCGATAGGCACCCGATTCCTCCCGGCTCGTCTCGACCCCGTTCTGGGTGTGCACGCGGTACTGCCGCAGCCCGGTGTCGAGCACCTTCTCTCCGGCGACGTGCGCGTAGTAGCGCGGCGTGAGCGAGACGTCACGGATTGAATCGAGGTCGGCCTGCGTCAGCGCATACGGGCCGCGCACAAAGTTCGCGATGTAGCGCTGATCACTCATCATTGCCAGCACACCGATCACGAGCACCAGCGTCCACGCGAAGCAGCGGCGGAAGGACGCCGCACGAATGCGCTTGGCGATCCAGCTCTCCATGAGAACCCTCTCCGAGAGGTCGGCCCACACTATAGCGAACGCCCTCCGCAGAGGCTAGCATTTTCGCCGTGACGAAGTGGTTCGTGCTCGCAACCCTGGCCGGCGCCGCCGCCTGCAGCGGCGCTGCCGATCACGTGCTCGGTCCCATCACCTACGTGGTCGACGGCGTCTGGCTGTTCGAGGAGACGCTCGCCGATTCGAACTTCGGGGAGTTCTGCAGCGACCATGCCCACATCACGCTGACGCAGGATGGCCCGCGGTTCACCGGGTTCGGGCGCCAAGTCGGTGCGTGCGCCGGCACGGCGTACGGAGACAAGCCCGACAGCGTGGCCGGCCACACGATTTGCCAGTTCCGTTCGAACGGCCAGACCATCAGGCTGTCCGGAACGTGGCACCTGGTCGCGCCGCCGGACAGCCAACCCTAAGAGGAGCGCGTCGATGCGCCGCATTGCTTGTGGGCTCATGATGCTTGCGCTGGTCGCCTGCACCAAAAAGGGCGACGCTCCGGCCACCGCGACCACGGGCGCACGTCCCGATTTCCACAATCCCGCCGATCCCGCGTTCGCGACTCAGGCGCCGGACAGTTTCCGCGTGCGCTTCGCGACGACCAAAGGCGACTTTGTCATTGCGGTGCATCGCGCCTGGGCACCACTCGGCGCCGATCGGTTCTACAACCTCGTGCGCTCGGGCTACTACGACGGCGTGCGCTTCTTCCGCGTACTGCCGGGCTTCATGGCGCAATTTGGGATTCACGGCGACACGGCGGTGACGGCGGCGTGGCGCGAACGGGTGATTCGGGACGATCCGGTACGGCGTACGAACGGGCCGGGCATGGTGACGTTCGCGACCGCCGGCCCCGGCACACGCACGACGCAGGTCTTCATCAATTACGCCGACAACAGCCGGCTCGATGGCATGGGGTTCGCGCCGTTCGGTCAGGTCGTCGAAGGGGCGGACGTCGTGGGCAAGCTCTACGGGGGCTACGGAGAAGGCGCCCCGCAGGGCCGCGGGCCGGACCAGTACCGCATGAACATCGAGGGCGAGAAATACCTGGCGCGTCAGTTTCCGAAACTGGACAAGATCAACAAGGCTACGGTCGAGTAAGCTGTCGCAACCGTCCCTGGGCCTCACCGTTTAGCGTGCCCCGCCGCCATGCGGCGGGGCAACCCGGTCATTGGTGCCCAGTGCCCTCATGCCCCGCGGCATGGTGCTGCTCGCGTTGGAATTCGAGGAACTCGTGTATGGCGGCCACGGCGGCGGGATCACTCGCCCTGATGCGCACTTCCCCTCCCCACACCCGATCGATGGGCGTGTAGCTGATTCCGGCGCGTCGTGCGCTCATCACCGCCGTTCCCGGCACGTTCTGCGCGTGGACCTCGAACGGCTTCGTGAAATCACCCGCCCGAAACGCAGTCGCGATGTCGCGCATGTGCGCGCGAATCGTCTCGATGCCGGCACTGTCCGCCGTATCCACGTCGAGGACCACGCGGCCGCCGTCGGGCAGATCCTCGAACACATGGGTGGACGTGTACTGATCGACGCCCATGACGTGCGCGCCGCGCGTTTGCATCGCGGCGAATTCGTCACGGGCGTCCTTGGAGCCGGTGCACCCGACAAGGGCAGCGACGACGAGGGGCGCTAATCGCAGAAGTGCGTCACCATCTGCTGGCTGAATGTCACCGGCGTCGCGGGAGTGGGAACGCGCACGGCGTGAACGGGCTGTGTGAGTGCCTCGGTCACCCCGCAGTCGCTCCCCGGCACGGTCAGCGTCGAGAAAACTCGCGTCCCCTCGTCGGAGGTCACCAGACTGTCGATGTGCACTGCAAACCCCCCGCTGTTGCGGGTTCCGATGGAGACGAGGACGACGCGTTCATTGAGGAAGTCGACCACCGGGACGTCCGGTTTGGGACTGACCGTCGCGTACAAACGCGCCCAGGCATTCTGCCACTCGAACGCATTGTCGATCAGGGTCGTCGTCGCGTCGGTGTAGCCGCTGTAGTACTCCGACGCGAGGGTGGCGGCGGCGTCGGGGATCAGCGCCTCCCGGCGAGGATTCGAACCCGGCTGCGACGAGTCCTGGCAGGCCAGCGGGAGTGCTACCGCAGCAGCGGTGAGAAAGCGAACAAGGGTCCTCATCGAGTCGCGCTCCTTTCCGATCTGTAGCCCAGGCGTATCCAGAGTATCCACAGCGAAACGTTGACGAGCAAGCCGAGCGTCGGCCGTATCAGCGCGACGGCGGTCGACAGGAGATACACCACCGGGCCCCAAAAGTACGCCTTGCGGACGGTCGCGACCGTTTCCGGAGTCACGCTCGGCTTGAGCCCGCCCCGCACCATCGTGGCGAACAACAGCCTCCAGACGAGGGCGTTCACCACGAATGTCGCGCAGTAGAACGCGACGGCGGTCTTGGCCTCCGCCGTGCCCAGGTACGCCGCGAGGACCGCGGTCGGAAACGGGACGAACGTCACCGTGAGCAGCAGCAGCCCGTTCGTGAACAGAAACGGATAGGTGACGCCCCCCACCATGCGCAGCAGCTCGTGGTGATTCACCCACATGATGAGGATCACCGCGAAGCTCATCAGAAAGGCGACGTACGATGGCCACAGCGCCACGAGGCCCGCCCACAGCCCGTGGTCGACGTGTGGCACGCGGATCTCGAGGATCAGCAGCGTAATCGCAATCGCGAACACACCGTCGCTGAACGCTTCGACGCGCGTGGGGCTTTCGGTCATGCGGTGAGAGTACAGCGGGAAACCGCAACGCACAAACGTCCTGTTTCCGGGTAGATTTGCGGAAACCATTCAAGGCTTGAGCCATGCATCGCTCGATTTCTGCTCTGCCAGTCGCGTTGCTCGCCGTCTGGTTAGCCGCGTGCTCGGACTCGGGCGG
The DNA here is from genome assembly GCA_035637355.1 of Gemmatimonadales bacterium. Taxonomy (GTDB): domain Bacteria; phylum Gemmatimonadota; class Gemmatimonadetes; order Gemmatimonadales; family GWC2-71-9; genus 20CM-2-65-7. The sequence continues at coordinate 11,984 of DASPXJ010000039.1, forward strand.
CCCGGATGCCCGCTTCGCGTGCCTCGGCGACACGCTGCCGTCGACCGCCCCCAGCACGATCAACGTGACGGGACAAACCAAGGGCAACGCCATCTCACCGACTGCGCTCGGCGGCGTGGAGATCATGGCATCGACTGGGACCGATACACTCGCCGCTGACACTTCGAACACGCCCGGCTTTTACGCGCTCACGATCGCGACGGGTGGCACGCCGGTCAGCGGATTCCTGAAACTCACAAAGAGCGGCTACCTGCCGACGTATGCCTACCCGTCGCGGCCGCTGGCGGCAGACGCGGTGGACAACGTCCTGCTCCTCACCAGCTCGGAATTTTCGTTTCTGGCAGGCTTGGTGGGCGTCACACCGGTGGCGGGCGACGGCTTCATCGGCGTGGTGGTGAAGGACTGCCAGGGCAATCCGATTGCGGGCGCGACGGTGACGACGAGCCCCGCCGGAACGTACCGCTACAACTCCGGCTCGACACCGAGCAGTACCGCGACCTCCACCTCCGGCGACGGCGTCGCCTATGTCGCCAACGTAACGGCGGGCAACGTGACGGTTCAGGCAAACGCGAGCGGCCATGCGCTGCGCCAGCACATCGTCAACGCGCGCGCCGACGCGGTCACGTTGACGGAGATTCAGCCCTGAGGAAGCTGCCCACTAAGCCTTGATCTTCACCGTCAGCACCCGCCCATCGCGTGAGACATCGGCTTTCGTCGCGCGCAGCGACACCAGCGGGGATTCGATCCGCACGCCGCCATCGGGAGCGACGCTCACCTGCACCGTCGAGTCGGCGCCCACCACCGCCCTGAGCGTCTGCGCCGCGCGGTCTTGTACGACCGGCGTAGTGAACGTCGCATCCAACGCGTCGCCGGCACACGCCTGTAGCCAACGCGTGTGAAGCAGCACGCCGGGCTCCACCTGCAAGAGATTCTGCGGGTCGATCCCGCACAGGCCGAGGGAGCGGCCCTCGAGGGTGACCACGAGCTGCACCCCGGGCGCCGCCAGCACGCTGTCGACCTGCGCGCGCCGGAATACACGCAGGCGGGCCACGCTGGAATCGGCACCACTGCGCAGCTGGCTCATGACGTACCGCGTCTCGGCCTGGCGGCGTAGCGCCAGCTCCGGCGCGCGATAGCCGGACGCATCGGCGAGCGCGTCCTGGACGGTGAGATCCTGGCTGATCAGGCGCGTCTTCCACGCCGGCCCTGCGAGCGCGTCGAGCAGCAGGCCGAGCGCGGGCCCGGTCGCGTAGTAGCGCAGCCGGATCGAGCGGGTGACGTCCTCGGTCAGCTGGTGCAGGCCCGCGAGCTTGGCCGCGCGCAGCCGTTCGGCGCCGGCGCGATCGGAGAAGTCGGGATGCCGCGCGGCGAGCTGCACCGACCGGACCAGCGCGTACTCCGCGAGCCCTTCATTCAATTCGGCGAGCTGCTCGAATTCGGCCAGCTCGGCGCCGAGCGCGCGTTGCCGCGACTCGCGCACCGCCAGGAACTGCCGGGCGAGCGCGCGCCGCTCCGCCTTGGTGCGCGCGACCTCGGCGGCCGCGAGGATGCGTCCCTCGAGGGCCATGCCCGCTTCGTTTTCCGGATCGAACACCGGGTAGCTCGTGACGAGAAATGCGTTCTCTTTTTTCGCAGCCGCCCGGAACACGTGAAACGCTTCGTGCGTCGTGAGGCCGACCAGCGACGCGATGTCCTGCGAATCGGAGACGACGACTTGCGCCGCGCGATGGCCCGCCAGCTCGGTGCCGGTGCTGGCGGCGCCGCGGTCGGCCGAGGATTGCCAGCCCGCGTCCGGCCGGTCGACGAACGGTGTGAAGCCCGGCGGCAGCGCGCCCTGCCAACCGAGCACCAACGTCCCCTGACCCTTCATGACGTACAGGACGGGAATCGTGTCCGGGCGAAAGCCCGGCCAGATCGAATCGCCCATCTCGCGGCCCAGGCGCACGACCCATGCGTGCGCGGACACGATCGTGCTCGTCACGGGAGGTGGCGGTTGCTGCGCAATCAGCGCGAGACAGAGTGCCGCGAGTACCACGTGATGCTTCCCCTGGTCATGTGTGTCGAGGAAATCAAGCACAACTGAGCACGATCTCCCAATGGGGTCCGTCCCGAACAAAGCCCATATGACCCGCGCGAAAATACCGCGGCGGCCTAAGGTGATGCGCGCCCTCGCCCGTTTCCCAGGGAGGGCTTCATGCGTCGCACATGTCGGAATACGCTACTCGTAACCATGCTGATCGGTGTCGCCGCTTGCGATGAACGCGCACCGACGGCGGTGTCCCCCATCGCCCCGACCCCACCACGCCCGCTGCCGTCTGCGGAATTCGCGACGGCCGTGGCCATGCTCGGCCGACCGCTGCCACGCCTCTCGGCCGCGCAGCGACTGCGGTTCGATATGGGCCGCGCCGTCTTCGCGACCGAGTTCACGCCGGAGACGGGGCTGGGGCCGCTGTTCAACGCGGTCGGCTGCGCCGCATGCCACGAGAATCCGGTTCCTGGTGGCGGCGGCAGCAACGATCCGGAGGAAGGCGGCGAGGATATCGAGCTGCATGCCACGGCG
>DASPXJ010000040.1:0-10684 GCA_035637355.1 Gemmatimonadales bacterium
GACATGTACGAGACGGCCCAGATGTTTCCCCAGGCGATCAAGTCGCGACAGAACGCCGTGAACGCCAATCCTGACGACGAATCGTTGCTCCTCGACCTGGGGAAGACGCTGGCGGTTGCCGGCCAGCCGCAGGAAGCCGTCAAGACGCTGCGCCAGGCGACGTCGGTCAATCCCCGAGATCCCCGTCCGTCCTTCTACCTGGGGATCGTGCTCGAGCAGCTGGGCCAGAAAGACGACGCCCGCGCGGCCTTTACGCAGTTCACCTCCCTTGCTCCGAGCCGGTATGACCGACAGATCACGATCGCCAAGCAGCATCTCGCGGCGCTGCAGTAGCGCCGTTCTCGGCACACTCGCGACGGCAACCCTGCTCGCGAGTGCGCCCGGGGCGGCCGCGGCGCAAACACGCGCCGCCTACGAAGAGTTGCAGACTTTCTCCGGCGTCCTGAACCACATCCGGCTCAATTACCCCGACTCGGTCGGCTACACGGAGCTGGTCGCGGCGGCGATCCGCGGCGTGCTGCGAGCGCTCGATCCGCATAGCCACTACGAGTCGCGCCTCGAATGGCAGAAGCAAAACGCGCTGGAACGCGGCGAGCTGTTCACCGTTGGCGTCTCCCTGGAGGAAGTCGAAGGCGCCGCGACCGTCCTCGCGATCGCGCCGAAGAGTCCCGCCGCCAAGGGCGGGATACTCCCGGGCGATCGGATTCTCACGATGAACGACACGTCGGTGGCCGGCCTCGACATGGCGACACTCGCTCTGCGGCTCGCCGGCGAGAAGGGCTCCAAGGTGCGGCTGCGGCTCGAGCGTGGCCCGCGCCTCGAGCCCGACACGTTCAGCGTGACGCTCAAACGCAGCCCGTTCGACGTGCGCTCGGTCTCCATCGTCCGCATGGTCGATTCGGTGACGGGGTACCTGCGGCTGGAGGAGTTCGCCCCCACCGCAGCGGCCGAAGTGCACAACGGCATGAAGCAGCTGCGCGGCATGCATGCGCAGCGCGTGATCCTCGACCTGCGCGCCAACCCCGGCGGCATCGTCGTCTCGGCCGTGGAGATCGCGAGCGAGTTCCTGCCCAAGAACGCCGTGGTGTTTCGCACGCGCGGCCGCAAACGCGATACCGATACGACCTTCGTCACCAAGCGTGACGGCGAGTTCCGCGAGATCCCGCTCGTGGTGCTGATCGATGAGCACAGCGCGAGCGCGGCGGAAGCGCTCGCCAGCTCGCTGCAGGACCATGACCGGGCACTGCTGGTCGGACGCCGCAGCTTCGGCAAGGCGCTGATGCAGTCGATCTTTTTTCTTCCTTCGGGTGACATCGTGTGGCTGACCGTCGGCCGGGTGATCACGCCGAGCGGGCGCGTCATTCAGCGGCGCTATCACGGCATCGGCTACGAGCAGTACCTGAGCTTCGCGGGAAGATCGGGTGCCGAGGAAGACACGCTCGCCGTGTTCAAGACCGACGCGGGACGCGCCGTCCGCGGTGGCGGCGGCATCGTGCCCGACATCGTCGTGCCGATCATCGCTCCGCTGCCGGTCTGGTGGAGCGCGGCCGCCGATTCGGGATTCGACGACGCGGTGTCGGATAGCGTCGCCCAGACGCTGCCGGCCATGCCGGCCGCGCGTACCGCGTGGCTGACCGCGGAAAGCGAATGGCGAGCAAAGTTACTACCACCGTTCCTGTCGCGCGTGCGCACGCGCCTCGGCGTGAGCGCAGTGACCGACAGCCTGCTGGATCAGCGCCTGGCGCGGATTCTTGCCGCCCGCGCGGCGGAGGTGCGCTGGGGTCCCGAAGCTCGCGAGGCGTTCGTGCTTCGCAACGACCGGACGATCCGCGTCGCCACCGAGCAATTCCCCCGGCTGCGCGAGTTATTGGTCGCACCGAAGGCACCGAACTAGGCTATTTTTGGGGCATGGCAACACGTTCCCGTGCGGCGACGAAGACGCGCGCGCTCCAAAAAGCCGATCTCCTCGATATGTACCGGCTGATGCTCCTGTCGCGCCGCATCGACGACAAGGAGATTCAGCTCAAGCGTCAGAACAAGATCTTCTTTCAGATCTCCGGCGCCGGCCACGAGGGCGTGCTCGTCGCCGCCGGCAAGGCGCTGCGGCCCGGCTACGACTGGTTCTATCCCTACTATCGCGACCGGGCGCTGTGCCTGACCCTCGGCATGACGCCGACGGAGATGCTGCTCGCGGCGGTCGGGGCCGCCGACGACCCCAACTCGGGTGGCCGCCAGATGCCTTCCCACTGGGGCCACAAGCAGCTCAACATCGTGAGCCAGTCGAGCCCCACCGGCACGCAATTCCTCCAGTCGGTCGGCTGCGCGGAGGCGTGGCTCCGCTACGACCGGATCGACGAGATCAAAGACAAGCCGATCCACGGCGACGAGATGGTCTACTGCTCCGCCGGTGACGGCACCACCAGCGAGGGCGAATGGTGGGAAGCGTTGAACAGCGCCACCAACCTCAAGCTGCCGGTGCTGTTCCTCATCGAGGACAACAAATACGCGATCTCGGTGCCGATCGAGGTCCAGACCGCCGGCGGCTCCGTGTCCAGGCTGGTGAGCAACTTCCCCAACCTGTTCATCGAAGAGGTGGACGGCTGCGACCCGGTGGCGTCCCATGCCGCCATCACGCGCGCCGCGGAGTGGTGCCGCCAGCGCAAGGGGCCGGCGCTCGTGCACGCGCACGTGATACGGCCGTACTCGCACTCGCTGTCCGACGACGAGATTCTCTACAAGCCGCCGCGCGAGCGCGAGGAAGAAGCCAAGCGTGACCCCGTGACCGCGTTCCCCCAACGCCTGCTGGAAGACGGTGTCGCCACGGAATCCGAGATCGAGGCCATCAAGGCTCAGGTGGAAGAAGAAGTGCAGGTCGCGGCGGACGTGGCGCTCGCGTCGCCGCAGCCCAAGCCCGAGACCGCGCTCCTCTGGGTCTATTCCCCCGACGTCGATCCGACGTCCGAGCAATTCGATACCGAAGACGATCCGCACTTCACCGGCGAGCCCACCACGATGGTGGATTTGCTGAATGGGTGCATGAGAGACGAGATGACGCGCGACCCGCGCATCGTGGTCTTCGGCGAGGACGTCGCGGACGTGAGCCGGGAGCAATACCTGAAGGAAGTGAAGGGCAAAGGCGGTGTGTTCAAGGTGACGTGGGGCCTGCAGCGCCAGTTCGGCGGCACCCGCGTCTACAACTCGCCGCTCGCCGAAGCCAACATCATCGGCCGCGCGGTCGGCCTCGCGACGCGCGGGCTGAAGCCCGTCGTCGAAATCCAGTTCTTCGATTACATCTGGCCGGCATATCACCAGCTGCGCAACGAGCTGGCGACGATCCGCTGGCGCTCGAGCAACGCCTTCAGCGCGCCGGTGGTCGTGCGCGTGACGTACGGCGGCTACCTGAAGGGCGGCTCCGTGTACCACTCGCAGACCGGTGCCGTCGTCTTCACGTCCGTTCCGGGGCTGCGGGTCATCTGCCCGTCCACCGCCCTGGATGCCAATGGGCTGCTGCGCACGGCCATTCGCTGTGACGATCCCGTCCTCTTCCTCGAACACAAGCACCTCTACCGCCAGACCTACAACAAAGCCCCGAATCCCGGCCCCAACTTCATGATTCCGTTCGGCAAAGCGAAGGTGGTGCGGGAGGGGACGGCGCTGACGGTGGTCGCGTATGGAGCGGTGGTGCAGCGGGCGCTCGTGGCTGCCAAGGGGCTGGAGGAGAGCGAGGGCATCAGCGTCGAAGTCATCGACCTGCGCTCGCTGTCGCCCGTGGACTGGGGCACGATCGAAGCCTCCATCCGCAAGACCAACCGGGTGATCGTCGCCTACGAAGACGCCCAATCGTGGGGCTACGGCGCCGAGATCGCGGCGCGTATCGCGGACCAGTGCTTCACCTGGCTCGACGCGCCGGTCAAGCGCGTGGCCTCGACGGACACGTTCGTCGGGTACGCGCCCGACCTCGAGGACTACATTTTGCCCCAGGTGGAGGATCTCGCGGCGGCGATGCGCGAGCTGCATGCGTTCTAAGCGGGGGGCGGCACTCGCCTACACATTCCTGTTCTTTCTGTCGGGCGCCACCGGGCTCATCTACGAGCTTCTCTGGGTCCGCGTCCTGTATCAATCCTTCGGTTCGACAATTCAATCGGTCACGACCGTCGTCGCCGCCTACATGGGCGGCCTCGGCCTGGGTGCCTGGCTGCTGGGACGCATGGCGGATCGCTCGCCGCGCCCGGCGGTGCTGTACGGCTGGCTCGAGATCGCGATCGGCGTCTTCGGCATCATCTCCCCGTTGGTGCTCGCGCTGGCGCACTGGGCCTACATCGGAATCGCGGGCGCGCTTGGCCTCGAAGGCGGCGCAGTCACCGTCGCGCTGCGCTTCGGGCTCGCCGCGCTCGTGTTGCTCATCCCCACGACACTCATGGGCGGCACCCTGCCCGTGTTGACCCGGGCGCTCATGGGCGAGGATCGGGGGCTGCTGAAGCCGTCGCTTGGCCGTCTCTATGGCCTGAATACGCTCGGTGCCATGACCGGCACGGCGCTCGCCGGATTCTTTCTGATCGAGTTCATCGGTGTTCGTGCCTCGCTCTGGGCGACCGCTGCGGTCAACCTCGCGATTGGCGCCGCTGCGATCGCACTGGGGCGCGTCCAGAGTGTCCCTGACCCCGGGCTCCAGCCCGTGGAAGAACCAATACCGACTCGTGATCACCTGAGCACTCTGGCCCTGATCCTGCTCGGCCTCACCGCCTTTGCCTCTTTGCTCAACGAGATCGCGTGGACTCGCGTTCTGGTGATGGTCGTCGGCGGATCCACCTATGCCTTCACCCTGGTCCTGCTGGTCTTCCTCCTCGGCATCGGCCTCGGCAGCGTGCTGGTCGCCCGGCGCAGCTTGCCGCGCGCTGATACGGCCGCGAGCGCCGCGCTGGCGCAAGGTGTGACGGGCGTCGGCGCCGCCGCCTTGTTTCTGTTCTTTGGATTCCTGCCGTCCTACATCATTGCCGTGTTCCAGATTCCCGACCTGAGCGCGGCGTACCGCTTGCTGCTCATGGGTGTTGCGGTCGGAGCAGTCGTCCTGATTCCGGCGATCGGGATGGGGATGACGTTCCCGTTGCTCACCGATCTCACGGCACGCGCGCGCCAGGCGCGCGGCGCCGACGTCGGCGCGGCCTACGCCCTCAACACGATCGGCAGCATACTCGGCGCGGTGCTCACCGGATTCTTGCTCATCGTGGTGCTGGGAACCCAGGTCACACTGCGCATCGGTCTCGTCGTCAACGGCCTTGCCGCGCTCGCGCTTGCGGCGATCGCCGCTCGCGGTGTCGCCGAAGCCTCAGCCGAGCACCGCCGCCTGCGGGTGCGCGTGCTGGCGGGCGGCGCATTAGGCACCCTGGCCCTGTTGTCCGCTGCCGCCGCACCGGGGTGGAGTACTCGCCTCATCGACCTCGGCCCCACGATTTACGCGCGCCAGCGGATGGATAAGGCGGCCCGGCAGCGGTTCCTGACGCACCGTGACGTGCGCCAGCTGGCGTACCGCGAAGGCCCGAATGCCACCGTGAGTGTGTGGGAAGGTGAAACGGGCCGTTCGCTGCGGGTAAACGGCAAGGTCGACGGATCCGACCGCGGCGACATGGACACGCAGATCATGCTCGGCCTGGCGCCCGCGGCGGCGCGTGTCGCGCCGACGTCGGCGCTGGTGATCGGATACGGAACGGGCGTGACCGCCCACGTGCTTGCCAGCGTGCCCGGGCTGACGCGCGTCAAGGTGGTCGAGATCGAGCCGGCCGTCGTACAGATGGACAGCTTCTTTCTCGCCGTGAACGACTCGGTGCTCGCCAGGCGCAAAGCGTCCGTCGTCGTCGACGATGCACGCAGCGCCTTCCAGCTGGATCGCGAACGGTACGACGTGATCGTTTCCGAGCCGTCCAATCCGTGGGTTGCGGGCATCGCGACGCTCTACACGCCCGAGTTCTTCCGCATCGCCAAAGCGCGGCTCGCGGATGACGGCGTCTTCTGCCAATGGATCCAGCTGTATCAGCTGCCGCTGCCGGTCGTCGCCGGGATCGTGCGCAGCCTGCAAGCGGTGTTCCCCCACATCCACGTCTGGTTCGGAGGCACGGCCGACCTGATCGTGCTCGCGTCGGCGCGTCCGCTCACCTACGACCACGACTGGTTGACGCTGTTGCTGCGTCCGGGCAGTGCAGTACGAACGCTGTCGCGTGAGTGGCTGAACGTCGAATCGCCGGACCAGTACGCCGGCCGGTTACTCCTCGGGGACTCCGGCGTCGCGCGTCTCGTGCGGCGCGCGACCTTTCGCCACAGCGATGACCGGCCGCGGCTCGAGTTTGTCGCGGCACGACGCTTCCTCGATCCCGACGGCGGGACCTATGCCGTTTTCGACTCGCTCGTGCAGATCGGCAACCGGGGAGACGCGACGTCGCCGTTCCAGCTGCTGCGCATCCTCGCGGCGCGGCGCAGTGACGCGAGTCTTCTTCCGTACCTCGAGGCTGCGCATCGTGCGCAACCGGGCGTGGTCGAGTGGAGCGTTCGCACGGCGGGCATTCGTCTCGCGCTGGGCGATACCGCACAAGCGGATTCGCTCCTCAACGTTGTCATCGCTCGCACACCACGCCCCGACGCTTTGTTGATGCGTGCGCTGCTGGCGGCGGCGCGTAACAAGCCGTCAGCCGCGATGGCGCTCAGGGAGGCGCTGGCCGCGGGTGCGGACACCGCGCAGGCACGCGCCGCACTTTCGTTGCTCGCCGCGCAGGGCTCCCGCTGGTCGGAGGCCGCGATCCAGGCGCGCGGTGCACTCAGCGCGGCCGAAGGCACATTCCACCATCCCTTCCCCGGAGAATTCCTCTCCCAGGCGCTCGGCCAGATTGCCCTGGACGCACCGGCTCCCCAGGCCGACAGCGTGCTCAGCTACGCGGCGGCACGTCGTCCCGGCTCGGCGCGGTACCGCGAGCTCGCCGCGGTCGCTGCCCTGCGTGCCGGACGCTGCGAGGAGGCCGCTGCGAGCTTCGTGGAGTTATTGGATTTCGCGCTACAGCGTGACAACGGTCCCGCGCTGGTACGGGAATGCTGGGCCGGTCAGGAGCCTACGGTGGGGACTGGGACCTCGGCCCGCGGGGCTGCTGCAGGGGGGAAGGCGAAGCACTGAGGACGTCGCGGATCTCGCCCGCGGCCGCAATGACGTGATCCACATCGCGCGACAGCGCGCGCGCCTGTTGCGTCGCGTGCGTCAGATCGCTCAGCACCGCCGCGACGCCGGCAGACCGCAGCCGTAGCAGGTCGAAGCGCACATTCTGCATGGCGAGGACGCACGATTCGATTTGCTCCTCGACGTTGCGCCGCCTGCTGAGCAGATCGCTCAGCGCCTGCCGGTTCCGCTCGAGCAGTGAGAGCTGTCGCTCGCGCTCGCTGCCCTCTTCGTAACGCTTCACCGCCTCGATCCGCACCTCGATGCGTTCCAGCGCGCCATCGTCGACGTCGGCGCTCATGCCATGCAGCATCCGCGCGAGCTCCTCGGCGCGCTTGAGCAGTCCGTCGACCGTCGCCACGACGTCGGGCAACAGCTTTCGCTCCGACGTCGGGACGCGCTCCATAATCTTGAGGATCGCTTCCCGATCGTTGCGCACCTGCCGGACCTTGTCGACGTTGTGCCCGAATTCATCGGCTTTGGGCGGAGCCAAATTGCGGCGCGGCCCTCCGCCGGAACCGCCCCCCCCCAGCGCCTGCTGCGCGTCGGGCGCGGCCGGACGGTTCAGCACGTCACGCCAGGAATAACCCGTCTGCCACAGCTTCATGTACTGCGGCAGCAGGCCAAAGGCGGCCCACGGGACGGTCACGAACAACGACCACCCCAGGCCGCCGCCCTGAATCATGTCGATCAACATCAACCCGCCACAGACGGAAGCCCACGAGACGAAACTGTCACGGAACCTCGCGACCAGCTTCGGCTCGCCCGCAGGCGTCAGGTCAGATTTCGGATCTCGCTTCGTGGGCCGGCTCGCGCGGCGCCGCTCCAGGGGGCGGCCACCGCCGGAGAGCCGCGCCGGGGGTCCACCCCCGCCAGCACCCCCGCCCCCCCCGCCGCCCCCGCCGCCCCCGCCCCCCCAGCCACCGCCCAGGCGCGTATCACCGCGGGCCGCGCCTGCCCCGCCGCTGGTGCGGCGCGATGGGCGGTACGGCGGCGCGCTGCGCGATTCGAGCGCGCGACGCAGCGCATCTGCTGTCGGCCAACGCGCTTCCGGTTCTTTCTCGAGCGAGCGCATGACGCACGACGCCAGATCGTCCGGGCAGGTCGGTGTCTTGTCCTGGAGGTTGGGTGCTTGCTCGGTGATTTGTTTGAGCAGCAATCCCGGAACGGTCGGCGCCGAGAAAGGCAACTCACCGGCGAGCATCTGGTAGCCGACGACGCCCAGGCTGTAGATGTCCGAGCGTCCGTCGATCTCGCGATCGCCCGCGGCCTGCTCCGGGCTCATGTAGTGCGGTGTGCCAATCGCGACACCCGTGGCCGTCAGTGTTCCCGGCCCCGTAGTCGAGGTCAGCGCCTTGGCGATTCCGAAATCGGTGAGGACGGTCCTGCCGCGGCTGCCTTCGAGCAGAATGTTGTCCGGCTTGACGTCGCGGTGGATGATGCCGAGCGCATGTCCTGCTCCCAACGCATCAGCCGTCTCCATCATGATGCGGCGGGCTTCTTCAGGCGGCAGTCGCTCGCGGCGTTTGAGGCGGGCCGCGAGCGACTCACCATCCACGTAAGCCATCACGAAATAGACGAGGCCGTCCGGTCCCTCGCCGACGGAGTGAATCGGCACGATGTGCGGATGGGACAAGCGCGCGGCCGTTTCCGCCTCGCGCAGGAAGCGGATGCGGATTTCCTCACGGAACGCGAGCTCCGGCGGCAGGACCTTGACCGCTACCTTCCGCTTGAGCCGCTCATCCCGCGCATGGTAGACGACCCCCATCCCGCCGCGGCCAATCTCCCCCTCCAGGGTAAAGGAGGAGCCAAGGGCCTGGCTGAGCCGCTGCGCCAGCAGGTCGGTCATGCCGTTCTACAATTCATTCGAGGTCAAAAAGATACTCTTCAAGCGTCGAGTTGGCAGCCAAGCGCCGCTTTGGCGGCGTAATCCGGAACGGACCTGCCGCAACCGGCGTTTTTTGGTGGCATGGTGGGTGCATTCTGCGTACGGGAATACAAGCCACGCAACTTACAATCGGAGATGCCAATGTCAGACCGGATGACTCTGCCCGTACTCCCGCTACGCGATGCCGTGCTGTTTCCGGGCGTCGCGACGCCGATCGGTGCGGGCCGTCCCGCGACATTACGTGCCATAGAAGCCGCCCTCAAGCAAGCCGACCGCAAGGTCTTCGCGGTCGCCCAGAAGGAGAACGTCGATCAGGTATCTCCCGCCGTGCTCTATACCACCGGCACGATCGCGCGCATCAGTCAGGTCCAGCGCAATCTTGGCGGTGTCCAGCTGATCCTGCATGGCGAAGGCCGCGGTACCGCGGTCCACTATTCTGAGACCAACGGCTATCTCGAAGCCACGGTTCGCGAAACGCCCGATCTTCCTCCTCTCAATGAGAAGGATGCTGCGTTCGTAGCGTTGCACCGCGAGGTCCGCGAGCGCGCCGCCGAGCTGGGACAGAAGTCGGGCCTGCCCACCGAGGTCGTGCAGCAGGTCCTGGAGGGCGTGAGTGACCCCGGCGCCCTCGCCGATCTCGTTGCCGGGCACCTCGATATCCAATCGGTCGAGCGCCAGCAGCTGCTGGAGACGCTGGCCGTGGAGGACCGGCTGCGTCGGGTGATAGTCCACGTCCAACGCCAGATCGCGGTGCTCGACGCGCAGGAAGACATCAAGTCCCAAGTCCAGGAGGAGTTGGGCGAGCGGCAGCGCGAAATGCTGCTGCGCGAGCAGATGAAGGCAATCCGCAAGGAGCTGGGTGAGGAAGGCGAGGCCGCTGAGGCGGATGATTTGAAGAAGCGCCTCGACGCACTCGAGCTGCCGGAGGCTGCCCGCAAGGAAGTCGATCGGGAGCTGGCACGCCTCGAGCGCGCCGGTCGCGAATCGATGGAAGCGCAGGTCATCCGGACCTATCTCGAAACCGTCGCCGAGCTGCCCTGGAGCAAGCGGGCGGATGAGTCGCTCGATCTGAAGCGAGCGGCCGAGATCCTCGAGGAGGACCACTACGGGCTTCAGGATGTCAAAGATCAGGTGCTCGAGTTCCTCGCGGTTCGCCAGCTGCGCCAGCGCCAGCCGAAGGAGGCAGCGCCGGGGAATGAGGACGACCGCGCCGCGCGCGCGCCGACGCTGCTGTTCGTCGGTCCGCCGGGCGTTGGCAAGACGTCGATCGCCAAGTCGATTGCCCGCGCGATGGGCCGGCCGTATGTCCGCATTTCCCTTGGTGGCGCGCGCGATGAGGCGGATATCCGCGGCCACCGGCGCACCTACGTCGGTGCCATGCCGGGCCGCATCATCCAGGGGATGAAGCAGGCCGGTGCGAAGAACCCGATCTTCCTGCTCGATGAGGTCGACAAACTGGGCATTTCCTTCCAGGGAGACCCCGCGGCGGCGCTACTCGAGGTCCTGGATCCGGCACAGAACGACTCGTTCACGGACCATTACCTCGGCGTGCCGTTCGACCTCTCCGAGGTGCTCTTCATTGCGACCGCGAACTTCGTGCA
>DASPXJ010000041.1:0-20076 GCA_035637355.1 Gemmatimonadales bacterium
GTGCTGTTGGGAGGTGGAGGAGCCGTCCTGCTGGTCATTCTCGTGCTGGTGAGCGCCAGCGCCAGGCGCGACAAAGGGATCGAAGTGCGGTTCGAGCAGGTCGGCCGCCGCGATCTCGTCGCCGCCGTGACCGCCAGCGGCAAGATCCAGCCCAAGAAGAAGGTCGACATCAGCGCCGACATCACGGGCCGCATCACGCGGATCGCGGTGCGTGAGGGCGATCTGGTGCAGAAGGGGCAATTCCTGCTCCAGATCGACCCGACGATCTACCAGGCCAACATGCAGCGCGCCAACGCCGCGATGTCGTCGGCCGAAGCGGGCGCGGTCCAGGCGCGGGCGACGCGCGATCAATCGCAGCGCGCCCTGCAGCGCACCAAAGAGTTGCGCGAGCAGAATCCGAACCTCATCTCGCAGGAGCAGCTCGAGCAGGCGCAAACGGCCTTCGACATCGCGGACGCGAACTGGACGGCCTCGCAACACCTGGTCGAGCAGGCGCGCGCGGGGCTGCAGGAAGCGCGGGATCAGCTGGCGAAAACGCATCTCGTCGCTCCGATGGCCGGCCGGGTCACCCGCCTAGCCGTCGAGGAAGGCGAGGTGGCCGTGCCGGGCACGTTCTCGCGCGAGACCGGGTTGTTGCTCACGATCTCGGATCTGTCGGTCATCCAGACCAAAGTGAACGTAGATGAGACGGATGTCGTGCGGCTGCACCTCGGCGATTCGGTGGAGGTCACGATCGACGCGTTCCCCGATACGACCTTCGTCGGCCGCGTCACCAAGGTCTCCAACAGCGCGATCCTGACCGCCGCATCCGCGGCCGCCGGCTCGAACGACCGCGCCGTCGATTACGAAGTCGAGATCACGCTGGTCAATCCGCCGTCCGAGGTGCGCCCCGATCTCTCGGCAACGGCGCGGATCGTGACGGATACGCGCAAGCAGGCGCTGGCGATTCCGATCATCGCGCTGACGGTGCGTGAAAACACGCCGGTGTCCACCGAGAATAAGCCCGCGGGTGGTACACAACGAGCCGAAGCCGCGACACCCAGGCCTGATTCCTCTCGCACCAAGAAGGAAGCGGAAGGCGTCTTCATCGTCCACAACGGCGTCGCGACGTTCCATGCGGTGAAGGTCGGGATCGCGGGTGAGGAGCATTTCGAGGTCGTCGAGGGGGTCCACCAGGGCGATACCATCGTCGCCGGACCCTACCAGGCGATCCGCGATCTGAAGGAAGGCGCGCACGTGAAGCCGAGCCGCGAGTCGGGCGATACGACGAACCGGGGGGCGCGCCGCTCGTGAGCACCGTGCAGCTGTTTCGCACGGGTGACACGCCCCTCCCCGACGTCATCATCCTGACGCACAAGCTCACGCGCGAGTACGACATGGGCTCCGAGCTGGTGCGCGCGCTGCGCGGCGTCAGCGTGCAGATCCACAGGAACGAGTACGTAGCGGTGATGGGGCCGTCGGGATCGGGCAAGTCCACGCTCATGAACCTCGTCGGCTGCCTCGATACGCCCACGAGCGGAGAGTACTGGCTCAACGGGCAGAAGGTCAGCGATCTGGCGGATGACGAGCTGGCCCGGATTCGCAACAAGGAAATTGGGTTCGTCTTTCAGACGTTCAACCTGCTGCCGCGCGCCGACGCGCTGCACAACGTCGAGCTGCCGCTGATCTATGCCGGTCTGTCGGCGCGCAACCGGCGCGCCAAAGCGGCGCAGGCGCTGGAGCGCGTCGGCCTGGCCGATCGCATGGAGCACAAACCCAACGAACTGTCGGGCGGCCAGCGCCAGCGCGTCGCGATCGCGCGCGCGCTCGTCAACGAGCCCAGCATCCTGCTCGCCGACGAGCCGACCGGAAATCTCGACTCCACGACCAGCACCGAAATCATGGCGGTGTTCGGCGAGCTGCATCGCCAGGGCCAGACGGTGGTGATGGTGACGCACGAGCAGGACATCGCGGCGCATGCCGCGCGGGTCGTCACGCTGCGGGACGGCATCGTCGCGACCGACCAGGCACGGGCGGCCTGAGTGCGGTTTTATGAAGCATTCCGTCTCGCGATTCAGACGATCCGGGCGCAGAAGCTGAAAAGCGGCTTCTCGCTGCTCGGCGTCTTCGTCGGCGTGGCGTCGCTGATCGCCGCCTGGTCGATCGCCAACGGCGTCAATCGCTACATGACGGAGAAGTTCGCGCAGACATTGTACGGCGTGAACACCTTTCAATTGCGGCGTCAGCCCATGTTCGTGCCAAACGTGCCCGACTCGGTATGGCGGGCGTGGCGGCGGCGGCCGCGTATCCGCTTCAGCGACGCCGAGGCGATCACCGCCGGGCTCACGGTCCCCGTGATCACGGCGTGGCAGTCGAGCGACCGGGTCACGGTGTCGTACGGCAACAAGGAAGCGCGTGACATCGACCTGACGGCCGCGAGCGAGCGCTACTTCGACATCAAGAATCTGAAAATCGCGCTCGGGCGACCGTTCACCGGAGAGGAAAACCGCTCCGGGACTCCCGTCGCCGTACTCGGCGAGGCGGTCGCGAAGCGCCTGTTCGTCGACCGCACGCCGATCGGCCGCAGCGTCCGGATCGGCGGCGTCCCCTACCGCGTCATCGGCGTCGTGGATCATCAGGGCAGTATTCTGGGCTTCCCGCTCGACCGTTTCGTTGTCGTGCCGGCCCTTTCGCCGGCGCAGAACCTCGTGAATCCACCCGGGATTCTCGATGCCTTCCTTGTGAAGGCTCACTCCGACGTCGAGATGCGCGAAGCGATGTCACAGGCTGAGGGCATCATGCGCGGCCGCCGGCATCTGCGTCCCAGACAGGACAACAATTTCGTGCTCGATACGTCGGAGGGGGTGCAACGGTTCTGGGCCGGCATCAGCCGCATTTTGGTGACCGTCATTCCGGGGATCGTCATTGTGTCACTGGTCATCGGCGGCATCGTTATCATGAACATCATGTTGATGGCGGTCGCCGAGCGCACCCGCGAGATCGGGCTCCGCAAATCGCTCGGCGCGCGCCGTACCGACGTGCTGCGCCAATTCCTGGCCGAGTCGACGGCAATCTCACTGCTCGGGGCGGCGTTCGGGATTTTTGCCGGGATGGGGCTCACGATGTTGATCAATGCGCTGTCGCCGCTGCCCGCCAGCGTGTCCCCGAAGTCCATCGTCATCGGTGTGATCCTGGGCGCGGGCGTGGGAATCCTGTTCGGCGTTTACCCGGCGAGCCGGGCCGCCCGGCTCGATCCGATCACCGCGTTGCGGCAGGAGTAAACCTGTGACCGGACTGTTCGAAGGCGTCGGCATTGCCCTGTCTTCACTGCGCGCGCACAAGATGCGCGCGGCGCTCACGATCCTCGGGGTGGCGATCGGCGTCACGGTCGTGATGGTCATCGGCGCGCTGATCAGCGGCTTCAACAAGGGCATTTCGGACATGCTGGCGTCGCTCGGACCCAAGACCTTCTGGGTGGGCCGCTACTGGGGCGGACAGGGGGACGAAGACCCGGAGGACCCGAACCCGTGGCGGCGCCGTCCGCCGCTGACGGTCGAGGAAGCGAACCGGCTAGCGCAGCTCCCGACCATCGCGTTCGTCGTGGTGGATGAAGGCACGGCGGCCGACATCGAATTCGAGGGGCGCCGGCTCGCCGCCGTACGCGTCCGTGGGCGGAACGCCGACTGGCCCAAGATCGAGGGCGGTCAGGTCATACCCGGTCGCTCGTTCTCCCATCTCGAGGACGCCGCGAACGCGCACGTCGCCGTCGTGAACAGCAAGTTGTCGGAAAACCTCTTCGGCCAGCGCGACCCGATGAATCGCCGCGTCAAGATCGGCGGGCTCCCCTACGACGTCATCGGCGTGTACGAGCCGCCGCCGCGGCTTTTCGGCGACGCCGACCAGCCGGAAGTGATGATCCCGCACGGGACGTTCCGAAAAGACCTTACCTACTGGCCGGGATGGATGGACATGTTCGTCGTGCCGGAGGACTCCGTCTCGCTCGAGCGCGCGATGGACGACGTGACGATCGCGCTGCGCTCCATGCGCGGGCTGCGGCCGGGCCAAAAGAACAACTTTGATGCCATATCGCAGGAAGTGTACGTCCAGGCGATCAACAGCTTCACGAAAGTGGCCCGCATGCTGATGTGGGCGCTGTCCATGGTCGGACTGACGGTCGGGGGGATCGGGGTCATCGCGATCATGATGATCTCAGTCACCGAGCGCACGCGTGAGATCGGGGTGCGCAAGGCGCTCGGGGCGATGCGGCGCGAGATCATGTGGCAGTTCCTCGTCGAGGCGGCGACGCTGACGCTCGTCGGCGGCATCATCGGCATGGCGATCGGCTGGCTCATCGCTCTCGTCCTGCACAACTTCACGCCCGTGCCGGCCTACGTGCCGCTCGCTTCCATCGTCACCGCCCTCCTCGCCGCGGCCGTGACGGGACTGCTGTTCGGCATCTATCCCGCGAGTAAAGCGGCGCGGCTCGATCCGGTAGAAGCGCTGCGGTACGAATGAGGTTCACCGAGGCCGTACGCCTCGCTTTCCAGACGATCCGGTCACAGAAGCTCAAGAGCGTCTTCTCGATCATCGGCGTCTTCATCGGCGTGATGTTCCTCATCGCCGTCGTGTCGGTCGTGCAGGGGATGAACCGCTACATGACCGACAAGTTCGCGGGCACGCTGCTCGGCGTGAACACGTTCCGGCTGCGGCAGTTCCCCGACGTACAGATCGGCAACGTCACCGACTCGATGTGGCGAACGTGGCTGCGACGGCCCCGCGTCACGTACGAAGACGCGCAGGCCGTGATGCGCGGCGTGACGGTGCCGGTGCTTGCCGCCTGGGAATCGAGCACGCGGGCGGCGCTCGTCGCGGGCCGCCGCCAGGTGAAGGACGTGCAGGTCACGGCCGCGACGGATCTGTACTTCGAGATCCGCTCGCTCGTGCTCGAGGAAGGCCGTGCATTCACGGCGCAGGAGGTGCAGACCGGTGTGCCGGTTCTCGTCCTCGGCCATGACCTCGCGGACAAGTTGTTCGAGGGACAGGACCCGATCGGCAGCGAGGTGAAGATCTTCGACCTGCCGTACCGGGTCATCGGCGTGGTCGAGAAACAGGGCAACCTGTTCGGGCTGTCGCTCGACAAATTCGCCGTCGCCCCGGCGAGTGCGCCGCTCAAGCGCTTCGTCAATCCGCCGCGGGTGGTCGATGCGTTGGCGGTGAAGGCCGGATCGCAGCCCGAGATGCGGCAGGCGATGGCACAGGCGGAGGCGGTGATGCGCAGCCGGCGCCATTTGCGGCCGCGCGAAGGCAACGACTTCGCGATGGAGACCGCCGACGAGGTGCTCGACTTCTGGGGCAAGATCAGCCGCGTGCTGTTCGTCGCGCTGCCGGGGCTCGTGGCGGTCTCCCTGGTCGTCGGTGGCATCGTGATCATGAACATCATGCTGATGGCCGTGGCCGAGCGCACGCGCGAGATCGGCATCCGCAAGGCGCTGGGTGCCCGCCGCAGTGACATCCTGCGCCAGTTCCTGGTGGAGGCGACCACGCTCGCCACGGTGGGCGCTGCCGGCGGCGTCGCCCTCGGGGTCGGCCTCGCCGCCGTGGTCGCCGCGACCACGCCGCTGCCCGCCGCGGTGGCGACCTGGTCGATCGTGGTCGGGGTGCTGCTGGGCGCCGGCGTCGGCATCATCGCCGGCGTGTATCCGGCGGCGCGCGCCGCCCGCCTCGATCCCATCGCCGCCCTGCGGCACGAGACATGACTCAGGCGTTCCAAGGGGTTGGCATCGCGCTCGAGTCGCTGCGCGGCAACAAGTTTCGGGCGGCGCTCACCATTCTCGGCGTGGCCATCGGCGTGGTGGTGGTGATGGTCATCGCCGCCATGATCAGCGGTATCAACAAGAGCGTCTCCAACATCTTTGAGTCGATCGCCCCGCGCACTTTCCTCGTGTGGCGCTTTTTCCAGGCCGGCGTCAATGTCTCCGACGGGTCCGACGAGAACAGTCCGTGGCGCCGCAATCCGGAAATCGTGGGGGCCGAAGCCGATCGGATTGCCCTGCTGCCGTCAGTCCGGTTCGTGACCCGGCGCGAGGAGAGCTCGGCGACGGTGGAGTTCGGCGACCTGCGGCTCGAGTCGGTGCAAATATCCGGCCTGTCGGCGCAATGGGTCGAGGTGAACGGCGGTGACGTCTACCCAGGACGGACGTTCTCGCGGCTCGAGGATCTCGCCAACGCGCCCGTCGCCGTCATCAACCGCAAGCTCGAGGATCAGCTGTTCCGCGGCCGCGACCCGATCGGTCATACGATCCATATCGCCGGCGTGCCCTTCACGGTGATCGGCGTGTACACCCCGCCGCCCAGTCTGTTTTCCGGCAGCACGCCGCCGTTCGTCGGCGTACCGCACGGCGCTTTCGTCAAGCACGTGCCGTACCTGAAGGGGTGGATGCGCCTCGCCGTCGCGCCGGCGCCGGCCTACACGCAGCAGGAAGCGATGGACGAAGTGGTGGCGACGCTGCGCTCGCTGCGCGGGCTCAAGCCGGCCCAGGAGAACAATTTCTCCATCGTCACCCAGGACAAGCTGCTCGATTCCTGGAACAAGGTCACCGGGATGTTCTTCCTGGTGATGCTGGTGCTGTCGTCCATCGGGCTGATGGTCGGCGGCGTCGGCGTCGTGGCGATCATGATGATCTCGGTGACCGAGCGGACGCGGGAGATCGGCATCCGCAAGGCACTGGGCGCGACCCGGCGCGCGATCCTCTGGCAGTTCCTGGTCGAGGCGTCGACGCTGACGCTGGTGGGCGGCGCCGTCGGCATGCTCGCCGGCGGCGTCCTGGCGTTCGTGATCTCGCAGGTGACGCCGATTCCGGCGAACGTGCCGCTCTGGTCCATCGTGGCGGCGCTCGCTGCGTCGGCACTCACCGGCGTGGGATTCGGCTTGTATCCGGCGAGTCGTGCGGCGCGGTTGGATCCGGTCGAAGCGCTAAGATACGAATAACCGGGAAACGAGAAACGGGAAACGTACTCGCGGTCACGTTTCCCGTGTCCCGGTTCTCGTTTCCCGTTAGTTTTTCCGCGTGCCCCTCTTCGAAGCCGTGATTCTCGCCGTCGATACGATCTGGAGCCACAAGCTCCGTTCGTTCTTCACCCTGCTCGGCATTATCGTCTCGGTCGCGTTTCTCGTCGCCGTCGTCGCGGTGATTCAGGGGATGAATGCGTACGTCCGCGAACGGCTCGCGGGCGCGATCGTGGGCGTCAACGCCTTTCAGATCCGCCGCGATCCGATTCAGGTCGGGTTCATCGACGACGAGGCGTGGAAGCAGATCCAGCGGCGGCCCATCATCGCCCCCGAAGACGTCGGCTTCATCCAGCGCGCGGTTCCCGATGCGGAAGCGATCGCGCTGCAATCGGGATGGCCGACGCCGATGGCGGATGTGCAGTGGCGCAACCGCACCACCGGGGACGTCTTCATCTTCGGCGTCACCGCCCCCTACGTGATCGTGCAGGACTACGCGTTCGCCGCGGGGGGACCGCTCACCGACATCGACCTGCAGCAGCGGCGGTACGTCGCGGTGCTCGGGTTTGACGTCGCCGACAAGCTCTTCGGGAATGTCGAGGCCGCCATTGGCCGGACCATCCGGGTGCACGGGATTCAGCTGAGCGTGAAAGGCGTGATCGCCAAGAAGGGCACGGTCCTGGGACAATCGTGGGACGGTTTCGTGATGCTGCCCCTGACGACCTTCGAGTCGATGTATGGCCGGCGACAGACGATGGTGATCTCGGTGAAGATGCGTGCGGCCGAGGGCGTTGCGCCCGCGATGCTCCGCGTGGAGGAAGCGATGCGCATCGCGCACCGCCTGCGCCCCGGGGCGGCCAACGACTTCACCATCGACACCGGCGAAGGACTGATCGCGTTCTGGGCCAAGCTCACGCGCGTCATTTTCACCGTGGTGCCCGCGGTCGTCGTCATCGGCATCGTCGTGGGCGGCATCGTCATCATGAACATCATGCTCATGAGCGTCACCGAGCGGACGCGCGAGATCGGGATCCGCAAGGCGTTGGGCGCGGCACGCCGCGACATCCGCCGCCAGTTCTTCGCCGAGGCGCTGACGCTGTCGCTGCTCGGCGGGATCGCCGGCCTCGCCGTCGGCACAGGACTCGCCGGACTCGTGCAGGTCCTCTCGCCGTTGCCCGCGCGCGTCACGCCATGGTCCATCGGCCTGGCGCTGGCGCTCGGCGTGGTCGTGGGGGTGGCGTTCGGCGTGTACCCCGCGCATCGCGCCTCGCGGCTCGATCCCATCGAAGCGCTCCGCCAGGAATAGATGGCCGAGCCCGCTCCACTTCACTCGGTGCGCGAGGGATGGCGCATCGCCCTCGACCAGCTGCGCGCCAACAAGCTGCGCTCCGCGCTCACCGTGCTGGGCGTCGTCATCGGGATCGCCACCGTGATGGCCATGGCGTCGATCGTGGCCGGGTTTCGCGAGCAGATCGTCAATACGCTCGAGGTGGTGGGCCCGACCACGTTCCGGGTGCTCCGCTATTTCTCGACCACCGGGGTGAATCCCGACGCCGTGCCACGCGAAGTGCGCATTCGGCCGAAGCTCGTTCCGCAGGACGCCGCAGCGATCGCCCGGCTCCCCGAGATCCACTACGCGGCGATCTGGACTCAGGTGTTCCAGCGCTTCGAGTACGGCGGCAACCACACGCGCATCCTCGGCGTGTTCGGCGCCGATGACCGGTTCATGGAAATCCTCGGCGGCGGCATCACGAACGGCCGCTCGTTCACCGCGGCGGAGCTGCGCGGCGGCGAGCCGGTCGCGATCGTCGAGCAGCGGACCATCGATCGACTGTTCGGCGCCGTCGATCCGCTCGGCCGGGTCGTCCGGATCGGGGGGCATCCGTTCAAAATCCTCGGGGTCTGGCAGCGACCCACGAATATCTTCGAGGTGCCCGGGACACCCGAGATCGCCGCGGTGGTGCCATTCGAAGCGGCACGGCGGAGCTTCATCATCGACGAGTGGAACAGCCTCATCATTCTCGTAAAGCCAAAGCCGCAGGTCAGCGTCAACCGGGCGATGGATGCCGCGACCGTGACGTTGCGACGGCTGCGCGGGCTGCGCGTCGGCGACACCAACACATTCGACCTGCTCACGTCGGACCAGGTCCTGAGTATCTTCGACAGCCTGACGTTCGCCTTCTTCTTCGTGATGCTGGTGCTCTCGAGCATCGCCTTGATGGTGGGAGGAATCGGCGTGATGGCGATCATGATGGTGTCGGTCACGAGCCGCACCCGCGAGATCGGGCTGCGCAAAGCGCTCGGCGCAACCCGCCGCGACATTCTCTGGCAGTTTCTGGTCGAGGCTGCGACGCTGACACTGCTCGGGGGCATGATCGGCATCGTGCTCGGAATCGGGGTCGGTGAGCTCCTGAAGCGATTGCTCGCGTTCAGTACCACGATACCGGTGGTGCCCGCCGCCATTGCCACGGCCGCATCGATCCTGGTCGGCTTGGTGTTCGGTATCGCCCCAGCCGCGCGGGCTGCGAGACTGGATCCGGTCGAGGCCTTAAGGTACGAATGACGGGATGCGCGATGCGGGATACGAGATGCGTGGGTGATGCGCAGAATTACGTATCTCGCCTCTCGCATCCCGTATCTCGATGAAAGGAGCTCACATCCCGACCGAATCCGTAGACCTTCTCGCGATTGCCGCGCACCGCGACGACGTCGAGCTGACGTGTGGCGGCACGCTCGCCAAGGCGGCGATGGCCGGACGCCGCGTGGGAATCATCGACCTCACCCAGGGCGAAATGGGGACGCGTGGAGATGCCGCGACGCGGGCGGCGGAAGCGGAACAGGCAGCGACAACGCTCGGGGTCGCCGTGCGGCTCAATGCCGGCATGCGCGATGCGCATCTGACAAATGATGAAGCGTCAAGAAAGAAAACCGTCGAACTGATTCGTCGCATGAGACCGCGGGTCGTCATCCTGCCCTTCCCCGTCGGCAGGCATCCGGACCACCGCATCGCATCAGAGCTGGGGCGCGACGCCTGTTATCTCGCCGGCCTCGCCAAGTATGAGCCTGGCACAGGCGGTGAGGCGCACCGGCCGTACAAGCTGCTGTATGCGCTCGCGTACCGCGAAGACCCGGTGAAGCCGACCTTCGTGGTCGACATCTCGGACGTGTTCGAAGCGAAGATGCAGGCGATCAAGTGCTACGCCTCCCAGTTCGACGGCGCGAAGGCGGCCGGCGAGATCCACCCAACCGGTCAGGATCTGTACGAGCTGATTCGGGTGCAGTCGGCCCACTATGGGGCGCTCATCCGGCGGCGCTACGGGGAGCCCTTCTATACCGCGGAGACGCAGGAAGTGGACGACGTGCTCAAGCTTGGCGTGCAGTCGATCTAGTTTGTAGATTGCGGCTTCCATGACCAAGCGCATCACGTATCTGGACAACGCCGCCACGACCCCGGTGCGGCCGGAGGTGCTGGAGGCGATGCTTCCCTATCTCGGGAGCGAAGCCTTCGGCAATCCGTCGTCCGCGCACCGGTTCGGGCGCGCCGCGCGCGCCGGCATCGAAGCGGCCAAGCGCGCGGTGGCCGACGCCGCCGGCGCCGAGCCAAACCAAGTCGTGTTTACCTCCGGCGGCACGGAAGCCGACAACCTCGCGATCATCGGCGCCGCTTTGGCGGCCAAGGACCGTGGCGCCCCGTTTCGCGTCGCGGTCTCCGCATCGGAGCACAAGGCCGTGCTGGCGGCGGCGCACGCGGTGCAGCACCTGGGTGGCGAGGAAATCATCCTGCCGGTGACAGCCTCGGGATTGCTCGAGCACGAGGCACTCGACAAGGCACTCGACCGCGGCGTCGCGATCGTCAGCGTGATGTGGGTGAACAACGAGGTGGGGACCGTCCAGCCGGTGGCGCAACTGGCGACCCGATGTCGCGGGGCCCCCCCCGGTGTGCTATTCCATTCCGATGCCGTCCAGGCGTTCGGCAAGGTTCCGGTATCGCTCCACGACTCGGGCTGCGCGCTCCTCACGATCTCCGGGCACAAGATCGGCGCCCCCAAGGGCATCGGTGCGCTGATCGTGCGCGATCGTAAGGCGGTCGAGGCCATCATCCACGGCGGCGGGCAGCAATTCGGCATCCGGCCGGGCACGGAGAACGTCCCCGGCATCATCGGGCTGGGCACGGCGGCGCGCCTGGCAGCGGCCGAGCAGCAGTCGCTGGCGGCGCGCCTGCGGGAGCTGCGCGACGA
Source organism: Gemmatimonadales bacterium (assembly GCA_035637355.1). Classification (GTDB taxonomy): domain Bacteria; phylum Gemmatimonadota; class Gemmatimonadetes; order Gemmatimonadales; family GWC2-71-9; genus 20CM-2-65-7. The sequence continues at coordinate 11,224 of DASPXJ010000041.1, forward strand.
GTTGGAACGCCGGGTGCTGGGGATCGTCCCCGACGCCGTCATCAACGGCTGGCAGGGCGAGCGCGCGCCGCACATCTCCAACGTGTCGATCCCCGGCACCGACAGCGAAGCACTGCTGATGCATCTCGATCTCGCCGGTATCGCCTGCTCGTCGGGCTCGGCGTGCAGCACCGGCGCCGTCGAGCCGTCGCACGTGCTCACCGCGATGGGCGTGCCGCGCGAGCTGGGCGTGGCGGCGCTGCGGTTCTCATTCGGCAAGGACAGTACGATCGAAGACGTCGAGGCGGTCGCGGCGGTGCTGCCGCGGGTCGTGGAGAAGGTCAGATCGTTGTCGGCGGTGTTGCACCGATGAGAGTGCTGGTAGCGATGTCGGGCGGCGTCGACAGCTCCGTCGCCGCCGCGCTGCTCGTCGAGCAGGGGCACGAGGTCATCGGCGCGACGATGAAGCTGTTTTGTTACGGCGATAGCGTCCCCGACCGGCCCTGCTGCTCGCTCGACTCCATTACGGACGCCAAGCTCGTCGCGCACAAGCTCGGCATCCCGCATTACGTGCTCAATCTCGAGGACCGGTTCGGGCACGACGTCATCGACAACTTCGTGGCGGAGTACGCGCGCGGCCGGACCCCGATTCCCTGCGTCCGCTGCAATTCCTTCACCAAGTTCCGCGATTTCCTCTATCACGCGGATGCGCTCGACTGCGACGCCATCGCGACCGGGCACTACGCGATCGCCAGGGACGGCGCATTGTTCCGCGGGCTCGACCGGCAGAAGGATCAGTCCTATTTCCTCTGGGGCATCGATCGCGCCGTCGTGCGCCGCATGCTCACACCGGTCGGTGAGCTGACGAAGTCAGAAACGCGCGCCGCGGCACGCACGCTTGGCCTGCTGACGGCCGAGAAGCCCGAGTCCGTCGAGATCTGCTTCGTGCCCGACGACAATTACGTCGCGGTGCTGGAGCGCCATCTTCCCGCGGGCGCACCGGCCCTCGCGCCCGGTGCATTCGTCACGACGAGCGGCGCTGTGATCGGTGAGCACGACGGCTTCGCGCGCTACACCGTCGGGCAGCGGCGCGGCCTGCCGGGCGGCTCGAGCGAGCCGCTCTACGTCGTCGCCATCCGCGCCGAGACGCGCGAAGTCGTCGTCGGCCGCGGGGCGGAGTTGTTCGGACACGAGATGTCTCTCGAAGAGGTCAACTGGCTTGCCGATCCGCTCTCGCCGGGCGACGCCGTGTGGGTGCAATGCCGCTATCGCGCGCGTGCCGTCCCCGGCACGATTGCTGCGCATGCGGGCCACCGCATCGCGCTGCGGCTCGCCGAGCCGGTCCGGGCGATCGCGCCAGGGCAGTCGGGTGTGCTGTACGACGCCGAAGACCAGCTGCTCGGTGGTGGCGTAATCGCCTAGCCTCTCACGGCGTGCGGGAGGTCACAGCGTCTCCGGCGGGTGCGCATGCAGAATTCAAGTTCGTCCCACTTTTCCCATCTGGAGGCCGTATGCGGTTGCTGCTTGGTGCCGGGATCATCCTCGGCTTGCTGGCGACGGCGTGTGGTAAGGATTCGCCGACTCCCGTCGATTTCAATGATCCGGCCGCAATAGAAGCAAACCTCTCCTCGGTCGATTCCGCGTTCGACAGTGACGTCTTCCGCAGCTTCAACGGCGCCACCCTCATGCTCGATGCGGCCACCTCGCCGGCCATTCGTCCGGCGGCGACGCTGCTCGAGACGGTCCACCCGCAACTCGCGCGGACGGGCGGCCAGGTGTTCCTGCCCGGCCTGCTGCGGGCGCAGCGTCTCCTGGCAATCGCGCCCAATCTGAGCGTCTCCGCCGCCCAGGGCCGGATCATCCCCGACTCGATGTATGGCCGAGTGTTCGAGTATGACACCGCGGCGAATCAATACTCGTGGCAGGATAGCACCGTCGCCGGCCTCAATGGCGTGCGCTTCATCCTGTACGCCACCGGCCTCAACGGCAGTGTCGTCGAGCCGGTCAGCGCAATCGGCACGCTGGATATCATCGATGAGAGCACTCCGACCAAGCTACAACTGAATGTTCTCGTCCAGGGGCCCGGTGGGACGCCGACCTACGTCGACTACACCGCTTCCATCCAGAGCAGCGCGACTTCGGCCTCGGCGACGGTCAGCGGCACGATTTCCAACGGGTTGAGTGGCGGCGCCACCAAGACGCTGACGTTCGACGAGACGTTGACGGCCAGTGCCACCGGCATCCGCGTGCAGGCGTCGTTCAGCCTCAACAATCCCGCGATCAACATGCTGTTAAACGAGTCGCTGTCGTTCGACGATCCCAACATCATCATCAACGCCGATTTCCGGCTGATTCAGAACGGCGAGACGATTCGGACGGTCGCACACATCGTCTTAAACACCTCGAGTGGTATCACAACCGTGACGGTTACGGTGTCGGTGGACGGCCATCCTGTTGCCTCGATCAGCGGCGATCCTACAGACCCAGCGACGCAATGGGTGGACGCAGGTGGTGAGCCGCTGACGGTGGAGGACCTCGCGGCGCTCGATCGTCTGTTCGATGCGGTCGATCACTTCCAGGAAGCGGTGAACGGCCTGTTCGCGCCGATCGGAGTATTCGCCGGCCTGTAATCGACCAGTCCGGTAGTCGAGACCCCCCGTCCGGCTCTGGCCGGGCGGGGGGTTTTGCCGTATTACGTAGAGGTGTTTTATCGGCTGCTCGCGAACGCCGTCGCCGCCGTCCATGCGCTCTTCATACTGTTCGTCGTGCTCGGCGGTTTTATTGCGTGGCGTTGGCGCTGGGTTGCCGCCCTGCACATCCCCTGCGCCCTGTGGGGTATGCTGATCGAGTACCGCGGCTGGATCTGCCCGCTCACACCGCTCGAGAATACGCTGCGGGCGCGGGCCGGCCAGCAGGGTTACAGCGGCGGCTTCGTCGAGTACTACCTGTTGCCCGCGATCTATCCGTCCGGCCTCACGCCGCGCATCCAGGCGGTGCTTGGCACGGCAGTACTCGTGATCAATGCCGTCGCCTATACGCTGCTCATCCGTCGTCTCACGCGAGGCTCCTGATGCCCACCCGTCGCCGCTTTCTCGAATCGCTGTTCGCCGCTACCGCTACCCTGCCGGCTCTCAAGAACGACGCCTTATCGCGCATCCTGCCGACCCTGCGACAGGCCGATGGCCGCAGCGCGGCGGCGGTCGCAGCGGACGAAGATTTCTGGCGCGAGATCCAGGCGGCGTTCGACATCGATCGCGGCATGATCAATCTGAACAACGGCGGCGTCGCGCCCAGCCCGCGCGTCGTGAACGCCGCATTTCAGCGCTACCTCGCCGTCTCCAACCAGGCGCCCGCGATCACGATGTGGGCCTGGATCGAGCCGGAGATCGAGGCGGTGCGCCGGCGACTGGCGGCGAACTTCGGCTGCGATCCCGAAGAGATGGCGATCACCCGCAACGCCAGTGAGGCGCTCGAGATCCTCCAGCTGGGACTGCCGCTGCAGCGCGGGGACGAAGTCCTGACCACCACGCAGGACTACCCGCGCATGATCACCACCTGGAAGCAGCGCGAGCGGCGCGACGGCATCGTCCTCAAGCAGATCACGTTCCCCGTCCCGCCGCCGTCACAGGACGACCTGGCGCAACGCGTCGAAGCGGCGATCACGCCGCGCACCAAGGTGATCCACATCTGCCACATCACGAACCTCACCGGGCAGATCTTCCCCGTGAAGCGGATCGCGCAGCTCGGCCGCGCGCGCGGCATCGAGGTCATCGTGGACGGCGCGCACGCCTACGCGCACTTCCCGTTCACCCGCGACGAGCTCGATTGCGACTACTACGGCACCAGCCTGCACAAGTGGCTGACCGCGCCGATCGGCACCGGCTTCCTGTACGTGCGGCGCGCCAAGATCGCGAAGATCTGGCCGATGATGGCGGCGCCACCCGAGATGAACGAGAACATCCGCAAGTTCGAGGAGATCGGGACCCATCCCGCGGCGAACCACAACGCGATCGTCGAAGCGTTGGACTTCCTGGACGGAATCGGCCCCGAACGGAAAGCGGCGCGGCTGCGCTTCCTGCGGGACCGCTGGGCCAAACGGCTGGAGCGCGTGCCCGGCGTGAAGCTGTTGACCCCGTACGATCCGGCGCAGTCGTGCGGCCTCGCCTCATTCACGCCCGGGCAGCTCGACGTCGGGAAGCTTGCCGGCTACATGTTCGACCGGCACCGCATCATCGTGACGCCGATCGCCCACCCGGAATTCAACTGCCTGCGGATCACGCCCAACGTCTACACGACGCTCGCCGAGATCGACCGCTTCGCGGACGTGATGGAGGACGTGCTGCGGAAGGGGCTGCCCGCGTCTTAAGGAAGCAGCGCTACTATCCGCAGCGGGCCGCCGCTGCCACCGCCGATCTTCATGGGCAACGCAATGACGAATGCTCCCGTCACCGGAAGCTTGTCCAGTTGGGCGACATTCTCGAAGGCGGGGACGTTCGACGCGAACAGCCGGCGGTGAACGACGTAGGTGGTGGACTGACCGTAGTCGATACTCGGCGTATCGATGCCCACCGCTTTGACCTTCCGCCGCACCAGCGCCCGCGCCGCATCCAGGTCGAGGCCCGGAAAGTGGAGCTCTGCAACCCCCGCCGTACCCGTCTTGGTCGTACCGAGGTAGCGGGCGCGATCAGGCCAACGGCTCCCCCACCCGGTCCGGATCAATACAATCGCGTCCGGCGGGATGTCCCCGTGCGCCGCCTCCCAGGCCGTGATGTCGGACTGGTGAACGCGATAATCGGCGCTCGAGTCGGCTTGCCGGGTCACATCGATGACTATAGCCGGTCCCAGCAGTTGGCTGAGCGGGATCTGATCGGTGGTGCGCTTCTTTTCGATGAAATGCACCGGCGCGTCGAGGTGTGTGCCGCCATGCTCCGCGGCCGACAGGTTGTTCGCCGCATAGTAGTAGCCGGCCGGCATGCGCCGCGCCGAGACCACGGTCAGGTGGAACGGCTGCGCCGTCGGCCAGTAGATGGTTGTGGAGTCGAAGGTATAGGTCAGGTCGATCCAGGTCCCCGCTGACAGACGGTCGGGGAGGGATGGGCTGCGACACGCGGAAAACGCTGTGAGCGCGACGAGGATCAGCAAACGGCGCATGGGGTCTCCCATCTGGGCTACGTTGAGTTGCAACCGTAGGGCAGATTGTTAACGTTGCGAGCCATGAAATCAATCCTTCTCGTCGTTCCTCTCTGCTTCGTCGTCGCCTGCGGCGGTTCGGACAAGTCCCATGAGACCGTGAACCGCGACACGCTCACGCAGCGTCAGAAAGACAGCATTCTCGCGAATTCGCGGATTCCCAACGCCCGCGCCGTCGGGCGTGCGATGAAGGCCGCCGATTCGACCAGCGCCGGCATCCGGCGTGCCGATAGCGTGGCGAGGGATACAACGGAGTTCTGATGCGCGCCGTGATGTGCGGCGTGGTGCTCGTGGTCGCCGCGTGCGGCCCGCACAACCCCTGCTCCGGTCATCAGTTCGACCGCCTGCGCCGCTATTCCATGCCCTACGCCGGCCACTGGGTCGTCGCGCGGGGCGACACGCTCACCTTCCCCGACGCGCCCTCCATGAGCGATCGCTTCCGTTTGGGGGACATCATCCTCGATACCGCGACGGTTGTCATGAATCGCGAGTGCCTGTTTCGCGGCCGGATCGTGTTTCGCGTGCCGCGCCCTGAAACGTTGGCGGTGAACTGGTTCGGCCAGCCGGAACAGGCGATCGTCAGCGGCTGGCCCGCGGACGTGGGCCCGTTCGCGGGGGTTTCGCTCGCGCCGTCAGGGCGTGATTCGCTGAGCGGCTCGATCCTCCTCGACTCCAAGCTGGGCGTGCAGGCGCGCCCCGGGATGACGGCCCGGTTCGTCGCGGGGCGTGCGCAGCGGTTATCTTCCGCGCCATGAGAGGATTCCTTGTCAGACTGCTGATCACCGCCCTGGGGCTGTGGGTCGCCGATCAACTCCTCCCCGGCATCGTGATCACCGGCACGGGCGCGCTGATCGTCTCCGCGCTGGTGCTTGGCGCGGTCAATGCGCTGATCCGGCCGATTCTGTTTTTTCTCACCTTGCCGCTCACCATCCTGACCCTGGGATTGTTCGTCCTGATCGTGAACGGCATCTCGCTCGCGCTCGTCGCCTGGCTGGTCCCGGGATTCCATGTCGCAGGACTGCTATCGGCGACGCTTGGCGCCATCATCGTCGGGCTCACAGGCTGGGTCGTATCGGCGTTCGTGGGTGGGTCTGGTAAGATCGAGCGCATGCATCGAGTGGAGGTCACGGGCCGCCGCCTTGATTGACGTCGAAACCCCTGCCCTGCTGCTCTATCGCGATGTGATGGAGCGGAATCTGACGCAGATGGCCGGCCGGGCCAAAAAGCTCGGCGTCTCACTGCGACCGCACATCAAAACGCATAAATGTCTCGAGCTGGGGCACCGCCAGGTCGCGCACGGCGCGCAGGGCATCACCGTGTCCACGCTGCACGAGGCGGAGGCATTCGCGGGCGGCGGCTTCGGTGACCTGACGTGGGCCTTCCCGCTCGACCGCGCGCATATCCCGCACGTCCAGCGCATTGCCCAAACCGGCGTGACGCTGCGCGTCATCCTGGACGATCTGGCGACGGCGAAGGCCCTTGCGGGAAGCGGACTCCACGTGTGGTTGAAGGTCGACTGTGGATACCACCGGGCGGGCGTCGATCCCGCGTCGCACTATGGACTCGAGGTCGCGCGCGAGTTGGGCGCTGAAGGGGGCCTCACGTTCGACGGGATTCTCAGTCATTCGGGTCTCGCCTATCGCACGCGCGACAAGGCAGAGGCGGCCCAGATCGCGGAGCAGGAACGGCAGGTCATGGTCCGGTTCGCTGAATTGCTGCGCAAAGACGGGCTGCCGGTGCGCGGGGTAAGCGTAGGGTCGACGCCCGCGATGGCGGCCGTAAAAGACTTGACGGGCGTCACAGAAGCGCGCCCGGGGAATTACATCTTCTATGACCGGACCATGGTGCTGATCGGGTGCTGTGAGCCGAGCGACGTGGCCGTTTCCGTGCTCGCGACCGTCGTATCCCACCAACCGGGCGCGACGCACTTCGTCGTCGATGCGGGGGCGCTGTCGCTCTCGAAGGATCTCGGGCCGACGCACCTCGGCCTCGCGACGGCGTTCGGAGAGGTCAAAGGGCATCCGGAGCTCGCCGTGGCGTCGGTGTCGCAGGAACACGGCGTGATCCGCGCCGCCGCGCCCGCGGCGATCGATGGAAAGTTCAGGGTTGGCGACCAGGTTGAGATCATTCCCAATCATTCTTGCCTCACCGAGGCACATTTCGACGAGTATGTGGTACTCGAAGGAGATCGTGTTATGGACCGCTGGCACATCGAGCGTGGCCGATGACTCTGCTGCGTCATTTCTTCGTGGCCCTCCTGCCGTTGGTGTTTGGTCTGGGGGCCAGTTGGGGATTCGCGTTTTCCCAGGACAAGTGCGGGCGGCTCGTCGGTCCGATATTCGCCCCCAAGTGTCATTGGATTCAGCTCGAGTATCAGCTGGGATTTCAGATGGCAGGAACGTTGGTGGGTTGTCTGATCGCCGCCGTCGTGGGCGCCTCGCTGGAGCGGCGCAGCCGGCGACGCGCGGCCGAGCGTGCAACACTCAACCAGGGAGTGCCCTCATGAAAGCGATGCTGACGCTGTTGCTATTGGTCGGCTTTGTTGGTCAGGTCGCGGCGCAGGATACCACGAAAGCCGCCGCGCCGGCGCCGGCGGCGGCGGCTCCGGCTGCAAACGTTAGCGTCGAAGCGGTGTTGGCACGGTCGGTCGTAGACCGCGTGCCGCAGGACACGGGAACGGCGTTCCCCGACAGCGTGGGAACGGTCGTGCTGTGGATGCGCGTGAGCGGCGCCAGCGGACAGACGGTGAGCGCCGTGTGGTTCCATGGGGGTGATGAAGTCGGAACCGTCCCGCTCGCAATCGGTGGCTCGCCGTGGCGCACGTGGAGCCGCAAGACGATTCCGGTGGACGCGACAGGCGCCTGGCACGTTGAGATCCGCGACGCGGCGGGCAACGTGCTTAAGAGAGTTGACTTCACGGTAGGGCAATAAAAAGCGGGGACATGCAAAAGCTAGTCATCCGACGCACAGCGGTTTTCAGTAACTGGTCAACGGGATAACCCTCCCACGGGTTGTCCCGTTGACGTTTGACCGATCCCCGCGGTGCGTCTGCAACCTAGTTTTTGCATGTCCCCGTTTTTCGGTGTTATTGTAGGCCCTCATGGATCTTGTCGACCAGATCGTTGCCAACTTGGAAGTCGAGCCTGGCCAGGCCGAGAAGGGCATCGGCGCCATTCTGATGGCGATGCGGATGGCGGTCGACAAGGCGACGTTCGAGAAGGTGCGCGTCGCCGTGCCCAACCATGAGAGCTACATGGGGCGCGCGCTGATGAGCGGTGCGCGCACCGGCGAAATGATCGGCGTCGCGGGACCCGCCGCCCTGATGGCGGGCCTGTCCGCCGCGGGCTTCCGCAAGGAAGACGTGCCGCGCTTGGGCCGGATCGTGCTGGAGCACATCCGGCCCACCGTCGGCAATGAGGCTATCGACAAGTTTCTCGCCGGCGCGCCGGCGCTGCAGGGCTAGGGCAGCGTCACAAACTGCCCCAGGAACGCGCGCGCGTTGGGGGTATCGGTGCGGTAATCCCAGCTCGTCGCCCGACACGGATAATCCCCCGTCGTCACCGTCGCCACGATCACGTTGAGATTGCCCTTCAGGAACTTGGGCCCGCCGGAATCCCCGTAGCAATCACCGCCCAAATCGGTCGCGCTGATGTTCATGTTGAGGCCGAGCCACGCCGGTTGGAG
>DASPXJ010000042.1:0-37032 GCA_035637355.1 Gemmatimonadales bacterium
CGCACGCCCGTCGCGCGCTGCTTGTCGCGGTCGTACAGGACTTCGGTGACGATCGCGAAGGGCTTGAGCGTCAGCCGTCCCGTCGCGACTGCCGCCGGCAACGTGGACGACTGGGTGCTGAAATACCCGCCGAAGGGACACCCCAGCCAGCAGGCGTTGCGATACTGGCAGCGCGCGCGTCCCGGCAACGGCTGGGTGAGGTTCGCGGTGCGCCCCGGGATGATCCGCCGGCGGCCGTCGAAATGCTGCTTGAGTCGTCCGGCGATCAGCTCCTCACCGCAGTTCAGCGGCATGGCGGGCTGGAATTGCCCGTCCGGAAGCTGCGCCATGCCCTCTTGCGATCCGGAGATGCCGGCGTGGCGTTCGACGTAGTCGTACCACGGCGCGATGTCGGCGTAGCGAATCGGCCAATCGATCGCGATGCCGTCGCGCGCGTTGGCCTCGAAGTCGAAGTCGCTCCAGCGATAGCTCTGGCGGCCCCACATCAACGATCGCCCGCCCACGTGGTAGCCGCGGTACCAGTCGAACCGCTTCACCTCGGTGTACGGCGATTCCTGGTCCGAGGCCCACCAATCCAGGTTCGTCTCGTTGAGCGGGTAGTCGCGTTTCAACACCGGGTATGCCAGCTCCATCGCCCGCGTGCGTCTGCCGCGATGGGGATAATCCCACGGCGCCTTGGTCGCATTCGCGTAGTCTTTGATGTGCTCGATGTTCTTGCCACGCTCGAGCAGCAGGACGCGGAGTCCCTTCTCCGTGAGCTCCTTCGCGGCCCAGCCGCCGGAGATCCCGGACCCGACCACGATGGCATCGTAGTTCTGAGCCTGCACAATTCCTCCTCTAGATCAGCGCTCTGATTTCCCTGAGAACCAGCTCGACCTCGTCCGGCCGATTCATGATCCCCGCCGCAACGCGCGCGTACGAGACCTTGTACGGCGAGGTGGTGGTACGAATCTTCTTTGCGGCGAGCCGCGCCACAACCTCACCGACGGCCATGCCGCGCACTTCAAAACAGGAAATCCCGGCACTCGAATTTGGATCGCGTGGTGTGTGCAGCGTAACACCCGGGATGCGTACGGCACCATCGCGGAACGCCGCGTTCAATTCTGCAATGCGGGCCGCGATCCGGTCGCGACCGATCGTGCGATGCAGCTCCACCGCCGCCGGAATGGCGAGCAGATGCTCGTACGCGATAAACCCGCCCGGCGACACGAAGGCTGCCTGCGTCGGCGGTAACTCCTTGCGGTCCGCATATGCCGCGAACGTCGCGTCGAGCGCATCGGGGCGCCGGAGCGCGCCGCTGCGTAGCGAACCGATTCGTGGTGCGAGTAGTGATCGTGCTCGGTCGTGACGATTTCCTGATCGGGACGGATCCGCAGCCCCTGATACGCCATGGCCAGCGCGGTGGTGGTATTGACGGTCAGGCACAGCTCCGCGGGACTGCCGCCGGTGTAATCGGCCAGCGCGCGCTTGACCGCGGCGAACGGCCGGCCCTCCGCGTCGCTGACCCACGCGATCTCGACCCAGAAGGGATCCGCATCGAGCTTCTTGCGAAAGCGCTCGATCGCCGCCGCCACCGGTGTGGGATGCGACACGAACAAAAAGCTCGACAGGTGCGTCCAGTCGGGCGCGAGCGGGAAGAGGTCGCGCACGGCGAGCCAGTCCCGCAGGTCGCGCCTGGCTGGGACCGTGCGGATCCGCGGCATACCAATCGACGGAAACAGCGAAGCCGCGACGAGAGTCTTTAGCAGCTGGCGGCGTTGTATCATCGAGCCTTCTCCGTGGTGCGCGTTTCCTGCTGGCGGGTGGCAGCAATGTAGGTGACGGTGTCCCACGCGTTATGGATGCCGATGAACAAGAGGAACAAGGCGACGCCACCGACCGTAAACAACGCCCACGTCTGGTCGTGCGACATACCCGCGGCGCCGACAAAGAGCGTCGCATACGCGATCATCGGCAGCACCTGGTGCCACACCCAATCCTCGAGCACCGGCTTGTAGCCCGTTTGCTTCAGCATCCGTCGCAGCACGATCAAGACGTACACGACCCCAGCGAGCGCGGTCGCGCCGATGACATGGGCGGGATCCCGCAGCTGATGCCAGGGCGCGCTGAGCACCGCTGAGATCAGGAGCGCGGCCACAAAGTGGATCACGTTCGGCGTGCCGAACGCGTTGAGCGACTCCTCGGTGCGCGGCAGGTTCGAGTCTGCGGCCAGGGTGATCACGACGAACATCAGGCCGGTCAGGCCGCCGGCCGAGGAGCCGACGATGACGTAGAAGCTTTCCCACAGCGAGAGGACCGAGTGCGCGCTTGTCTCCATGTCACCGTACCTGGAATGTGAGTGTGGCCCACTTCGATTCGTAGTTCACGCTGTCTCCGCTCACCGGCACCATGTGGATGAACTTGACGTACCACTTTCCAGCCGTGCGGATGGGCAATCGCGCGACGCCGTCCGCTTCGGTCCGTGTCCGAATGTCCGGAATCGCCGTGGTATCCTGCGCTCCCCCGGCGATGACGAGCTGTTGGGCAACCGGCTTGCCGTCCACGAGACATCGCACCGCAAGCGTATCGCCCACGGTCAGGAAATAGGGATTGGTGAGCGGCACGATTTCCGCCGGATATCCCAAGATGAATGCGAACGCGTTGGTCCGCAGATCGCCGACCTGGAGAATCGCTTTGACGTGCTTCTGGTAGCGCTCGCGAACCGCACGAGCGAGCTCCCCGTCGCGAGTCCGTGCCTCGAGCACGTCGGGGATGCCGTCTTCTTTCAAGTAGCCGTTGAAGGCTTCAGCCGAAAGCGCGATCTGGCGAGGGCTGAGCGAGGCGCCAATGACATAGGTCCCCGGCGCGCCTGTCTGGACGCTGAGCCAGGTGGTGTCGCCGGTGGGCTTCCAGGACTCGCGCGGAATGGAACGGCGCTGGGAAGGCCCTACGATACTCAGGTCCAGCAGCCGGTCCGGGGCCACGGCGCCTTCGCTGCTCGAGAACGAGCCGTTCAACACGGCCACGCGCACGAGCGTGTTCGGCGGGACGAAGTAGCTGTCGAGTTTCAGGAAGAGATCGTGCGCCAACAGGACGGACGCGGTGATCATCAATAGAATGGTGACGGCAACGCACTGCTTCCGCATCCGCGTCCTCACGATTAGCCTTCAGCCGTGACGCTTCGCCAAGTAGTCGCATTCACATCGACTGCACTGATTCTGCATCTCGGCTTCGTTGCCCGCGAATCGCGTTGTACTCCCGGCCACGATAACTCGAGGACGCATCATCACAACACGCACCCGCCCGCTGCGACGATCCCGCTCTGCTGCCAAGCACTGACATCTTGCTCTCTGACAGTGGACCTGACTAGGGCTGACGTTTCATCCGCGCAAGCGCTCACCGGTGCGCGGGCATCAGCCCCTGCAATCCATTCAAGGGGCTTGCCGACCTCGGGTCCAGAAGCACCGCCTCCCAGAGTTTAGTTCTCGATATCTGTCGTGGCTCCCACGTCGCAGCAGTAACACCTGCCGCGACACTCGAGACTTTGCTCTAGACAGAGGCTCACATGCTTCGCTACCTGCTTACGATCGTACTCCTGCCTTCGCTACTCTGGGCGCAGCACGCTCCCATGAAACCGATGGGGATGATGATGATCGACCCGCTCGGCATCCCGATGGAACGGATGGGCTCCGGCACGACGTGGATCCCCGACGCGGTGCCGTTGCCGGCCCGACACAGGATGGTCGGCTCGTGGCTCGTGATGCTGCATGGCTTTGGATTTGTGCAATACGACAGGCAGGGCGGCCCGCGCGGCGCTGACCAATTCGGGTCACTCAATTGGGCGATGCTCATGGCGAGCCGCGATCTGCTCGGCGGCCGGTTTCAGGCACGAACGATGCTGAGTCTCGATCCCGCAACCGTCACCAACCGCGGCTACCCACTGCTGCTGCAAAGCGGCGAGAGCTACCGCGGCCAGCCGCTGGTCGATCGACAGCACCCGCACGATTTCTGGATGGAATTGGCGGTGATGTACGAGCGCGCGCTCACGCGCGACATCGGCGTGACGGTCTATGCCGCGCCGTCAGGAGAGCCGGCGCTCGGCCCGGTCGCCTTCATGCACCGGCCGTCGGCGATGGACAATCCCACCGCGCCGCTCGGTCACCACTGGCAGGACGCCACGCACATCAGTTTCGGCGTCCTCACCGCCGGAGTGTTGGGACACCATTGGAAGCTCGAGGGCTCAGCCTTCAACGGTCGCGAGCCCAATGAGGAACGATGGGGGTTCGATCGCATCCGCCTGGACTCCTATTCCGGCCGATTCACTGCGCACCTCGATTCGAATTGGGTGGTGTCAGCCGGTTACGGGTTTCTCAAGAGTCCCGAAGCGTTGGATCCGTCCGAGTCGGTGCACCGCATCACGGCGTCGGTATTGCACGGCGGGAAACTCGGAACGAACGGTCAGATCGCGACGTCGCTCATCTGGGGTGCCAACCGACACTCGGGAAAGACCACACATTCCGCGCTTGCCGAAAGCGAGGCGGCGCTGGATCGCAGCAATACGCTCTTTGCACGCCTGGAGATCGTTCAGAAAACCGCCGCGGACCTCGTTCTGCCGACAGGACCAGGTGGCTTCGCGCCGGAATCGACGTTCACGGTCAAGTCGCTGTCTCTGGGATACATCCGCGAGATCGTCCACAGCAGAGACGCGACGCTGGGCCTGGGCTTTCAGGGAACGGTAAACATGCTGCCGTCGGCGTTAGATCCGCTCTACGGCTCTCGGACACCGTTGGGAGGCCTGGTCTTCGTCCGTCTCCGGCCGGTTCATGGACCCCATCAAATGGCACAAGACCGAATGCCTATGTAAACGACCAGGGCCCCCGCACGGTACTGTCTGAGAACAGGGAGGGTTAACGGCTACCGGCGCACCATCCGAGCGGGAACTGATACGCGGAGCCCTGGCCGGCGACCAGCGTATGTACCGGGAACTCGTCTCACGCTATCTCAGGCGTGCGCTCGCGGTCGCCTGGGAATTCACGGACACGCTCGAGGATGCTGAAGATCTCGTGCAGGAGGCCTTCCGCCGAGTCGTGCCGGCGCTCCCCCGGTTCGACGCCGATCGTCCATTCGCTCCATGGTTCTTCACCATCCTGCGTAACGTGGCCCGTAACGCGGCCGGCGCGCGCACTCGTGGGCTGCTCGGTGCGCTGGACGAGAATGCGCCCGACGATGGGTTGACGCCTGATGCACAAGTCGAATACCTGGAACTTGAAGCTCGCGTGCACCTGGAGCTGGACTCGCTTCCGGATATGCAGCGCGCGTGCTTCCGGCTCTGTGTGCTGGAAGGACTCTCGAGCAAAGAGGTCGGCGAGGCGTTGGGCGTGAGCGATCGCACGGTGCGAACCCACGTGTATCGAGCTCGCAAGTCGATGCGGAAGGCCGTCCTCCCATTTGCCGAGCAGGAGGAAAGATGATCTCCCGTCTGCCTGAGGACCAAGGTTACTGGAACGCGCTGACCGATCGACTCGTGATCAGCACATACGGGCGGGGGGCGACACGTTGGTGGCACGGCCTGTCCCGGTTGTCCGTGCCGCTGGGGATCGCGGCCGCCGCCGCGCTGCTGGCCGCGCTCGTTTGGCAGCCCGAGGTATCGGCACCGCCGGGCCTCTATGGGTTCGCGCCAATTGACCCGTTGGCCACCCCATTCGTCACATCCGCCGTCGCGCCGACAATGGCCACTCTCATCGCCATACCAATTTCGGAGGCCTCCCAATGATTCGCTTCAACGATTCGGCCCGCGCGCTCCTCGCGGTCGCCGCGACGTTCGTGATGGGCATCGTCGTGGGTTGTGGACTGGACCGGAATATTCTCAGCGCTCCCTCGTATGCGGCGGCTGGCACGACGCGGCCTGACTTCGCCCGTCACCATGAGGAAGTGCTCGCCGAGCTGCGCACCGAGCTGCGCCTTTCCCCGGACCAAGCTGCGCGGGTGCAGCAGATCTTCGCGGCACGCCAGGCCGAAGTCGACACGGCCTGGGCGCAGGTGCACGCCAACCTGCAGCGGGCAATGCAGCAGACGACGACCGAAATCGAGACCGTGCTTGATTCCACGCAGATCGAGCGGCTGCACACATGGATTGCGAAACGGCACGGCCCGAGGCACGGCGACGCTGCGCGCCATCATTGACCCTCAGTGTCACCCTTCGGCCGTACGTTCGTACTCACCGCTGGGGCTTGTTTCGTTACTACTGGGTCGTGGTGAAGGTCGCGTTAACCATTGGTGCTACCACGCTCTTGTTGTTGTGGTGCTGCTCGTCACCACGACGCTCGGTGTCTACAAACCGTGGGGCAGGACGCGCTACGGCCGACCCGAACAGGCAGAGGAAACTCTCCCCGCCACTCGTCTCGCGCTTGGCCTGAGGGTTTTCCTTGCAATCGTGGGTGCGAGTATCGTGGCGTTCCTCATCGTACATCTTGCCGGCGGGGGTCTGCATCGCCACGGCATGTAACCTAGGCCGGTCGCTTGCGCCGTCCAAGCAACTGGGCGTTGACAGCCACGATAACCGTCGATGCCGACATGAACACCGCGCCTAACGCGGGGGAAAGAAGAATCCCTGCCGCGCGATACAGCACCCCCGCCGCCAGGGGAATGGCAACGGCGTTGTATCCCGTGGCCCACCACAAGTTCTGCACGATCTTCCGATAAGTAGCCCGCGCCAATCCGATGATCGCGGGGACGTCCCGCGGATCTGAGCGCACCAGCACGATGTCCGCGGACTCGATCGCGACGTCAGTGCCTGCCCCGATGGCGATACCCACATCGGCTTCGACCAGGGCTGGTGCGTCATTGACGCCGTCGCCGACCATCGCGACGGTCAGGTCTCGGCCTTTGATTTCCCGGATCTTCGCCGCCTTCTGATCGGGACGAACCTCCGCGAAGTACTCATCGAGCCCCAACTCCTGCGCGACCCAGCGCGCCACCGGCGTCGCATCGCCCGTGAGCATCATGGACCGGATCCCCATGTCTTTCAGCCGCGCCAATGCTTCCCTCGCCTCAGGGCGAATGATATCTGCCAGCGCGATCGCACCTGCGACCTTCGAATCGATCACCACGTACACAACCGTCTTGCCCTGTTCAGCTGCTCGTCTCACGCGTGCATCATCCGCAATGAGGTGTTGTTCCTTGAGGAACCCAGGACTCACGACGGCGACTTTCACTCCGTCCACGACGCCGCGCGCCCCCTGTCCCGGAATCGCTGCGACATCGGACGGCGCTGGATAGGTGATGTTGTGTTCCGTTGCGGCTCGGACCACACCCGCGGCAATAGGGTGCTCCGAGCAACTCTCGATCGCGGCGGCGAGTCGCAGCACGTCCTGCTCGCTGCGACCATCGAGTGAGATGATGTCGGTCACGCCGAAGCGTCCTTCGGTCAGCGTTCCCGTCTTATCGAACACGATGGCATCGAGCGCGCGGGCGCGCTCGAACGCGGCGCGATCGCGGATCAACAACCCGTTCCGCGCCGAGAGCGCCGTCGAAACGGCAACGACGAGCGGGACGGCCAAGCCGAGCGCATGGGGGCAGGTGATCACCATGACCGTCACCATGCGCTCGAGTGCGAAATCGAGCTGACGTCCGGCCACCAGCCAGGCGGCCAGCGTGCCGATCCCTGCCACAATCGCGATGACGGTGAGCCAGAGCGCAGCGCGATTGGCCAGGTCTTGCGTGCGCGAGCGCGTTTCCTGCGCGCGGCGGACCAGATCGATCACCTGGGACAGGTAGGTCTCGGCCCCAGTACGCGTCACACGGACCGTGATCGCGGCCTCGCCATTCACCGCGCCCCCGAGTACCTCGTCGCCCGCGACTTTCTCGACCGGCTGCGACTCTCCCGTGAGCAATGCCTGGTTGATCGTCGTGCGGCCTTCAGTGATCGAGCCATCGGTGGGGATTTTTTCGCCCGGCTTCACGAGGACGAGATCGCCGGACTTCAATACCGTCAGCGGCACGTCTTCGGTCGCTCCATCGGAACGCAGGCGATGCGCTTCGGATGGGAGTAGTCGCACCAGCTCCTCGAGTGCCCGCGAAGCGCCGAGCACCGAGCGCATCTCGATCCAATGACCCAGCAGCATGATGTCGATGAGCGTCGCAGTTTCCCAGAAGAACACCGTTCCGGGAAGGCGGAAAACGACGGCCGCGCTGTAGAGAAAGGCCACGCTGATCGCGAGGCCGACGAGCGTCATCATGCCTGGGAGTCGCTGGCGCAGCTCCGCGATCAGTCCGGTGAGGAATGGCCATCCGCCGTAGAAGTAGATCGCCGATGCAAAGCCGAACTCGACGTAGCGCGCGCCCGGGAACGCGAGGACTCCACGTAGCCCGATCAGATGTTGGACCATTTCAGACGTCGCCAGCACCGGAATAGTCAGCGCCAAGGAGATCCAGAACCGGCGCCGGAAATCGTCCACCATAGAGGCGTGACCGGCGTGTCCCCCGTGCCCTGCCGACGCTGGAGCGTGCTCGTGCGGCTGATGGTTCATGTGCGCATCATGCCGCTTTACTGAGTCCACGTCCCCGCCACAGGTAATACAGCACAGGAATCACGACCAGCGTCAGCACGGTCGATGTCACCATCCCTCCCACCATCGGCGCCGCGATCCGCTTCATGACGTCCGCCCCCGGCCCGTGACTCCAGAGCACCGGCACGAGCCCCAGCATGATCGCCAGCACCGTCATCAGCTTCGGCCGCACACGATTTACCGCACCATGTTCGATCGCCGCCACGAGAGACGCATCCCGCATCCCGCTTCTCGCATCTCGCTCCTTCCACGCGTGATCCAAATAGACCAGCATGACGACTCCGGTCTCGGCCGCCACGCCCGCCAGTGCGATAAACCCGACCGCCACCGCGATCGACACGTTGTAGCCGAGCAGCCACATGATCCACACGCCCCCGACCAGCGCGAACGGCAGCGACAGCATCACGATCGCCGTCTCGGCGACGGTGCCGAAGGTCAGATATAGTAGAAGGGCGATGATCGCGAGCGTGAGCGGCACCACGACCTGGAGCCTGGCCTTCACGCGCGCGAGTGCCTCGTACTGCCCGCTCCACCGCAACCAGTATCCCTTGGGAAGGTTCACTGCGCGGTCCACCAATGCCCGCGCGGCGCCGACATAGCTGCCCACATCGCGGCCACGCACGTCGATGGAGACCTGATCGTAGAGGTAGCCGCCTTCGCTGCGAATCATCGCGGCCCCTGGGCTGAAGGAGATGCTCGCCACCTGGCCCAACGGCACTTGGGGCCCCCCCCCGTCCGGACGACCGACGAGGATTCGCGCGATCTGGTCGGGATCGTCCCGGAAATCCGGCGCGTAGCGCACCGCGACCGGATAGCGCTCGCGGCCTTCGACCGTCGTCGTAACCTCCTCACCGCCCAGCGCCAGACTGATCACCTGCTGCGCATCGCCGGTGGTGAGCCCATAGCGGGCCAGCGCGTCCGCGTCGGGCCGGATGTCGAGGTACCGTCCCCCAAACGACCGCTCGGCATACACGCTCGCCGTCCCGCGCAGCGGCGCGAGCGTCCGCTCGATGTCCTGCCCGATGCGTTGGATTGTTGCGAGGTCCGGACCGAAAATCTTCACGGCCAGCGTCGTCCGCACGCCCGTCGAGAGCATGTCGGTGCGGTTCTTGATCGGCATCGTCCAGGTATTGACGGCGCCCGTAAGCCTGAGCTGTTGATCCATTTCCGCAATCAGCCGATCCTGCGTTAGCCCCGGTCGCCAATCTGATGCGGGTTTGAGATTCACCACGGTCTCCACCATGGAGATCGGCGCCCAGTCGGTCGCCGTATTGGCGCGACCGGCCTTGCCCCAGACCGACGCGACCTCGGGGAACGTCATGAGGATGCTGTCCTCGACGCGCAGCAAGCGGCGCTGCGTCGTGAGCGAAACGGCCGGTAGCGTGTTCGGCATGTACATCAGCGAGCCCTCACGCAACGGCGGCATGAACTCGCTGCCGAGGCCGGAGAATGGCAGCAGCGTGACCAGCAGAATCGCGGCGGCGCCGCCGAGCACGAGCCATCGTGATCGTAGCGCCCACTGGAGAATCGGCCGGTACACGCGAATCGCCCAGCGGTTGACCGGATTGTCCGCTTCGGCGCGGATCTTTCCCTTCACGAACCAACCCATCAACACCGGGATCAACGTGACCGAGAGCAGCGCCGCCGCCGCCATCGCGAACGTCTTGGTAAGGGCGAGCGGCCGGAACAGCCGGCCCTCCTGATCCTCCAGCGTGAACACCGGGAGGAACGACAGCGTGATGATGAGCAGCGACATGAACAGGGCCGGGCCGACTTCCCGCGCCGCAGCGAGCACCCGCTCCCAGTGCGGCCGGTCGGGTTCGTGCTCGATGTGCTTGTGCAGGTTCTCGATCATCACGATCGCCGCATCGATCATCGCGCCGATCGCGATCGCGATGCCACCGAGACTCATGATGTTGGCGTTGATCCCGATCCAGCGAATTAGGGCGAGCGCGATGAGGATTCCGAGCGGCAAGGTCGCCAGCGCCACGAGGGCGCTGCGCGTATGCAGCAGGAAGAGGGCGCAGACAAGCCCGACGATGATCGACTCCTCGATCAGCGTGCGCCACAACGTCTTGATGGAGCCGTGGATCAAGTCCGAGCGATCGTAGGTCGGGACTATGCGTACGCCGGCCGGCAAGGCGGGCGTGATTTCGGCGATGCGTTGCTTCACAGCGTTGATCACCCGCAGGGCGTTCTCGCCGTACCGCATGACGACGACGCCGCCGACCGCCTCGCCCCGTCCATTTAACTCCGCGATGCCGAGGCGCAGGTCAGGACCGATAGTGACTCGCGCGATATCGCCGACCCGGACCGGCCGGCCGTCCTTCCCTGCCCCGACGCCAACCTTCGCGATGTCTTCTACGCCGCGGAAGTAGCCCAGGCCCCGAATCGCGTAGTCCGATCCTGCCACCTCGACCGTACGCGCACCGACGTCCTGATTCGCGCCGCGCACTGCCTCGACGACCTGTCGCGCTTCCACGCCGTACGCGAGCAGGCGCGCCGGATCGAGCAGCACCTGATACTGGCGCACGTAACCGCCCAGGCTCGCGACTTCGGCGACACCGGGCACGGATTGCAGCGCGTAGCGCACCTGGAAATCCTGAATGGAGCGGAGCCGGTCCGGCGCATATCCCTGGCCTTCGAGCGCATACTGATAAACCCAGCCCACGCCGGTTGCGTCCGGGCCAAGGCGCGTCTTGGCGCCCGCGGGAAGACGGCTCTGAATCGCGTTCAGGTATTCGAGCACCCGGGAGCGGGCCCAGTAGAGATCGGTCCCGTCCTGGAAGATCACGTACACGAATGACGAGCTGAACATCGACTGTCCCCGCACCGCTTTGACGCGCGGCACCGACAGGAACTGCGTCACGAGCGGATAGGTCACCTGATCTTCGACGACCTGCGGTGCCTGTCCCACATAGTCGGTGTAGACGATGACTTGGGTATCCGACAAGTCGGGGATCGCATCCACCGGCATCGAGCGCAGCAACCAGATTCCCGCCGCGAGCACGAAAACCGCGCCCAGGGCGATCAGCTCGCGTCGCCGGATCGACCAGGCAATCACGCGCTGGATCATGGCCGCCTCACCCTTCCCCCGTCCCCCTTCCCCGCTTCCATGCCGCCCATGTTGAGTCCCATCCCCATCTGGAGCATCAGGCCCTGGATCGCGGCGGCGAGGTTCGACTCCGAGTCGAGCAGATAGGTTGCCGACGCGACGACCTCATCGCCCGGCTGTAGTCCCTGCACGATCTCGATGAGCGAGTCGCTGCGGGCACCCACGCGCACCGCTCGCGGCACGAACCGTCCGTCGCCGCGATTCACAAAGACGAGATCTCTTGTACCGGTCGGAAGCACCGCCGTGAGCGGTATGCTGACCGCGCGGCGGCCACCCTGCGCAAGCTCGGCGGTCGCATACATTCCCGGCCGCAGCACACCGACGCGGTTGGCGACCTCGACGCGCGCCGTGAGCGTGCGCGTCTTCTCGTCGAGCTGGGGATAGATGAACGTCACGCGCCCCTGGAACGTCCGCCCTGGGACCGCGTCGACGAGAATGGAGGCGGGCGTTCCCACACGCACCGCCGCCGCATCCTGCTCGAAGATCGCGACGTCCACCCACAGCTCGCTGCGGTCGGCGATGAGAAACAGGTTCGTCCCCGCCTGCACCGCCTGACCCTCGATGACGTCCTTCTCCACGATCTCGCCCGACCGGGGAGCCCGCAGCGTGAGCGTCCGGGTGACCGAGCCCCGCGCCTCGAGACTGTCGATCTGATCGGCCGCAATGTCCCACAACAGCAGCCGGCGGCGCGCGCTCGCGGCGAGTGTGTCGTCTCGCAACCGCCGAGCCAGCAGATACTCCTCTTGCGCGCTGACGAGATCGGGCGAGTAGAGCGCGAGCAGCGGCTCACCGGCGCTGACCGGCTTGCCGACGTAATCGGCGTACAGCTTCTCGACCCAGCCGTTGACCCGCGCATTCACATACGCCTGTCGCGGCTCGGCGTACTTGAGCACGCCCACGGCGCGCACAGAGGTTGCGATGGGCCGATCAGTCGCCCGCGCGAAGGTGATGCCGAGTCGCGCCGCCTCGCCGCGCTCGATCGGCACGCCACTCGTATCGGCAGGCTGCGACATGCCCGCCATGCCCGGCATGTCGGCCACCGATTCGTCCGGATTGTTCTTCTTGCGGCAGGCGCCTACCGCGAGCAGCCCGCCAAGCAGCGCGATCATTATGCTTCTCACGGCTGAGACTCCCCCGCGGTCAACTGCCGCAGCCTGACAAGTTGGGTCTGGTAATAGGCAGCGACGGCGGCCGCATCGAGGTCCGCCCGATACCGGGCGTCTTCAACCGACAGCAGGGTGAGGAATTCGGCGCGACCGACCTGATAGCTGCGCAGCACCGACTCGACCGTGCCCTGCGCCGCAGGAACCACACGATCCACGAGGAGCACGAGTCGTTGCTGCGCCGCGGCGACTCGCGCCGCCGTTTCGGTGACCTCCTGACTCACCTCCAGTTCGCTCTCGCGCAGCCCCGCCCCGGCCGCCACAGAATCCGCGCGTGCCGCGTCAGCCAGGCGGTGCTGCTTGCGCGAGGCCCAGAGCGGCAGCCGGACACCGACGAACGCCGAGAAGAAGTCCGCGAACTTGAAGTTGAATGCGGGGGGCCTATACCCGTATCGCAGCATGAGCGTGAAGTCCGGGCGCCCCTCCAATCGCTCGACCTGAATCATCCCCGCGGCGTGATCGATCGCAGCGTGCCGCGCGGCGAGGCGCGGGTGCGTGGCCAGGGCCGCGGCGACGAGCGAATCGGTCGCCGGTTGTGGTACTGCTGCCGTACGTACGGCGGCCACATCGATCGGACCCACTGGCACCGGATCATTGGCGGAATGGTTCCGTAGCGCGTTCACCGCCGCGAGCGCGCTCACCCGATCGCTCTCCGCCGAGAGGGCTTCCAATTGCAGGCGATCGCGCGCGAGCTTCGCCTGCAGCGGATCGCTTTGCGGGGCCGCGCCCGTGCCGTACCTGGTCGTGGTGAGCTGTACCGCCACGTCGAGCAGCGACAGTTGACGGCGGAGACTAGACAGCACCGTTACGGCATACTGCAGGCGATAGTAGGCGTCGGCCATCGAGGCGGCGATCTCGCGCCGGGTGACGCTTTCGTCCGCGCGCGCGCCCGCGGCGGCTGCCTTGGCTACTCCCGACCGCGCGCCGAGGCTGCCCGGCCACGGGACAGTCTGGCTCAGCTCGGCGTCGACTTCCGTGAAGTCGCTGCGATTGAACGCGAACTGCGGCAACACCAGATCCATCACGCCCGCGGTCAGTATCGGATCGGGAAGCGTACCCGCAGGCCGAATCCGCAGCGTCGCGGCCCGGGCGGCGGCCTCGCGCTGAGCGATGCTCGGGCTCCGCGCCAGCGCCTCTGCGACGAGCGTGTCGAGCAGCGAATCGCGGTGCTGCGCCTGTGCGGGCGCCGCCGTGCAGACAAGCAGGGCGAGCCATAGCAATCGACGGATGTTCATGCCTCTCTCCGCTCCAACAATCCCGGCAAAGTGGCCGGGGCCGACGCGGGCGATAGCCGCGACGCGTCAGGACACACGACTTCTGTTGAGAGAGGCTAGGCTTGGGGCGGGGGGGGAAGCGGCGGCGCGGGATCGCGGGGGTGTGAGTCGGCTACCGCCGGAACGCCGGTACGATGGACCGGGCTTGTGGCAAGGCTGATGCGATCAGTAACCGCCACCGCGTTTGGAACGACGGCGCACAAAGCGGAATTCGGACACGAAGACGGCGCCGTCGCCGCCATCAGCGCTGGACCACCCGAGCTATGCTGCATTGCTTGCTCGCAGCCTGCTGAAGTGCCCGACAAATCTGGGCAAAGCCGCGGCAGGCCCAGTGGAGACAACTGAGCGCCCAACACAATGGCGGCGACGATCCTCAAGGCTGGGGTCATCAGGCTAAAGTATAACGCTTCGGCTCGTTACGGACGTTCCATCCGGTGATCCATCATCATGCTGGCCCAGCGATCCACCCGAGCGCGCTGCTCGTCGGTGAGCACCCCTCTCGCTTGGGCGGCGGCAGACAGCATGGCCCACTGCGCGCGTCCCATCGCGCTATGCGCCGCCTGGAAATGCATCTTCACCGCCCCGGTATCGGGCGTGGCGACCATGAGCGCTTGCCCCACGCCGTCCATGTGGGCCTTGGCTTCGGCCGCAGCGGCATCGTGAGTGCTTTGCGCGGCGTCGCGCAGCGCGCTGAGACGGGTGACTTGTTGTGGAGTGAGGTTGAGCGAGTCTTTGCGAGCGAGCAGGTGATCAGGCGTGAAGGCCATGGCGCGCATCATCGGCGCCATCATCTGCTCCATTTGCCGCATATGGTCCGTCATCTGCTGATCGTGCCCCATCATTTGGGGCTGCTGCGCGGCGAGCGGTGCGGCCGCGAGCATCAGGAGCGCCAATCCGGATCTACACGTCATACGCTTTCTCCTTTGCTCGAAGCTTACATGTGAGAGCATTCATTCCTGTTAAATATCGCTGAACGAGTCTTCACGGAGAACCCAGGCGTCGATACCCAGGCCCTGCCGGAAGGGTTCGAGACCTTGCGGTATGTCGTTCCGAAAAGAACCTTCCGGAGCCTTGACTCTACTCCACCGCTCGATTGAACCGCGCGTCGCCGCCAACGGCGGCCGGTCCGGATTCCGGCTGCTCCCGACCGGCCTCGACGCGTTCGTGGCGCGCGCGAACCTGATCGAGCTCGCCGAACAGACGCTCGACCTGCAGTACTACATCTTTCACGCCGACACGACCGGCTCCCTCGTGATCGACCGGCTCATCGCGGCCGCCGATCGCGGCGTCCGGGTGCGCCTGCTGCTCGACGACTGGGGCACGCTCGAAAAGAAGGATGACGATGTGGCGGGACTCGATGCCCACCCCAGCATCGAGATCCGGCTGTTCAATCCCTACCGGCATCGCTCGCGTCTGCTGCGGCTGGCCGAGCTGCTCACCAGCTTCACGCGGGTCAACCGCCGCATGCACAACAAGCAGCTGATCGCGGACGGCATCGCCGTGGTGCTGGGCGGGCGCAACATCGGGGACGAGTACTTCAGTCTGGGCGAGCTCGACTTCCAGGACATCGACGTGCTGGGTGGCGGTCCCGTCGCGGCCCAGTCGAGTCGCAGCTTCGACGCGTACTGGAACAGCAACTTCGCTGTGCCGATCTCTCAGCTGGGCCATTTCACCCCCGACCCCGCGCTGTTCGCCACTCGCCGGCAGCAACTCAGCAACCGGTGTGAGCTGCTCCAGGAAACGCAGTACGCGCGCGCCCTCGCCGGCTCGGCGCTCGCAACCGAGCTGCGGACGCACACCCTGCACCTCGACTGGGCGGACGCCAAAGTCATCGCGGACCCGCCCGACAAACTGACCACACCCGCAGGCACGCGGAGTGACAGGTATCTCGGCGGCCAGATCTCCCCCTACGTTCGCGCGGTGCGGTCCGAACTGCTCGTCGTGTCTCCGTACTTCGTCCCCGGCAAAGACGGCGTGACATTCTTCGGCGAGCGGCGCAAGGGCGGCGTGAACGTGCGCGTCTTGACCAATTCGCTTGCCGCGACGGACGTGTGGCTGGTCCACGCCGGCTACATGAAGTACCGGCGTCCCCTGCTCGACGAAGGCGTGCGCCTGTACGAGCTGCGACCCGAGGGAGCGGGGGGAGGCACCACGAGACCGCGGGCCAAGGCATTCATCGGCTCCTCCCGGGCGAGCCTGCACGGCAAGACGTTCGTGTTCGATCGCACCTCGGTCTTTATCGGCTCGGTCAATCTCGACCCGCGCTCGCTCGAGCTGAACACGGAAGACGGCGTGCTCGTCAGCAGCGCGGAGCTCGCGGGCCACGTGGCGGAGCTGTTCGAACGGTGGTCGAGCCCCGCCCTGGCGTACGAAGTGACGCGGGGCAGGAATGGCGGCCTGCAATGGACCGGCGGCTACACCGACGAACCCGAGGCGGGATTCTGGCGGCCGATCGGCGCGAAACTGTTCTCGCACTTGCCCATCGATTCGCTGATCTAAGGGAGGCGCATGCTGCCCCTTCTTCTTCTATTACTTCAAACGACGGCACCGCCAAGGCTGGCGGAATTCCTGCAACAAAGCATCGGATTCGATAGCGCGCAGCTCGCGGCGGTCGAGCGCGGCGAGCCGGTCGTCAAGGTCCTCGAAGCGCGCGACCGCCGCGACGTCGCCGTGTTCGGCATCATCACGGTCGCGGTGACGCGGGATGCCTGGGCGAGCGCCGCGCGCAACTTTCCCGCTGCGCTGCGCACCCCGAATCGCACCCAGCTCGGCATCTTCGGCAATCCCGCGACCGCGGGCGATGTTGCCGCGGTCACGATCAACAGCCGCGACGTCGGCGAGATGCGAGACTGCAAGCCGGGCGACTGCGTGGTGAAGCTCCCCGCTACCGACATGCGCCGCATCCACGACCAGATGAATTGGTCGGCGCCGGCGCCCGAGCTGCAGGCGCAGCTGAGCGCCTACGCGCGGCGGCGGCTGGTGGAGTACGTCACCGACTACCGCACCCGCGGCGACTCGGCGATGGCGATCTACGACGATCGCGGCAATCTCAACGTGCACGCGAGCGAGGCGTTCGCGGCGCAGCTCGCGGAATCGCGGTTCGTTTATCAGACCGTGCCGTCGCTCCAGAAGTATCTCGCCGGCTATCCGCACGATTCGTTGCCGGGAGCCTCCGAAATCATGTTCTGGTCCGAGGACGTGCTTCCCCGTCTCCGGCCGATTCTGAGCGTGACGCATCTCGTCGTCTACACGCCGCCGGAGCTTCCGGGGATGACCCTGGTCGCCGCGAAACAGCTGTACGCCAATCATTACTTCGAAGCGGCCGTCGATCTCACCTCGGCAATCGACCGCGGCACGGGGATCTATCTGCTCATCCTGCGCCGCTATCGCTTCGATAATCTGCCGGGTGGCATCCTCAACATCCGCGGCCGGGCGATCGGCGCGCTGCGCGATCAGCTCGTGGCCGATTTACGGCGCCAGCAGCAACGTTGAGAGTCCATCTCCTCGACGGCACCTACGAGCTGTTCCGGCATTTCTACGCGATGCCGAAACAGCAGGACAAGGACGGCCGCGAGGTCGCCGCCACCAGCGGTGTGTTGGGATCGGTGCTCGGGATGCTCGAGGGCGGCGCCACGCACCTCGGCGTGGCCACCGATCACGTCATCGAGTCGTTCCGGAACGAGCTGTGGGCCGGGTACAAGACCAGCGCAGGCATCGAGCCGGACCTGCTGGCGCAGTTCCATCCGTTGGAGGACGCGCTGCGCGCCATGGGCGTCGTCGTCTGGGCGATGGAGGAATTCGAGGCCGACGACGCCCTGGCGGCGGCCGCGCGGGCCGCCGCCGAGACCGCGGGCGTCGCGCAGGTCATCATCTGCACGCCCGACAAGGATCTGAGCCAGTGCGTCGTGGGACAGCGCGTCGTGCAATTCGATCGCCGCAAGCGCGAGCTGCGCGACGAGCCCGGTGTCGTGGCGCGATTCGGTGTGGGACCATCATCGATTCCGGACTATCTCGCGCTGGTCGGTGACTCCGCGGACGGGTTTCCCGGCATTCCGGGATGGGGCGAGAAGGCGTCCGGAGCGGTCCTCGGCCGCTATGAGCATCTCGAGCGTATACCAGCGAAGTCGACCGAGTGGACAGTGCCGGTGCGCGGCGCGGCGCGCCTGGCCGCCGCACTCCAGGAGCATCGCGAGCTGGCGCTGCTGTTCCGTACGCTTGCGACGCTCAGGACCGACGTGCCGGTCGGAACGGTCGCCGACCTCCGCTGGCAAGGACCCACCCCGGCATTCGAGCAGGTCGCACGCCGCCTTTCGGTGCCCGGGCTGTGGGACCGGGCGCGCCGCATCGCTCTGACGGATTAAGCGGCTGCGAGCCGTCCCCGCAGCTGCTCGGCGCGCACCGTGCGCCGGTCCGCGATCAGCGCGCGCGCCGCATCCACCTGCCCCCACGTATTCCAGAGCAGTACGCCGCGCACGCGCCCGTCCTTGAGGTAATAGACGACCCCCTCGCGGAACGGCTGCTTCCAGTCACTGAAAGTCTCGAGCCGAGCGTCCAGCTCCCCGACCGCCTCGTAGCCGAGTGCAAACAGGTCTGAATAGAAAAAAGGAAGGTGCGTGTACGGCGTCTTGTCGCCCGCCATCGCGCGGCCCGCGGCGGCGCCCATCGTGTTGGCATTGTCCTCGTGCTCCACGCGCAGCCGCGCATCGAGCGCCGGATTGAAGAAGTTGGCGACATCGCCGGCCGCGAAGATGTCCGCCACGCTGGTCCGCAGCAGCTCATCGACGACGACGCCGTTGTCGACGCGCGCACCGGCCTGCACGGCGAGATCGACGTTCGGTTGAATGCCGATCCCGCCGACGACGGCGTCCACGCGGACTTCCTGCCCGCTCTTCGTCGCAAGCCTGAGCTCGTCTTTGCTGCGCGTGAGACCCGTCAGCGATTCGCCCGTCCGGACGTCGACTCCCTGCTCGCGGTAATACTGCACCAGGAATTGCGACAGGTCGGCTGGAAAGACGCGGGCGCCGATCCCCGCTTCGGGAACCACCATCGTCACGTCGCGGCCTACGAGGCGCAACGCCGCGGCGACTTCCGAGCCGATGAACCCGCCGCCCAGCACGGCGAAGCGGCGCTTCTCAGTCGCGAGCGTGCGGAGCTTTCGATAGTCGTCGTAGGTGCGATAGTAGATGATCTCGTCCGTCTGGAGCGGCAGGCGGCGCGGCGTGCCGCCCGTCGCGAGCAGCAGCTTGTCGTAGGAGACGACGTCGCCGATGGTGTCGGTGACGGTCTTGGCGCGCGCATCGAGCGTGGCTGCGCTTCGCCCCAGCCGCAGGTCGACGCCGAGCTTCTCCGTTCCGCGCCAGATGCTCGATTCCGGCTCGCCCTTCCACAGCGCCTTGGACAGCGGCGGACGCGCGTAGGGTGGATGTTGCTCCGCCGAGATGAGCCCGATCGCGCCGTCCGGATCCGCGCTCCGAATCCCCTCAGCGGCGGCGGCGCCTGTCATGCCGCCGCCCACGATCACATAGCGATAGTCCATTAGATGCGCAGCGCGATCGTGCGCCACTGCCCTTGCCGGAATCGCAATACGCTGAGCACGCAGCGCGTTACGTGACCGGCGAGAATCGCGAGCCAGATGTCGATCGGATCGAGCGTACCGGTCTGCCGAATCACAAAGCAGATGCCCAGCGGCACAAGAATCTGCGAGATCATCGAGATGTACAACGGACTTTTCGTATCACCTGTTCCCTGCAGGCCACCCGTGTACGCCAGGGCCACGGTGATGAACAGCCCCGACACGCTCAAGACGCGCAGCAGCTGCACGCCGACGTCTACGACGACCGCATCATGCATCCCGAAGACCGCGAGCAGTTGGCGTGGAAAGAACAGGAAGAACAAGCCGACGAAGGCCGCAACGGAAAGGCCGTAACGGGCCGCGACGTGGACGGCCTGATCGGCACGGTCAGGATGGCCTGCCCCGAGATTCTGTCCCGCCACCGCCGCCGCCGATCCCATGAGGCCCACCGACGTCCAGGTGATCAGCGAGAACAGCTCCGAATACGACACCGCGAATGCGGCCTGCGCGGCCGCGCTCTGCGCCAACGATCCGATGAACGACAGCATCAACACGCCGCCGACGTTCATCGCGATTCCCTGAATGCCGGTCGGCAGGCCAAAACGGAACAGCTCGCGGATGATTCCCCAGTCAGGACCCAGGCCGCGTCCCTTGGGAAACGCGACGACCCAACCCCCCGTCCACATTTTCCACAGCGCGAAGACGGCGAGCAGCCACGCCGTAATGCACGTGCCCATCGCCGAACCGCGCGTGCCAAAGGCCGGGATCGGCCCCAGGCCGCGAATCAGCACGATGTTCAGCACGAGATTCAATACGGTCATCGCGATACCGAGCATCATCGGCGTCCGCGCGTCGCCGGCCGAGCGCAGTGCGCCGCTGAACATGAAGAAGATCAGCATGCCGGTCGAGAAGCCGAACAAGATGCGGAGGTATGGCTGCGCTTCCGCCTTCACCGCGTCCGTGGCATTGACGAGGTCGAGGAGCCAGGGCGTCGCGACATACCCGACCGGCGCCATCACCAGCAGCGAGATACCGATCGCCGTCAGAAACGCCTGATAGACGACGCGGTCGACCTTCTCCGCATCCCCCGCCCCGGCGAAGCGCGCCACCAGCACACTCATGCCCGTGAACAGGGACGAAATGAACACGATGACGACCAGAAAGATCTGCCAACTCACGCCGATCGCGGCATTCGCCTTGTAGCCGACGAGATTGCCGACCAGCACGTGATCCACGATGCCCTGCAATCCGCCGATGGCGTTCGTGAGCATCGTCGGCCACGCGATCTTCCAAACCGCGGCCCGGAGCGGCCCTGCGACGATCGAGCGATCGTAGCGTGAGACGGTCTCCGTCACTCAGAGGACCGGAACGGCGGTGCGGCGCCGGGCGAGACTTGCGTCGACACTCCAGGGACCGGGCCCCGCCGCGGAGAAATAGAGGAAGAGGAAACAGTAGATGACCGCGAGTCCGCCCTGGTTCAGGACGGGCCAGAGCCAGTGGCCTTGACTCGCATGACCGATGAAATACGCGAAGGCCATTTCACCCGCGAGAATGAACGCGACCGGCCGCGTGAATAGACCGACCAGGAAGAGCGTGCCGCCGACGACCTCGATCACCCCCGCGAACCACGCCAACGATCCCACGGGCGCCGTGCCGCCGCCCGGCATGATCGCGGCCGGGAACGCGAACCACTTCGCCGAGCCGACCTGAATATAGAGGAATGCCAGCACGATTCTCAGCACACTGAGCAGCTGCGGCGACCATTCCTTCTTCATAGGGCCTCCCTTTTCTTGTGGAGCAGCTCCCGCTCGCGGGAGTTCTGCGTGAGCGATGCCGCCCGCGTAAACTCGGCGCGCGCCTCCTCGAAACGGCCGAGCTTGGCGAGCAGATCGCCGCGCACACTCGGCAGCAGATGATAACCCGCCAACGCCGGGTCCGTAGTCAACGCATCGACCAGCTCGAGTCCCGCCGCGGGGCCGAACGCCATTCCGAGGGCCACCGCGCGGTTCAGCTCCACCACCGGCGAGGGCATGAGCTGCGCGAGGCCGTCGTACAGCGCCACGATCCGCGTCCACTCCGTCTCTTCCGCGGTGCGGGCACGCGCATGACAGGCGGCGATCGCCGCCTGCAGCGTGTAGGGCCCGTACGTTCCACCCAACCCTTCGGCCCGCTCCAGTGCCGCCAGCCCCCGGCTGATGAGCAAATGATCCCACTTGCCGCGGTCCTGATCGAGCAGCAGGATCGGTTCGCCGCCCGGTCCCACGCGGGCGCGAATGCGCGACGCCTGAATCTCCAGCAGCGCGACGAGCCCGTGTACCTCGGGCTCCGCCGGCGCGAGCTCCGCCAGGATGCGGCCCAGGCGCAGTGCGTCCTCGCACAACGCCGGCCGCACCCAATCGTCGCCCGCCGTCGCCGAGTAGCCTTCGTTGAAAACCAGGTAGATGACTTCGAGCACCGACTCGAGGCGCGCGGCCAGCTCCGCACCCCGCGGCACCTCGAACGGCACGCGCGCCGCGGCGAGCGTCCGTTTCGCCCGCACGATGCGCTGCTGGATCGTCGCCTTGGGAACGAGGAACGCGCGCGCAATTTCTTCCGTGGTCAGGCCGCCCAGCAGCCGCAACGTCAGCGCAACGCGGGCTTCCGTCGTGAGCACCGGGTGGCAGGCGGTGAAGATGAGGCTGAGCAGGTCGTCGCCGACCTGATCGTCGAGCGCCGCGGCGAGGTCCGCCTCCGGGCTCACCTGCCGTTCCGCGAGCTCGCGTCCCAGATGTTGGTGCTTGGTGTCCTGCATCTTGCGGCGGCGCAGGTGGTCGATGGCCCGGTGCTTCGCCGTGGCCATGAGCCAGGCGCCCGGGTTGTCCGGGACGCCTGCCGCCGGCCACTGTTCCAGGGCGACGACGAGCGCATCCTGCGCCAGGTCCTCCGCGAGACCGACGTCGCCCACGATCCGCGCGAGCCCCGCGATGAGCCTGGCGGATTCAATCCGCCAGACCGCATCGATGGCCTCAGCAGCCTGTTGCGGGGGCATCCATCATCTGCCGGACTTCCACCTCCAGCTCCTGGTCCCAGAGTCCGATGTGCGCCTCCAGGAACGACCTAGTCCATTCGATCGCTTCCTGCTTCGACGCGACGTCGTAGATCGCGTAGCCGCCGATGACTTCCTTGGCCTCGGTGAACGGTCCGTCGGTCACCGTGATCTTCCCATTGGCGAGCCGGGCGCGCGCGCCGGTGGCAGTCGGCAGCAGGCCGCCCATGCCGACCATCTTACCCTGCCTCGCGGCTTCCTCGCCAAGCTTGCCGATCTTCTCGATGAGCGCCGCTGAGGGTCGAGCACCGGTCTCGCGGGTCTTCACAATCGTCATGAATCGCATGGTCATTTCCCCGCGCGCTGCTTGTTCTTTTCGATCACGGCCCGCTGCCGCTCTTCCTGCTGCCGCAACTCGGGCGTGAACTCGGCGCCGAAATCCTCGGCCTCGAAGACCTGACGGATCTCGACTTCCTCCCCGTCTTTGAACGGAATGCGCTTCGCCCATTCGAGTGCTTCCTGCTTCGACTTCACCTGCCAAATCCAAAACCCGGCGACGAGCTCTTTGGTCTCCGCAAAGGGGCCGTCCCGCACCGTGCGCTTGCTGCCAGAGTACGTGATGCGCGCACCCTTCGAGCTCGCTTGGAGGCCCTCGCCGGCGAGCATGACGCCCGCCTTCGCCAACTCGTCATTGAACTTGCCCATCTCTTTCAACTGTGCCTCGGTCGGCAGGACGCCGGCTTCGGAGTCCTTGTTGGCCTTTACCATCACGATGAAACGCATCGCCGTCTCACTTTCCGTCTTGGGTTCAGGTCTGGTTCGTCTGCGGTCATCCAGGCGACGAACGGACCCCGGCGAAATCGACACAGGGGAATCTCATTGTGGTAGCCCCACTTACGGCTTAGACTCACGCTTGCACTGTGAGGGACGTTATGTGCAGAAACATCAAGACGCTGGCGAACTTCGCGCCGCCGGCAACCGACGACGAGATTCGCGCTTCGGCGCTGCAATTCGTGCGCAAGCTCAGCGGCACGACGCACCCGTCGCATGCCAATGAGGCGGCATTCAATGCCGCGGTGGATGAGGTGACGCTGATCGCTCGACGATTGATTGATTCGCTCACCATCAAGGCACCCCCTCGGAATCGTGAGGAGGAAGCCCGCAAGGCGCAGGAACGGGCGGCGAAGCGATTTGGGTAGGACGAGAAGCACGCGGTAGAATGCCCTGGCTCGGATTCGAACCGAGACGCCTTGCGGCACTGCCCCCTCAAGACAGCGTGTCTACCAGTTTCACCACCAGGGCGGGCGACGAAAAATAGAGACGTTTCGCGGTCAAGTACAGCCTACCGTGACGCCCGACTGCTCGCACAAATTTGCACGGCGCATAGCTTTTCCGCATGGAGCTATGGGTTGCTTTCGGGTTTGGCGCCGCGGTCGGGGCGCTGATCGGCTATCTGCTGGGACGCCAGAAGCAGGTCCTGGCAGCAGCGCGCGCTCGCCCAGCGCCCCCGTCACAACCTCCACCCTCCACGCCGGCTTCGCCCGACGTTAAGCACGTCGTCCTCGACGACGGTTCGGCAAACGTTTTAAACGCCCTGAACAACCGCCTCGCCGCCATCGGCGCTCTCGCCGATTTGCTCCACGGTACTCCCCTCGATCCGGAGCGCGCCCGCGCCCTCGTGCTGCTGCACGGCGAAGTGCGGCGCGCGGCCGAGATCTCGAGCCATTTCCTGGAGCTGGCCGCGCACCCGGCGGGCGCGGCGGAGCCCTGCGATGCGGCGGTCGTGATCAACGGCGTCCTGGCGGAGCGCGAGTCCACCTTCCGCGAGCTGGGCGTCAAGCTGGTGCGCTCGGTTCCCGCTGACCTGCCCATGGTGGCCTGCCCGATGGCGCAGCTCACGGAGATGTTGACCAAACTGCTCGACTTCTCGTTGCGCCGGTTGCGCGCCGCTCAGCCGCCGCGCGAGCTGCGGCTGGACGTGATCGCGACGGGACCGTCGATCGTCGCCTCGCTGTGGGATTCCGGTACGCCCCTGGCCGTTGAAGCGGAGCAGCGGCTGACGTCGCCGTTCCGCTTTACCCAGTCGGGCGGCGGTGGCGAGGTGGAGTTCGCGCTGGCCCGGGCACTCGCGCAGTCGGCGGGTGGCAACCTGCGGCTGCGGCCGCGCGGCGGCAGCACGGGCGCCGAAGTCGTCGTGACGCTGCCGCGCAGCGTGCTCGGCGCGCACACGCCGCTCGCCGCACCGGCGGAAAGCCTGCCGCGCATGCGCATTCTCGTCGTGGACGACGATGCCGTGAACCGGCAGGCGATGGTGCTGCTGCTCGAGCGCGAAGGGCACCAGGTGGTCGCGGTAGAAAACGGCCTCGAAGCGATGGAGCGGTTAGGCGACCGCGACACCGCCTTCGACGCCGTCGTCACCGATCTGCAGATGCCGCGGCTCGGCGGCCGCGCGATGTACGAGCAGCTGGTCAACAGCCGGCCGCTGGTCGCCAAGCGCTTCGTGTTCGTCACCGGTGATCAGGCGCGCGGCGAGACGCGGGCATTCCTGGAGAACTGCGGACAACCCTCCGTTACCAAGCCCTACGACCTGGGCGACTTGATCAACGCGATCGGGACGGTGGCGCGGAGGTAATGATGCGCTGCCGCTCGGCAGACAGCACCATGTCGCGGTCGATCACGTCGCGCACGATCTTCGCAACGAAGGAGTAGCCGCGCACCTCGGCGGCGAGCCAGCGTTGCCACTCGAGCTCGTCGAGTGCGGCCGTGAGCGCTTCGCCCGAAATGCCCGACGCCTGCGCCAGCTGTGCGGGCGACACTCGGCCCTTCAGCACTGCGGCCACGACGAGCACGCGCTGCGCGCCGGTCGAGAGCCGGTGAAAGTTCACGCGAATGGCCGCGGTGAGCGCGTCGGGCAGATCACCGGGAAGGGTTTGCTCGAGCGTGCGCAGCGGTTCCGGCCAGGCCCCCGTCAGCTGCTGCAGGTCCAGGCCGAGCGTCACGGCGTGCAGCAGCTCGATGGCCAGCAGCGGAATGCCGGCGGAATCGGCGACGAGGCGGCGCGACAGGCGCTCGAGCTGCACGCGATCGTAGGCGGGCACGGCCCAGCGCGCGAGCCCGTGCAGATCCTCGCCGGCGAGGGCACTCAGCACGACGACGGCGCCCGCCAATTCACGGCCGATGTGCGCCCGGATTTCATCCAGCTCGCCCCGACGCAGCTGCGGCGATGCGGTGAGCACGAATAACACGGGCGCGCGGGCGACGTCCCGTGCCGCCGCCCCCAACGCGAGCAGCGACTCGCGGTCGAGCCAATGCGCGTCGTCCACCACGACCAGCAGCGGTTGTTCGTCGGCAACCGCCATCATCGCTTCCGACAACGCCCGGGCCGGCGCGCCGGCAGGTGTGGTGCTTCGCAGCTCCGCCAGCGCGCCTGGTGAGGCTGCGGCGATGCCGCGCGCGTCGAGCAGGCCACCGCGCGCGATGCCCAGAACGCCGCTCCACGGATCCGTCTGATCGGCTTCCACCGCCCGCACGGCGGTGACCACCGCGCCATCGAGGCGCGCGCGCCCGGCAAGCTCGTCCGCCAGCCGGCTCTTTCCCGTACCGCCGTGGCCCTCGATCAGCACGACACCGCCGCGGCCCCCCCCCGCCCCCTGGCGACAGCGGTCCCACGTGCCCACGAGCCGGTCGAGCTCGGCGCTCCGCCCCACCAATGGCGCGCGACGCGATTCGGAGCGCGGCGCCTGTAGGCGCAGCGTCCGGTCGTCACGAATGCGGGCCGCCAGCGCCTCGGTCTCGGCGTCCGGCGTCTCACCGTTCTGCTTGAGCCGCTCGGCGAATGCGGTGATCGTCGCCAGTGCCCGCCCCCGATCGCCGGCCAGGGCGAGCGCGCGCAACAACGCCCGGACGGCGACGGCGGAAGCCGGATCGAGCTCCTCGGCGGCCCGCGCCGCCTGCTCCGCCGTCTCCAGGTCGCCGCTCGACAGCGCCTTGCCGGACTCGGACACGAGTACCTCGACAGAGCGCCGCTGCCAGTACGCCCGCTCCGCCGACATCCAGTCGTCGAATTCCGAGGCGCCGTCGATGCGTAGCCCGTCGAGGAAGGGACCGACGACCAGCCGGCCCGCCGCCTCGTAGTCGCGGCGCGCGGCCAGCGCCTCCATTTGCTCCACATCCAGCGTCACGCCGGAGTCCGACAGCCGCACGTGTGTGCGGGTCGACTTCACCGCACCGGGGGCGAATTTCCGCAGCGTCGCCACCGCATGCGTGAGTGAATGCCGCGCTTTCGCTTCCTCCTTATCCCCCCACAGCAGTCCGATCAGATGATCGCGCGTGCGGGTGCGCTTGGGCGAGCGGGCGAGGTAGACGAGGAGGGCGAGGTTCTTCTGCCATTGCAGGTCGGTCGGCGTCGACCCGTCCGCCAGCCGCACGAGTGGCGGGCCCAACGTCTGACAAAAAATCATGCTCTCGGAGGGCATTGCAGCGCGGCGGTGCGAGCGGCGGCACTGTCGGCGCGAGCGCGATACAACGCCTCGCCGTCAGCCCAGTCGCGTCGGACCTCACGGTAGAGATCGCAGGCCCGGCTGTCGTCCGCACCGTCGAGCAGCTGCGCCAGCCGCCAGCGGGCGAGCGTGCTGAATCCCCAGTCCACGTCGGCGACTTGCGGGGGTCCGCTCGGCCGGCCAAACACGTCGTTGTTCTGATACCAGCGGAGCTCGCGCTCCGCGCCGTCCCTGTCCTGGCGGCGCACGTACCAATCGGCGCGGAACAGATGCAGCAGCGTGCGGAAGAAGGGATCGACGACTTCGGGATCGCCGAGGCTGTCGGCTTGCAGCGACGTGAGGGCATCAGTCAGCTGCAAAGCCGCCAGAGGTCGGTCCTGGCGTGCCGCGGCATCTGCGGCCAAAAGCGTCGTCAGCGGTTGGCGACCACGTTCGCCGTCCAGCAGCCGGAGGTACGCGGCCGAATCCGAGGGTCCCCCCCCCCAGCGTCGCGCCAGCAGCGCCAGCAGCCAGGCGGCGCGCCGTCGCGTGGCCGCCGTGCTGACACTCGAGCGCGTGTGCGCGACGAGCGCGCGTGTGGTCTCCTCCGCTTGTGCGCGTCCGTCGCCGTGGGACGGTTCGACGAGCAGCAGCACGCCCGCGAGCTCGGCGGGGAGCACGGTCAGCTCGGGACGCCCCAGTCCGTGCAGCGCCTGCGCCGCGCCGCGGGCCGAATCGGTCCGGCCCAATGCCAGGTAGCCCGACAGCGCGGCCACCAACCCGGACTCGACAAGTGCCGGGGCGTCCGCCTGGGCGG
This sequence comes from Gemmatimonadales bacterium, assembly GCA_035637355.1. Taxonomy (GTDB): domain Bacteria; phylum Gemmatimonadota; class Gemmatimonadetes; order Gemmatimonadales; family GWC2-71-9; genus 20CM-2-65-7. Next base: position 27,991 of record DASPXJ010000042.1, read on the forward strand.
CGAAGCGCCGTCCAAAATCCACCGCGCCGGCCGGCGCGTCGAACGTCATCAGGTACCGCGGGCCCGCGGCCAGATCCGGGTACTGCAGCGCCCCCGTCTGCGCCAACGCCGCGTCGAGCGCTTGCCTGCAGCGCGAGCGCCCATCGAAGCGGCACACCAAACCCAGAGCTAGGAGCGCGCGCACTTCCTGCGAGTAGGAATCGGGTGGCGGACCCGACTGTTCGAGAGTGTGGAAGGCCGCAGCGGCGCTGCTGTCCTGGCCATCGGCGGTGAGGGCCCACGTCAGATGCTCGGCGGCCGGAAGGAAATCGGGCCGGACTCGGGCGACGGCTTGGAGCGCCTGGATGGCATCGCGTCGCGAAAGGCCGATCAGCGGCCCGCGGTGGTAGGTCTCGTCGGCCAGCATGAACAGCGCCGGGAGGAAACCGGGCCGCTGGTGGACGATTTCCTTGAGCGTGGCGAGCGATGCGACGAGCGGTTGGCGAGACGCACGGATCACCGCCTGATAGTGCGGCGGGAAAGAATCGATGTGGCTGAGGTAGCGTGCCGCCCGCGTCTCGTCGAACGGCCGGCCGAGCCATTTCTCCACTTCCGCGTGGCGCCAGGAGCAGAGCCAGCAGGTCGAGTCGACCGCCTCGGCGACGGCGTACGCACTGTCCGCCGAGCCCCACCGCGCCTGCGCAAAGTGTCGCTCCGCGACGAGCCATGCCGCCAACCCGCGCGCACTGCGCGGCAGCGCCTTCGTCGGCAACGCGGGATCGAACGGATTGTCACGGTTCCAGATCTCGCGAACGATGGCATAGGAGAGCGTGTCCGCGAGCGCATCCAGGCGACCGGTATCGGCGCGCGCGACGATCGTCGGATTGGAGGCTCCCGACAGTGTGACTTCGCCGCGCACCGCGTTGCCCTGCGCACACACCTGACCGCGCACCACCACGGTCGAGCGCGACCGGAACCAGGGCGCACGGCTCGGACCCGAGACCGCGAAGTCGGCGTAGCCTTGCAAGTCGCGCACCAGCTTGCGGGCGACCCGCTCCCCCGCATCTGCCGGCGCGCCACACTCCTGCTCGAATGCCGACACCACGAGACGCAGGCCGGCGGCGCGCTGAAACGGCCATGCCTCCATGCTGGCGCGGCCGGTGACGGCGGTGCCGACAATCAGTCCGACGGCAACCAGCCCCACCGCGCCCAGCTGATAGCGGCGCACGCGCGTCGCCCAAAACCTTCGCTTGAACGTCCCGGCATCGGGCCAGCGGTCTCGGGCCTTCCAGGCGAGACCGCGCCGCAACACGCCGCGCACGAGCCAGGGCACGCGGCGCCACACTCGCGTCCGCGCGCTCTGCGCCTCCAGCCAATGGCGCGCGGTGTACGACTCGTAGAGCACGAGGGCCGCCGCATACAAATCGCTCGCCGGCGTCGCGTCTTCCCCGGCCAGCTGCTCGGGCGTCATGTAGGCTCGGGTCCCCGCCTGGCGGCCCGGCTCGGTGAGCGGCTCTTCCTTCTTATCGCCCGTCCCCAGCCGCTTCGAGACGCCGAAGTCGACCAGGACGGCGTTCTCGCCGTCCCAGAACACGTTGGCGGGCTTGACGTCCCGATGCACGATCCCGTGCGCGTGGGCGTGCTCGAGCGCGTCGAGCAAGTCGCGGCCCAGCTTGAGGACTTCCGGTGGTGGAATCGGACCCGCGCGCAGCCGGGTCTCGACCGTCGTGCGGTCGAGGTACTGCATCACGTAGTACGGTAAACCGTCGGCTTCATCCGCTTCGAAGACCTGCACGATGTGCGGGTGGGGAAGGCTGGCGAGGGCTTGCGCCTCCCGGACGAACCGCTCGGTCGCGAGCGCGGTGTGCAGCTCCGGTCGAATCACCTTCACCGCGACCAGCCGGTCGAGTCGCCTTTGCCGGGCGAGGACGACGATACCCATGCCGCCGCTGCCCAGCTCGCGTTCGACCTGGTAGCCCTTCGGCGCGAGAGCGGCACGCACCCGCTCGAAGAAGGTGGGCATGGTTGGGCCGCTGCAGAACTTCCCGGCCGGGCGGCCGGATGTCAAACGTGGCCACAGATCTCGCTGATCTAAACGGATCTGCGCTGATGCATTCTTTGTGATCTGCGAGGATCTGCGGCAAATCTGCGTGATCTGTGGCCATGGGCCGACTCGGAATCGAACCGAGAACCTACTGATTAAGAGTCAGTTGCTCTGCCAGTTGAGCTATCGGCCCTTGGAGCGGCGGAAAATTCATCAGGACCCGGCGGCGAAGCAAGGGAACGGGTCGGCAGTCCGATTTTCGTGCCCCAGTCATCCGTCAGCTTGAACGTCTCCGCCATCGGGAAGCGCAGCACCCACAGCCGCCGGGCCAGATCCTTGAGCGACCAAATCACGGTGCGCTGTACCTCGACCGACGACCACTGCGCGAACTCGTTGTGGGCCAGGTCGGTCCGGAGCGCCTCCGCGATGCTCGCCGCTAACTCCAGATGTTCAGCCTGCGGTCCCTGCGTTGGGACATTTTTGGTTCCTTTTTTGGGACCTTGTCCCTCCCCCCACAGGACCCACTCGAGCGTAACGTCTGGGATGCCAAGCTCTTTCGCTTTGGTCACGATCAGTCGGGCGACGTCGGCGGGGAATTTCTCCCGATGGGGCCATTTCTTTATGGCTGCCTCAGTTACGGCCCCGCCCAGCGCGGCAGCGAACTGCCGGTAGCTCAACGAGATGCCTTCCCACGGGGAGAACACGTCCAGCAGCACCGCCAACCGCGCGGCTACAGGGACTCGTTTCGGTCCTGTTTCGGGCTTGACAGGTGACAAAATGGGCCTACTTTCGTGTCATTCCAGAGGAGTCAGCAGGGACCAATCCGGCCCAAAGCTGACATCCCCTACTGCCCTAGTCAAGTCGCCCAGCCCTTGGAGATTCGCATGTTCGTGCGCCGCTCTCTCATGGTGTTCGCCCTGGCGCTGTCGGTAGCGCGCTGCGCGGACCAACCCACAGCGGTGAAAGCTCCCGCGGCTCCGCAATTCCTGCGGTGGGCAGGCAGTAACACTTCAGGCTTCACATCGACTGAGTCTCGCGCGCGCCGCTCCGGAATGGCGGCCCTGACACCTCCCCTGAGTCTTGACCAGTACGCGGTCTCATTCTGGGCGGTGCGCGGCGAGGCTCGGTCGGTACAAATCAACTACACCAGCAGCATCGATAGCGCAGTCCATCCGTTCCTGACGCTCACCATCACGGACCCGCAGTTCGTTCCGGGCGTCGGCGAGCTGGCGATGGGTGACTCGGTCTTCATCACCGTCAACGTGGACACCACGAAGATTGGCGTATCGCTCGAGCCGACCGGCCTCCAATTCGGCACGCCTGCTGAGCTGAAGATCTGGTATGACGGAGCTGGCGGTGACCTGAACGGTGACGGCGTCGCGGATAGCACCGATGCCAAGATCGAGGCGCAGCTGCTCGGTCTCTGGTATCGCGAGGTACCCTCCGAGCCGTGGACCCATCTCCCGGCGACCCAGTCGCTCGACGAGAAGTCGTTCACCTGGGGCTTGGCCCATTTTAGCGAGTATGCAGTCGCGGAAGAGTTGCTAGACTGGATCATTAGCTACTAGGCGGGGCCGAGCCCAAGCATGTTTACCAACAATCCTCGCGACCAGCGCCTCCTGGAGGCGTCACCGGTCGTCGTGAAAGCCCGCGCACTCGCGGCCGCAGGGCATCATGCCGCGGTGGTCGAGTTCCTGCGCAGTCACGACCAGAGCGAGCTCGAAAACACCCCGACCCTCGCGCTGCTCCACGGCATCGCGCAGGCGCGGCTCGGCCGACACGAACAAGGCCTCCAGTGGATCGACCTGGCCTTGGCCGGCGCGCGCACGCGCGGCGAGCACGGCGTTGAGCGTCACGCGCTCAATGCGCGCGGCGCGATCGCCCTCTCCCGTGGGGACCTGAACGTCGCCGCCGACTTCTGCACGCAGGCCCTGATGGCCGCGAGCCGCGACGGCGACCATGCCACCACCGGCCGGGCGTCCAACAATCTCGGCATCATCAGCCATCTGCGCGGCCGTCACGCCGAAGCGATCGCATCGTGGGAAATCGCCACCGCGGCGTTCCACCGCGCGGGCTTGCAGGCGGGCGTCGCCGAGTGTCAGCACAACCTCGCCAACGCCTACCGCGAGCAGGCTGCCTACGACAAGGCGCTCGCCACCGCCGACCAGGCCGTCGCCGCCGCTGAAGCGGCGCACGACGAGACGCTGTTTGCCGCGACGGTGCGGGGCCGCGCCGAAATCCGGGCCGCGCGCTGCGAACCGGAGTTGGCGAGCCGCGACCTCGACCGGGTTCGCGTTATTCGGGGCCAGCTGCCCGACCCCGTCGCCGAGGCCGAGGATCTCCGCGTGTTGGCGTTGGTGCTCGTGGCCGAGAACAATCTGCAGCGTGCCGAGAAATCGCTGCGCGAGGTCATTGGCCGCGCCGAGCTCCACGAGCGACTCTTGCTCCAGGCCGAAGCGACGCGCGACCTGACCACGCTGCTGCGGCGCGCCGGCCGGCAGGGCGAAGCCCAGGCCGCCGCGCAGTCCGCCAAGGGCCTCTTCGCCCGCATCGGGGCGGAAGGCGAAATCCGCAAGCTCGCCGATCAGGGCTGGGACGAGGCGTTTGCCACCCAGCTGCGCGGGACGCTCGCGCCCCTGCACGTGGCGCAGCAGTACGCCGACGCCGGCCGCTACGCCGAGCTGCTCACCTATCTCGAGCAGCGCTCCAAGGACGAGTTGGAAGAGTCGGCCATCCTCACGCTGCTGTTGGGCATCGCCCACAGCCGGCTGGGCCGCCTCGAGGTGGGCCAGCAGTGGGCCATGGTCGCCCAGCTGCGTGCCCGCTCGCTCAAGGACCGGATGATGGAAGTGCGCGCGCTGAACGTGTGCGGCGCCATCGCGCTGGAGCGCGGCGGCATCGACGAAGCCACGTACTTCTTCACCCGCGCGCAGGAAGAGGCGTCGGACGATAACGACCAGGCGACCGTCGGCCGCTGCTCCAACAATCTCGGCATCATCGCGAACATGCAGGGCGACTACCGCCGTGCGGTCATCGCGTACACGCGCGCGATCGCCGCCTACGAGCAGGCGAATTTCAGCCGCGGCATCGCCGAAGCGCGCCACAATCTCGGTATGGTGTGCCGGGCGCAGGGCCAGTTGGACCGCGCGCTCGAGATCGCCCAGATCGCCATTCGCGAAGCCGAGCGTTTGGGCGACCAGCAGCTCACCGCCCAGGCGATCGCCGGCCTCGCCGAAATTCACGTCACGCGCGGCGAAGCTGATCAGGCGATGGCCGCCATCGAGCGCGCGGTCGCGACCCACCGCGAGCTCAAGGACCCCGTGCGCGAAGCCGAAGACCTGCGCATCAAGGCAGGCGCGCTCGCCCTCACGGGACGCCACGAAGACGCCGAGACGCTGCTACGCGACGTCATCGATCGCGCCACCCAGCACGGCCGTCCCCTGCTGCTCGCGATGGCGGAGCGCGATCTCGCGCACCTGCTGATCCAGCGGGGCAACGCGACCTCCGGAAAAGCCGCCGCCCAGCGCGCCCGCTCCTCGTTCCAACGCCTGTCGGCACGCGCGGAAATCGACAAGCTCGACGACTTGCTGGAGACGGCATGAGTTTCCAGCACAACAAGCTCTCGAACTATGCCATCGGCTGGTAACTCCCCCCCCGTGGACGAGCGTCGCAGCGGGCTGGAGCGCCGCGCCGGGGCCGACCGCCGCGGAGCCACGGTCGCCGTGGACGCCGGGTCCCTGCCCCTGCAGCGCGTCTTCCCCCACGCCCGGCTGAGCGAGACCGAAGCCGCCGAGCGTGCGGCGGCGATCGAAGCGCACCGCCGCGACCTCGGCTCGCGCCTCGGGCGCAACGTCGGCGCCGTCGTCGCGGCCGTAGACTACATGCTGAACATCAGCGGCGACCTCGTCTCACCCACGATCGTGGAGCACGAGGCGCTCGAGCGGCTGGAGCAGCGTTCGGTGACGGACCCACTGACCGGCTTGTTCAACCGCTACCACTTCGATGCGACGATGACGCGGGAAATCGCGCGCTGCCGCCGCTACGGGGCGCCGCTCTCACTGCTGCTCGTCGACGTCGATCGCCTCAAGCTGTTGAACGACCGCTGGGGCCATCATGCGGGCGACCAGGCGCTGGGCCGCGTCGCCGTGGCCATCCAGAAAAGCTTGCGTGGCACCGACATAGCGGCCCGCCTCGGCGGCGATGAATTCGCCATCATCCTGCCGGATACGGATGCCGTCGCGGGACTCATCGTGGCCACGCGCATTCGGCGCAATCTGGTCGAGCATGCCTCGACGATGGTGACCGTGAGCGGCGGGCTGGTGGAGCTGCCCCGCGATGCGGCGCAGGCGTCCAGCGCGCAGCTGATGCTGGTCGCCGATCATGCGTTGTATGCGGCAAAGAATTCAGGCGGCAACTGCGTCGTACAGCGGGAGTATCAAGCGGAGGAGTAAGGAGTCGGGATCTAGGATCCTGGGGTGCCACCTCTGAATCCAGGCTCCTGAATCCAGGTTCCCAAAAATGCCCCCAAGGGGAATCGAACCCCTGTTCCCACCTTGAAAGAGTGGTGTCCTAGCCGTTAGACGATGGGGGCAACGAGTAGCGGTAACGGGATTCGAACCCGTGTTTGAGCCTTGAGAGGGCTCCGTCCTAGTCCCCTAGACGATACCGCCATGGCGGGGCGGGTGAATATCGCCAGTCCGCGCACAGGTGGTCAACCCGCTTGACCCTGTGAAATCCGCTAGTTGACCTTCCAGTTCGGATACGTACCGTTACTGGCCCAATGAAACGCTTCTTTTCCAAATTCGTGCCCGAAGTGCCGATTCTCGTCGCGGCGGCACTGCTCGTCACGATGCCGTCGCTGCGCGGCACCGCCGCTGGTCTGGCAACCGTGTTCCCTTTCACCGTCCTCGCCGCCGCGCTGCTGCTGGGCTGGCGCTTCAATCGCTCGCGTCTGGTGTTTGCGATCGCGCTGCTCGCGCTCACGGAATACGTCCTCCTAAACGTCCTCGACACACCGCGCGACCGCACCTACTTCCACGCCCTGGCATTCCTGCTCCCGATCAACCTCGCACTGGTCGCGCTGCTGCCCGAGCGCGGCACCCTCACTGCGGCCGGCCTGCTGCGCTGGGTCCTGCTCGGCGTGCAGGTGATGTGCGTCGTATTTGTCGCGCAGTCGTTTCCGGTCCAGAGTCTCAAGTTCCTGACGACCCACTTGCTGCCGGCCCGCTTCACCGCCTGGACCCCCGTCCAGCAGCCCGCGATCATTGCCTTCCTCGCCATCGGCGTGTTGCTGGCCATGGCCTGGTTCCGCGAGCCGCAATCGCCGGTGCGCGGCTACTTCTACAGCCTCGCCGCGGTGTTCGCGGTGCTGTCATGGCCGGCCGCGGGACCCGGTCAGGAGCTGTGGCTGGCGACCGCGGGCTTGATCCTCGTCGTGGCGGTGATCGAATCCTCGTACCTGATGGCGTACCGCGACGGGCTGACCGAGCTCCCGGGGAGGCGTGCCTTGAACGAGGCGCTGCCGCGGCTGAGCGGCCAGTTCAGCGTCGCCATGGTGGACGTGGACCACTTCAAGCGCTTCAACGACACGTACGGCCACGACGCGGGTGACCATGTGCTGCGCCTGGTCGCCGCGCGGCTGGCGCAGGCCCCGGGCGGCGGGACCGCCTACCGGTACGGCGGAGAGGAGTTCGCGCTCGTCTTCCCCGGCAAGGGCCAGGATGAGTGTTTGCCGCATCTCGAGGAGCTGCGCGAGACGGTGGAAACGAGTCACTTCACGATGCGCCGGCGGTTCCGGCCCCGCGTGAAGCCCAAGGCCGAGAAAGGCAGGAAGACCCGCCAGGCGATCACGATCACCGTGAGCATCGGCGTGGCCGAGCGGAACCACCGGAACTCATCGCCGGACCTGGTCGTGCAGGCGGCGGATAAGGCTCTCTACAGAGCCAAGGAGGCTGGCCGAAACCGGGTATCGACGTAGCTTCGCCCCATGCAGCTTGTTCTGGCCGCCCTGCTCGTTGCTCAGGCCCTCCCCACCTCCGGTTCGCGGCTGTTCCTCGACCATGCCCCTCTGACGCTGCAATTGGAGACAGATCTCCGTGCGCTGTTTCGCGATCGCGGCGAGCAGAAGAAGGACCATCCCGCCACGCTGCGGTACGGGACCGCGCCGGACACGGGCAGCTTGAACGTCAAGCTGCGCACGCGGGGCATCTTCCGGCTGACACGCTGCGGCTTCCCCCCGATTCGCCTTGATTTGCCGAGTCACAAGCTCGAGGACACGCCCTTCGCGGGTCAGGACAAGCTCAAGCTGGTCACGCATTGCCAGAGCGGGCAGTCGTTCGAGCGCAACTTGCTGCGGGAGTATGCGGTGTATCGGGTGTTCAATGCGCTCACCGATACCAGTTTTCGCGTGCGGCTCGCGCACATCACGTATCTCGATTCGGCACACCACGACACCGTGACGCGCTACGGATTCCTGATCGAATCAGACGTTGAGCTGGCAGGTCGTCTCGACGCCGAGGTGCTGGAGACCGCGAAGGTCCACGACCTGGTCACGGACCCATCGTACATGACGCTGGTTGCGGTCTTTCAATACCTCATCGGCAACACCGACTGGTCGGTTTGGGCACGCCACAACATCGCGATCGTGAGCGTGAAGGCGGAGCCGCATCCGTTGTTTGCGGTGCCGTATGATTTCGACTACTCCGGCGCGGTCGGAGCGCCCTACGCGATCCCCCCGCAAACACTCCCGATCCACTCGGTGCGTGAGCGGCTGTACCGCGGCTATTGCCAGCCCGACACCATCTTGAACGGGGTCCTGGCCCGCTTCCGATCGGCGAAGGATTCGATGTACGCCGCCGTTCGCGCCGTCCCCGATCTCAGCGAGCGGGATGTGCGCGGCCTGCTGGACTATTTCGATGACTTCTACCGCGCCATCGATAACCGGTCGGTCGTGCAGCGCGACTTCGTGCGCGGCTGCCGGACGGTTCCGCAGTGAGCGAGCGGCGCGCGCTGACGTTATT
>DASPXJ010000043.1:0-9587 GCA_035637355.1 Gemmatimonadales bacterium
GAACGGCGTGAAGCCCTTGAAGGTCTTCTGGATTTCTGCATCGATGGCTTCGCTGCTGCGGGGCACTAGAGCGCCCTGCGAGACTTGCAGCCTCGCGTCATGTACCAGGATCACGTCCATCGGCGGCCCAGCAGGCTGATCCAAGAGCGCTGGGAACAAGCGCTGGATGTTGTCCCGGACCCACGGCCGCTGCCGCGCGGCCATGACTGAGTCGAGCCTTCGCAGCAGTACAGGAGAAACCGAGTCCACCTTCCGCAGCAGCTCCGGGGTGACGGAGTCCAGGATGCGGAGTTGATCATCAATCGTCGTGCGCTGCGGCGCCACCGGTCGCGGCGTTTCGCATGCACCTACCATTGCTCCCGTCGCGACGACGAGCGCGGCAACGGCTCCCGCCCAGCGCCACTTCGGCGTACGCCCGAGCATGCGCCGAATGCGCGACTCGAGAAACGACGCGGGCTCCCCGAACGCCGCGATGCCGACCATCTGCGGACTCCGGCGCCGGCCGACGCGGAAGAGCAGCTCGCCGTAGGCAGGAGCCGAGCGGCCTTGTGATAGCACACGCGCGTCGCAATCCATTTCGACCGCCAGGCGCAAGCGCCGCCACTGCCACCAAAGCGCCACGTTCCACGGTGCGAGCAGCACCAGTGCGAATCCCATGGCGATCAGCGCAGGATCAGCGGCGCGCACGTGCTGCTCCTCGTGGACCAACATCAATTCCCGTTCCCGCTCCGGGAGCTGCAGCGCCCACTCGGGCAGCACCACCCGAGGCGACCACACGCCGACCACCGCCGGGCCTACATTGGGTGAGACGAGCACGTGCCGGCCATCGACGGCCGCTCGCCGCCACCGGTGCTGCATCGAGACCAAGCGGGTCGTCGCCACGCCGAGCACCAGCACCAGCGCAATCGACGCGAGTCCCCATCCCCACCGGAGTGGCGTATCGAGATCGGTGAGAGAAAAGGGCCGTCGTGAAGGTTGGTGGACGATGGTGGACGTTGTGAGGGTAGTCGACAATGACGGGCGTCCGGATGATTCCACCGCCGCCGGAACGGGTACAGCAAACGTGGCGAACGCCTCAGGCCGGAGCCACGCCGCTACCGGAATCGCATACGAGCCTGCCAGCGCGATGATCCACGCCCAGCGCGTGGGCCGACCGACGAGGTGAAGCCCTCGTTCGACGGCGTGACCCACGACCATGAACGCCAAGCCGATTCCCACGCAATACAGCATCCAGACGGCGATCACTTGGCACCTCCCTTGATGCGCGCTTCGAGCAGCTGGCGCAGCCGGCGCAGCTCCTCGTCACTCAAGTTTTTGTCGGAAACGAGATGCGTCATCAGCAGCTCGGGCGAGCCCTGGAATACTTTGTCGACCAGCCGGCGCAATGCATTGCGACCCGCGGCGTCGCGTTTGACCAGCGGACGGTAGCGGTGTGCCCGGCCCTCGCTCGCATGCGCCACATAGCCTTTTTGCTCCAGGGTGCGGAGCACGGTGAGCACGGTCGTATACGCGAGCCGATCGGCGAGCCGCTCACGCACCTCGGCCACGGTGGCGGTCTCGCGGTCCCAGAGCACGCTCATGACGTCCAGCTCGCGATCGGTGAAGGCAATCCGCATGGCTTCCGCTCATCTACTAGTGTTGTAGTAGTTATACCCGGCAGGTTCCCAATTGTCAACTAGTTCTTTAGTAGCACGAGGACCGGGGCTTCTCCGCCCCCGACCCGGGGTGTAGGCTACGAAGGAGCCTATGGTTCTCACTCTTGTCTTCGCAGCGGCACTGCTGGTCCAAACGCCGCACGCGCGCCAGCCGGTGGGCGTTTGGCGCAGCGATTCGACGCTCTACGTCACGCTGCGGCAGCCCGGGGACCTGCTGGTCCTGCACGTCGACGCGAACGGTCGCATCCAGGTGCTGTTCCCCGCGAGTCCCGACGACGGCACCGCCATGCTGGCGAACGACACGCTCGTCGTGATCCCGCTGCCACCGACCGCGGAAGGCAATCCGGCGACATTCATCGCCGTGCGCTCGCGGTGGGCGTTCGACTTCGCGGCCCTGCGCACCGGATCGACATGGAATTATTACAATGCCTTGTTGCTGCAACCGACCGCCGGCGACCCGCTCGCGGCGTTGCTCGACATCGCCGACCGCGTCACAGACGGGCGTCCGTACGACTTCGGCGTCGTGGCATACACGAGGGCGGGTGTCGTGGAGGAGCGCCGGGTGCCGCGCCAGCCGCTGGTCTGTCTCAGTTGCGTCCGGCGGGGGACCGCTGTCGCAGAGGCTCCCGCCGCGGTCCCAACAACCGCGGTCGACTGCTCGAACGCATCCCTGACGAATTCGTTCTGCGGCGTGGCCAACGCCGCCGTCTCGATCAGCAGCGTGCCCCAGGTCGCCTACCAGCCCGTTCCCCCTGCGCCCGCCCCCGCGCCAGTCTACGTGCCGTACTACCTGCCGATCGTGGTGCACGGAGCGCAGCGGCGATTCGAGCGCCCCATCCTGCCTGCTTCGCGCGCTCCTCAGCCATCCGCGGCGATCGCGTTCCCGATTGCGCCGCGGCTTGTCGTGCCGTCCACGAGTCAGCTGCGGACCTTCGGAGCTCGGCGACCATAACGGGAAACGAGAAACGGGACACGTGACCACGTTTCCCGTGTCACGTATCCCGTTTCCCGTGATGTTTCGAGTGGAGGCGCGGGGAATTGAACCCCGGTCCGAGCATGACTCCGATACCGCTCCTACGTGCGTAGACTAGGCTTTGGTGGTCTCACTACCTCGGCGCCTGGTCAGCCCTGGTAGCGACAAGCCTCTGGAATCTCTTGCGGCACCCGTTGAGGCCCCAGGTGCCGCCAGCCCGACTTTGCGATACGTGAGCGCCGCCTCAGGCGGGCTGCCACTCACGCAGGTGCATAAGCCGAAGCTTACGCAGCCAGAGCCAGTTCAGAGTTGGCTTTTGTAGTTTCCCAGTTGATTTACCAGGTGACTGAGAACCTGGGCACGCAACAGTACCCTCGCCAAACCCGTCGAAGCCTGTCGCCCCCGACACCATGCTCGACAACCTACTCTAGTCGGAGCGGTTCGCCTTTTCAACCCGATTCCGCCCTGCCTGCTTGGCCCGATACAGCGCGGCGTCCGCCGCGGCGGGCAGGTTCAGCACATCACCGATCGGCTCCGGATATGCCGCCACGCCACACGACGTCGTGAGTGGATATGGCGTGCCGCTCCAATGCCACATCGCTCCCGCCACCGAATCGCGGATGCGCTCGGCCACCTCCAGCCCCTCGCGCGCCTGTGCTCGCGGCAGCCACACGGCGAATTCCTCCCCGCCAATACGTGCGACGAGATCGCCATCGCGCACCGCTTCCTCGAACACCCGCGCCACGTGCTTCAGCGCCGAGTCACCGGCGGCGTGACCGAGCGTATCGTTCAGGCGCTTGAAGTGATCGAGGTCCACATAGACGAGCGTCGCGGGAGGCGGTTGTTTTTGCGCACTATACGCCTGCAGCGCGCGCTGAAATTCGCCGCGATTCCTCAGCCCGGTGAGCGGGTCGAGCACGGCACGCCGTTCAGCGTCATGCACCGCCTTCGCTGCCGCGAGCCGCGGCCCCAGTTCCGCAAGCAATGATCCCATCTGTCCCAGCAACGGCGTATCGGGATCGAGCGGCGTGCCGAATACCACAAGAGCGCCGACGACCAGCTTGCCGTCCTCGAGCGGATACGCCGTGCCGGATCGCTCGCCCCGCCGCCGTTCCGGCTCGCCTCCCCCAAACACATCCTCGCCGGCGCGCGCGACGACCGGCAGGCGCGTGGCGATCGCCCGTGCAGCGGGCGCATCCGCGTCGAGCACGCGACCCGCGAGCCTCGGGTCGGCCGCGCTGGAAACCACGACCACACGCGGCGCGCCACCATCCACAGCACCCAAGACGATCGCGGTGCCCCGCTCCACCAATTGCTGCGCCAGCTCGGCACCAGCTCGAGCGATGGCGTCCAGTGTCTGTCCTCCGCCCGCCACCCGCGCCAGGCGTCGCGCGAGCAGCTGACTCGGCGGACCTTCTGCCCGCTCCTCGGCAAGACGCATCCCCGCGAGGAAGCGACGCAGCTCGGCGAGGACACTCTCGATCCGTGTCTCGCTCGCGCGGCTGCTCAGGAGCAGACCACCACCGTAGGGGAAATCGCCCACTGCCGCGTAGGTCTCGTTGGCATCCCGCACGACGTGCACGCGGCCGTCCACCGAGGCCAATTGAACAATCGCCTCGCCGCGGCCGAGGACGTCGGGCCCCACGTCGGGATCGGCGACCGCGACAGGGCCTTCCATGGAGCCGACGACCCATCCCCCGCGCGCGCTATGCGCGCGGCGCAACAGGTCGAGCGTTTCACGGAAATCGAGTGCCGGAGGTCCGCGCCGCCGCAACCGGCCGGGGCGGAAGCGGATCGTCCATCCGAGCAGGGCGGCGGCGCCGCCTGCCGCCGCGACAATCACCCACGAACGGGCGGCCTCCGCTCGAGCGAGAGCCGCCGCCATCGCCGCAATGCCGACGAGCTGCAGCGCGAGCGCCAACCAGCGCCGCGCACCTGCCGGCTTACGAGTGATTGATGCGGCTCGCGGCCGCGGCGGCGCCGAATCCGTTGTCGATGTTGACGACGGTGACGCCCGAGGCGCAGGAATTCAGCATGGCAAGCAGGGCGGCCAGCCCCCCGAACGAAGCGCCGTAGCCGACGCTCGTCGGCACGGCGATGACGGGAACCTTCACCAGCCCGCCGACCACGCTTGGCAGCGCACCCTCCATCCCGGCGACGACGATGATGACGCCGGCCGAGCGCAGCACGTCGGTCTGGGTGAGGAGCCGGTGAATCCCGGCGACGCCGACATCGGTGAGCCGCTCGACGCGGTTCTTGAGCGCCCGCGCGCTGACCGCCGCTTCCTCCGCGACCGGGAGATCGCTGGTGCCGGCCGTGCAGACGAGCACGGTGCCCCGCCCCGTCGGCGCCGGCTCAGGTTCGGGCGGGAGGTACGCGGTTCGGCCCAGCTCGTTGATCTCCACGCGCGGGAACCGCGCCGCCAGCGCTTGCGACTGCGCCGGCTCGACACGCGTCGCTAGAAACGTCCCGCCCGCCGTCTCGAGCCGCTCCGCGATCGCCACGACTTGCCCGACCGTCTTGCCCGGACAAAAGATCACCTCCTGATGCCCCTGGGTGATGGGCCGGAGGTGATCGATCGTGGCGAACGGCAGCCGCTCGAGGTTCAAGCCGCAGATCTCGCAGATCCGTACAGATAGTCGCAGAAAATCGCTTCGGCTTCTGCCATCGATTCGATCGCGAACAGGCGCTGGCGTAGCTCCGACGCCCCGGGGAGGCCTTTCGTATACCAGCCGAAATGCTTGCGGAACTCGAGCGCCGTTTTGCGCGTGTTGCCCTGCAGCCGTAACGCCAACCGCGCGTGCTCCAGCGCCGTTGCAAACCGCTCCGCAGGCGTCGGATCGGGCCGCTTGGTGCGCCCCCCCCCCTCCAGCAGGTCGCGCGCCTGCGCGAACAGCCACGGATTCCCGAACGAGCCCCGGGCGATCATGATGCCGGCACAACCGGTGTGGTTTCGCATCGCGAGCACGTCTTCGGGCGTGCGGATGTCGCCATTGCCGATGACCGGGATCGTGAGCGCCCGGACAAGCTGCGCGATCTCATCCCAGTCTGCGGTTCCTTGATACATCTGGGTGCGGGTCCGCGGATGGAGCGTCAGCGCCTGCGCGCCGGCCTCCTCGCAACGCAGCCCGATTTCCACAGGATCACGCTGTGTCTCGTCCCAGCCGCTGCGGATCTTCACCGTCACCGGCAGCCGCGTGGCCTCGCGTACCGCCCGGATGATGCCGCGCACCAGGGTCATGTCTTTGAGACACCCTGATCCGCCGTTGTTGCGGACCACTTTCTTCACGGGGCAGCCGAAGTTGATGTCGACGAAGTCGGGCTGAAACAGCTCCGTGACCATGCCGGCGGCCTTGGCCATGACGCCCGCGTCGGCCCCGTAGATCTGAATCCCGATCGGCCGTTCGACCGGCTCGAAGCGCATTTCCGCCAGCACCCGCTCGATGCCCAGAGAGATGCCGACGGACGAGATGAATTCGGACACGACGACGTCTGCGCCGTAGCGGCGGCAAATCTGCCGGAACGGCGACTCCGACACGCCCGCCATGGGGGCGAGGTAGAGCGGACAGTCGTGCTGGACCGAGTACGGGAAGTCCATGCGCTGGAACGTAATAGCGCGTTGCGCACGGAGCAACCAAGATTTACCTTTCGCGCGCGAATGCGCCTGCGCGAGTTCTTTTCCGAAGATGCCATCACGCTCGAGCTCCAGAGCACCACCAAGGACGCGGTGCTGAAGGAGCTCGTCGGGCTGCTCAAGCTCGACGAAAAGGCGCAGGGGATGCTGTTCAAGATGCTGAAGCGGCGCGAAACCCTCGGCTCGACCGGCATCGGCCAGCACATCGCCATCCCCCACTGCCGTTCGCTGGTGGTGACCCGCCTGCGCTGTGCGTTCGGCCGCAGCAGACAGGGGATCGACTTCAAGGCGATCGACGATCAGCTCGTCAATGACTTCTTCCTGATCGTAGCCCCGCCGCTGGAAGTCTCGAACCAATACCTGCCGGTGCTTGGAAAGATCGCGCAGTTCGCCAAGGAAGGTGACGTACCGGGCAAGCTGGCAAAGCTTCAAAAACCAGCGGAATTCCTAGCCCTACTCGAGGAAAAGAATATCTAGCGCGACTACTCCCACTCGATGGTTGCGGGCGGCTTGGAACTGATGTCGTAGGCGACGCGATTCACTCCCTTCACTTCGTTGATAATCCGATTCGAGATCCTGCCCAAGACTTCATGCGGGAACTGGTACCAGTCGGCCGTCATGCCGTCCCGGCTCGTGACGGCGCGCAGAGCCACGACGTAATCGTAAGTCCGTCCGTCGCCCATGACGCCAACGGATTTGACGGGTAACAGCACCGCGAACGCCTGCCAGATCTGGTCGTATAGACCCGCGGCGCGAATCTCGTCCAGATAAATCGCATCCACGCGGCGAAGCAGGTCCAACCGCGCCTCACTCACGGGACCCAAAACCCGGATCGCGAGACCGGGCCCGGGGAACGGATGGCGCCCCACGATCTCCGCGGGCAGCCCCAACTCCCGCCCCACCTTGCGCACTTCGTCCTTGAACAGCTCGCGCAACGGCTCGATCAGCGTCCAGGGCAGGTTGGGTCGCAGTCCGCCGACGTTGTGATGCGTCTTGATCGTGGCGGATGGCCCGCCCGTCGCCGACGTCGATTCGATGACATCGGGATAGAGCGTGCCCTGCACCAGGAATCCGACACTGCCCTCGACGTGCCGGGCGGCGTCCTCGAACACGTCGATGAACGTGTGCCCGATGCGGCGGCGCTTCTCCTCGGGGTCCTCGACGTCCTTCAGCTCCTTGAGGAAGCGGTGGGTTGCGTCCACCACGCGCAAATCGATCCCCAGGTGGGCGCGAAAGGTGCGCTCGACCTGCTCCCGCTCCCCGCGCCGCAGCAGGCCGTGGTCCACGAACACGCACGTCAGCCGGTTGCCGACGGCCCGATGCACCAGCGCCGCCGCCACCGCCGAGTCCACACCGCCCGACAGCCCGCAGATCGCGCGTCCTTCTTCCCCCACGAGCTGCCGAATCCGGCCGATTTCCTGATCGATGAAATGGCCTGGCGTCCAATCAGGGGTGCAGCCGCAGATATCGAACAGGAAGTTGTGGAGGATCTCGCCGCCCCGCGGCGTGTGCGCCACCTCCGGGTGAAACAGCACGCCGTAGATCGGCTTGGAGTCGTGCTGCATGCCGGCGACCGGGGCGTTGGCGCTCGTCGCGGTCACCCGGAAATGGGGGGGCGGCGACTCGATCCGGTCCCCATGGCTCGCCCAGACGATGATGCTGGCCTGCGGCTCGAATCCCGCAAAGAGACCCTTGTTCTCGCGGATCGTGACGTCCGCACGGCCATATTCGCGGACCGTGGCGGGAGCGGCCTTCCCGCCCGATAGCTGCGCCACGAGCTGCATGCCATAACAGATGCCGAGGACCGGGACGCCGAGATCGAGAATTGCGGGATCGACGGTCGGCGCGCCGGGGTCGAACACCGAATTGGGTCCACCCGACAGGATGATCCCCTTGGGGTCAAACGACCGCACAAAGGCCAGGTCGGTGCCGCGCGCGGCGGGATGAATCTCGCAGTAGACGCTCGCCTCCCGGATCCGGCGCGCGATCAGCTGCGTGAATTGCGAACCGCAGTCGAGGATGAGGATGCTGTTCACGCTTTGTACCACGTGGTGGGTTCTGCCGTCTCGCCTCTGACGAGGTCGTCGAGCGTCTCGCGCTGCCGCGCGACGTAGTAGCGATCGCCGTCGACGACGACCTCGGGCGCTCGCGGCCGCTGGTTGTAGGTCGACGCCATCACAAAGCCGTACGCCCCGGTGCCGAGCACCGCCAGCACCTCGCCGGGCCCGACGGAGACGAGTTTGCGGTCGAGGGCGAGGAAGTCACCCGACTCACAGATCGGCCCAACGACGTTCACGACTTCCTCGGGCCGCTTCCCGTCGCGCAGCGGCAGAATCTCATGATGGGCATTGTAATGGCTGGGACGGACGAAGTCCGACATGCCGGCGTCGACGATGACATACTCCTTGCCGCCCGCGTGCTTGCGGTACAGCACGCGGGTCAGCAGCACGCCCGCGTTCGCCACGAGGTAGCGCCCCGGCTCGCACAACAGCCCCAATCCCGCGGCGCCGACCGCGGGGACGACCGCTTCCGCGAACGCCTGGGGACTCGGGGCCTTCTCGTTGTGGTACCGGACGCCCAGTCCACCGCCGACGTCGAGTGCTTCGAGCGTCGTGATGCCGGAGGCGCGGATCGCCGTTACCAGCTCGATCAACTTCACCGCCCCGCGATGGTAGGGGGTCACGTCGGTGATCTGGGACCCGATGTGCATCGCCAGCCCTCGCAACACGAGCCGCGGCTCGGCCGCGATACGGCCCGCGACGGTGACCACTTCATCGAAGGGGATGCCGAACTTCGCCGTCTTCTCGCCGGTCTTCATGTACAGGTGCGAATCGATCGCGACATCGGGATTGACCCGTATCCCGACGCGCGCCGGCATCTTGACGTCGTTGGCGACCGCGGTGAGAGCGTCGAGCTCGCTGGTCGATTCGATGTTGATGAAGCCCACGCGGGCGCGGATTGCCTCCTCGATCTCCGCGGCGGTCTTGCCGACGCCCGAGAAGACGATGCCGTCGGGATCGAATCCGGCGATGCGGACGCGTCGCAGCTCGCCGACCGACACGATGTCGGCGCCGGCACCGAGCTGTTTCATGACCCGCAACACGCCGAGGTTGCCGTTGGCTTTTACCGAGTAGCAGATACGGTGTCGGATGCCGTGCAGCGCGTCGTGCAGTGCGTTGTACTGCGCGCGAATCAGATTGGTGCTGTAGACGTACGCCGGCGTTCCGATGCGATCCGCGATTGCCTGCAGCAATCCCGGATCGAACCCTAGTACGCCTGTGCCCACACGGCCTCCGCTACGCTGGGGGCTCCGCACCACATGCAA